>NZ_JBIUSS010000029.1:0-120909 GCF_044741445.1 Kitasatospora sp. NPDC088160 | reverse complement strand
CCAACACCGCAACTGGCCGCAACCCGCTCCGACAATCGTCACGATCGCCGGACCGGGCACGGCCTAAGTCATAAGTCACCGGCATTGGGGCTAGGCCTGCGGATCGAGGTCCGCAACCGGGCGCTGCCCACCGATGGGCGTCTGGTGGTGGGGGTGAACTCCTTCGGGTTCGGCGGTGCGAACGCGCACACCGTGCTCGCCTCCGCTCCCCCCGTCCTGCCGCCCGGCGCGTCCACGGCACCGCCCGAGGGCCTGCCGGTGCTGGTCTCGGCGCGCACGGAACCGGCTCTGGCCGAGGCGGTGCGCCGGATGACGGCCCGGCTGGCCAGCGCCGCGCCACGGGAGTTCTACGACATCGCCTACACCTCGTGCAGGCGCCGCGGCAAGCACGAGCACCGCGCGGTGGTGCTCGCCCACTCCACGGGGGACGCGGAACGCGGGTTCACCGCTCTTGCCACTACTGACGAAGCATCAACATCCCTTCAGCAAAAGGCTGATGGTGTGACGCACTCGGGTGGCGCCGCAGCCGTCGGCGGGTGGGAGCGCGGGGCGGGAGCACCTGCGGCCGGCGCGAGTGCCAAGGCGGTGGAGCGTGGCCGGGTGGTGTTCGTCTTCTGCGGCAACGGGTCGCAGTGGGCCGGGATGGGTACCGACCTCCTGGCGGGCGACTCGATCTTTCGCGAGACGGTGAACCGGGTGGACGCAGCACTGGCCCCCCTTCTGGGCTGGTCGGCGGCCGAGGCATTGGCCGCGCCGCCCGAGCAGTGGTGCCTGGACCTGACCGAGCGCGCACAACCACTGCTCTTCACGCTCCAGGTCGCCTTGGCGGCTGTGTTGCGCGAGCGAGGCATCGAGCCGGCGATGGTGCTGGGGCACAGCGTCGGCGAGGTAGCCGCGGCACACTGCGCCGGGGCGCTCACCCTGGCCCAGGCCGCGCTGGTGATCGCCGAACGCAGCCGGTTGCAGGGCGCCACCCGTGGCGGCGGCAGGATGGCGGCGGTCGGGCTGTCGGCGGAGCGCGCGGCCGAGCGACTCTCCTCGTTCGGCGGCAGGCTGGAGATCGCGGGTGTCAACAGTCCGCAGGACGTCACCATCGCAGGCGACCCGCAGGCGCTGGCCGACCTCGGAAGGCAGCTGACCGGGCAGGCGGTGTTCTTCCGTGAACTCGACCTGGACTACGCCTTCCACAGCAGCTCCATGGACAGTCTGGCCGAGCCCCTGGGCGCCGCGCTGGCCGCGCTGGCGCCCTCCCCCGCCGCCGTCGCACTGCACTCCACCGTCACCGGCGCCAGGGCCGGGGGTACTGACCTGGACGCGGCGTACTGGTGGCAAAACGTGCGTCGGCCGGTCAGGTTCAGCGCGGCAGTGGAGCAGGCACTCGACGACGGGGGCGACATCCTGCTGGAGATCGGCCCCCACCCGGTGTTGCAGACCTACCTGCGGCGTATCGCCGCCACGCGCCCCCGAACCGCCGTCACGGTGCTGGGAACACTGCGCCGTGACGGGGACGGAGCCACGCAGCTCGCCACCACCCACGCAGCGCTGCTCGCCGCCGGAGCGGACATCGACTGGGGTCGGTACTTCCCCCGCCCGGGCCAGGTCACCGGCCTTCCCGCGTACCCCTGGCAGCGCGAACGCCACTGGGAGGGCACCCGGGAGTCCTGGATCAGCAGCAGCGGCGACGGCGTGCTGCGCCATCCGCTGCTGGGCGAGCGACTGCCTGCCCCGCTGCCGGTGTGGCAGGGCCCCATCGAACCGGTACTGCTGCCCTGGCTGGGCGACCACAGAGTGGCCGGATCGGTGGTGATGCCGGCCACCGGCTTCGTGGAGATGGCGCTGGCGGCCGGGCGGGCGGTCTGCGCCGGCCCGGTGGAGGTCGAGCATCTCGATCTCAGCCACGCTTTGGTGATCCCCTGGGCAGACCCGTCCAGTGTCCGCGTGCAGCTGAGCCTCTCCCCGGACGACGGGACGGTGAGCATCACGAGCACCAACCACGGCCCCGGCCGCGCGGCCGACGCAGCGCGCCCGCACGCCCGCGCGAGGGTTCGCGCCTTGCTGCGGGACCGCCCCGAATCCCTTGATCTCAACACGGTACGGGAACGCTGCCCACGGTTGACGTCGGCCGACGAACACTACACGGCGTGCGCGGCGGCGGGATTGGCCTACGGTCCCGGCTTCCAGGTACTGCGCGAACTGCGCGTGGGTGAAGGCGAAGTCCTCGCCACCTACCACCACAGCACACCGGGCGATCCCTACACCGCACATCCCGCTCTGCTGGACGGCGCGCTGCAGGCAGGCGCCCCGCTGCTGGCGGGGCTGGTGACCGACGGGCACGCATGTCTTCCGGTCTCGATCGGGGCGGTGCGTCTCTGGGGCACTCTGCCCGAAACCGGTGTCGTCCGGGTACGCGAACGCACCCGGACCACCGAGGAGGTCTGCTGGGACATCACGCTCACCGACCAGGACGGCGTCGTCACCGCCGAACTCGACGGCTGTCGGCTGCGCCGTCTGGCAGTCACCGCGCGCGCAGGCATTGCCGTCTACCACACGGTGCTGCGCGCCGCCCCGCACAGCGACCTTCCCTGCGAACCGTCCCCCCTGCCACCCCCGCGGACCGTGCAACAGGCGGCGGCCGACCGGATCGCCGAGCTGCGATCCGACTGGCGGCGGTTTGGGCATGAGAGGTTCGTCCCACTGTTCAAGGAATGCAGCGCGCGCAGCATCGGCACCACGCTGGCCGCCGTACTGCCCGAGCCGTCCGCGCCCTTCGAACTGGACGATCTCGTGGCAGCCGGAATGCAACCGCGCTTCCGTCGCCTGGTCTCCCTGCTGATCCCCCTGTTCGTCCGGCACGGGGTGCTGGTTTGCGAACCGGACGGCCGGTGGCGGTTGACGGCAGCTGAGTTCCCCGTCGATCAGCTGGTCCGACAGATCGCCACCGAGCTACCCGCGTTCGTCACCGAGACCGCGCTCGGAACCCACCGATGGGCCCACCTCGAGCAAGTGCTGCGCGGCCGCACGGATCCCGTGGAGCTGCTGGGCTCCGAGCCCGTGGCCAAAGCCTTGGAGCAACTCCACGACACCGCCCCGGTCTCCCGCTTCCACAATCGCCTCACCCAGGCACTGCTGCGCGAGATGCTGCGCGACTGGCCGGTCGACCGTCCGCTGCGGGTCTTGGAGATCGGGGCCGGTACCGGGGGCACCACGGCGGCGCTGCTTCCGCTGCTGCCCGCGCAACGGACCCGCTACTGCTTCACCGATGTCTCCCCGCTCCTCTTCCCGCGTGCCCAGAAGCGCTTCGCTGCTTACGACTTCGTCGACTACCGGGTGCTGGACCTGGATGCGGACCCGCTCGGGCAGGGCTATCCGCAGCAGGGATTCGACGTGGTGGTGGCGGTCGACTCCCTGTACATGGCCAAAGACCTGACCGCGGCACTGCACAGGGTGGCCGCCCTGCTCGCCCCGGGCGGCCAGCTGCTGATCGGCGAGTCGCACGACCCGGAGATGCTCGCCCTTTCCCTCGGTACCCCGGACAGCTTTCACACCGGTACCGACACCGAGCTGCGGCCCGACTTCCCGCTGCTGTCGCGCGAGCAGTGGCCCGCCCTGCTGGAGCGGTGCGGCTACCGCGACATCGTGCAGACCGGCCATGACCGCAAGCCCACCCGCGACCACCGGAGCGTCCTGCTCGCCGGTGCCCCTACGCCCGAGTCGGCGGCACCGCCCGCACTGCCCACCGCGCCGGCGGGAGCGGTGTTCGTCATCGCGTCCGAGACCGTGGGCCAGGACCCCTTGGTCCACGCCCTGGCCGACACGCTGACCGCTGCGGACGCAGCAACCGTGCGCGTCATCCGGGCCGAAGCCGAACCATCCGCCTGGGACCGGGCCCTGTCCGCCGCGACCGCCCCGCCCGAGACCGGCCTCAGCACTCCAGTGATCGACTCCGTCGACATCGCACTCCTCCTCGGCGGCTCGCCGCACAACGAACCCTCGTCGCAGAACGACCCTGCGGACCAGGTCGTCCAGGCAACCAGGCACACGGAGTTGCTGCGCGTGGTCACGGCCGCCTGCGCACGTCTGCCGCGCGAGGTCGGTGCCCGGCTGTGGCTGGTGACCCGCACGAGCGGCGCCGTGCCCGCCCTGGCGCGGATCACGGATCCCGTCCACGCCGCCGCGTGGGGCGTGGCGCGCTGCCTGGCCAACGAGCACCCGGACCTGGACGGACGCCGCATCTGCCTGGAGCCCGGCGCCGACCCGGTCTCCGACGCGCGACGGCTGGCCCGCGAACTACTCGGTCCCGGCACCGAGGACGAGGTCGTGCTGACCGCGGGCGGCCGGTTCGTCCCGCGCGAGCAGCACCGACCAGTGGCCGGGCCGACGCGGGAAGCGGTCCCGTTCGCGCTGAGGTCGCGCAACCCCGGCCTCTCCTACAACCTGTCCTGGGAGGAGGTCCGACGCCCGCAACCGGGGCCCGGCGAGGTCGTCATCGAGGTGCGGGCCGCCACGCTGAACTACCGCGACCTGATGCAGGTCACCGGCCTGCTTCCGGCGGCGGTCATCGAGGGAACGCCGTCCGAGAGCGGTCTCGGCCTCGAATGCGCCGGCGTCGTGACGGCCTGCGGCTCCGGAGTGACCGGCCTGCGGCCGGGTGACCGGGTCGCCGGCATGGCGGCTGCCTCGCTGTCCTCGCACACCGTGGCCCGCGCTTCGCACCTGTGGCCCATCCCGGCGGGCCTCAGCTATGACGAGGCCGCCACCACGCCCGTGGCCCTCGCGACCGTCGTCTACAGCCTGTTCCGCCTGGCCCGGATCCAACCGGGCGAAACGGTCCTGGTGCACGGGGCCGCCGGCGGAGTCGGGCTGGCGGCCGTCCAGTACGCCAGGGCACACGGCGCCACGGTGATCGCCACCGCCGGCAGCGACCTCAAACGCGCCTATCTCCACGCGCTGGGCATCGACCACGTGCTGGACTCGCGCAGCCTCGACTTCACCGACCAGGTCCTCCAGATCACCGCGCACCGGGGCGTGGACATCGTTCTCAACTCACTCGCGGGCGAGGCGATCACCCGCAGCCTGGAACTGCTGCGCCCGGGCGGCCGGTTCCTCGAACTGGGCAAACGCGACATCCACGAGAACAAACCGCTGCTGCTGCGCCCCTTCGGCAACAACATCGCCTTCTTCGGGGTGGACCTCAACGCGATCCTCGATGTTCCCCGGGAGATCGACCTGGTCGTCGCCGAGGTCGGCCGGCTGCTGCGCGAGGGGCGGTGCCACCCGCTACCACATGCCGCATTCCCCGCCGCCCGGGTCGCCGACGCCTTCCGGCTCATCCAGCACTCCCGGCACATCGGCAAGGTCGTCGTCACCTTCAGCCCCCTGGACGAACCCCCGGCGGTCGAGCGGATCACGCGCACGCCCACGCTCGACCCCCAGGCCACCTACCTGGTGTCCGGTGGGCTGGGCGGCTTCGGTGCAGCCACCGCCGGCTGGCTGGCCGGCCTCGGCGCCCGGCACCTGGCCCTGGTCGGACGCCGGGGTACGGACAGCCCGGAGGCCGGCGCCATCCTGTCCGCCCTTGCCGATCGCGGGGTCACCGCAACCGCCTTCGCCGCCGACACGACTGACCCGGAGACCATGCGGGCCGTGGTGGCCGCAATCGATGCCGACGGTCACCCGCTGCGCGGCGTGGTCCACTGCGCGATGCACCTGGACGACGACGCGCTCGTGGACCTCGACGAGCAGCGCATCGCCGCCGTACTGAAGCCCAAGATCGGCGGGGCCGCCGTCCTGGACGCACTGACCCGGGACCGCGACTGCGACCTGTTCCTGCTCTACTCCTCCGGCAGCGCCATGGTCGGCAACCTCAGGCAGAGCACGTACGCCGCGGCCAACCTCTACCTCGAAGCCCTGGTCCGCCGACGACGACAGGAAGGACGCAGCGGGCTCGCGATCGCCTGGGGAGCCATCAGCGAGACCGGCTACGTCACCCGCAACAACCTGACCGAGGCCCTCAGCAGTCTCGGCATCGAACAGGTCCGCCCGACCGAGGCGTTCACCGCCGCAGAACGACTTCTCGACGCCCGCGCCGTCGTCGCGGGCGTGGGCCGCTACAACTGGGCCAAGGCCGGCGCGATCCTGAAGCTGGCGACCAGCCCGCGAATGACGGGGCTGGCCCCCGCCTGCGACGATCAGGACGGCGTCAGCCGTACGGAGCTCATCCGCGGACTGGCCGGCGAGCAGCCGCTGGTCTTCCTGACCAAGAACCTGACCGAGCTACTGGGCGCAGTACTTCAGATGGATCCCGAACAGTTCGACCCCCATCGTCGGCTCGACGCGTACGGCCTGGACTCGCTGATGGCGGCCGAGCTACTGATCTCGCTCCAGCAGCGCTACGGCGTGGACATCCCGCCCATGGAACTTCTGCGTGGCAACGCGACGATCGCGGACATCGCCCAGCTCGTGCAGCTGCGGCTGGGTCTTGGCCCCGCCCCGGACGGTTCGGCCGCCGACTTCACCGCTGTGACCGCGCCGGTGCCCCGAGAGGCACAGCCCAGTACCAACGCGCCCGTACTCGCAGCCCTGCCCTTCCCGCAGCAGCCGCCCGCCGCAGCTCCCAACGGCGCGGTCACCAACACCTGATGACCCGCCTGCTATCCGGGAAGCCGATCCAGTCGTACCGGGAGCCCGTCCGCGAAGCAGTGCAGGACGGAGAAGTCGAAGGCCCGTTCGCGGTCTTCCCGGATGCTCCAACGGAACGTCGTCAACAGGTGATACATGATGGTCCTCATCTGCCCCTCGGCGAGGTGAAGGCCGATGCACTTGTGCACGCCGTTGCCGTAAGGCATCAGAAGGTCGCGTTGCCGACCGGTGGTGCGGCCTGCCGAATCGAAACGGTCAGGGGCGAAACGGTCGGGGTCCGGCCAGATCTCGGGCAGCCGCTGGGTGAGCATGATCTGCGCCGCCACGAACGTGCCGGCTGGAATGCGGTGCCCGAGGATCTCGGTGTCCCGCGTCGCTGCCCGCGGGATGATGAAGACCGGTGGCAGCAGACGGAGTGTCTCCTTGAGCACCCGGTCGAGGTCCTTGAGCCGGTCCGTCGGCGCGAGGCCGAGTTCCGGGGTCCCGACCGACAGGCACTCGGCGCGGACCCGGTCCTGCCACTCGGGGTGCCTGGCCAGGAAGTAGCAGGCGGAGGCAAGCGTGTTGGCCGTCGTGCCGTAGGAGGCGATCAAGAAAGCGACGAGGAAGTTGGCGAGGCTCCGGCCGCCGTGGGCGGCTTCGGGCAGCGTGGCGAGGCGGGCGAGCAGATCGCCGCTGGTGCCCTGCTTGGCCGTGATCATCTCCCCGAAGTACGTCTCCAGTGTCGCCCGCTGTTTGGCGGCACGGGCCCACAGACTCCCCGGCAGAGGGATGCGCAGGGGTGACACAGCGGCCTTGCTGATGGCCTTGAACCCTTCGTTGAGTTCTTCCAGCCTCCCGATCTCGCACGTGCTGGTGAACTCCTGGAGCGAGAGGCCCACCATGAGCCGTTCCAGGGCGGACTGCAGTCGGAACCCGTCGCCGGTCTGCCAGGTGTCGGTCTGAGCTCTGGTGAATGCGGCCGAGTTCTCCACGTGGCCGCGCACGCTGTCGCGGCTGAAGGCGCTCTGAATGATCCGCCGCCAGTACAGGTGTTCAGCCGCGTCCATCGAGGACAGTGCGTCCGGGAGCAGCGAGCCGACCACCGGGTTCCAGCCAGGGCCGCTGGCGAACACCCGGTCGTGGTTGGCCAGTACCGGCGCCACGGCTTCGGGACCGGCCAGGAAGACGGCCCGGTTGCCGACGATGGTGGCACGGGACACCGGCCCATAGCGCCGGTAACGCTTCATCCCCCAGCCGACCGGGTCGCTTCTGAAGGCGAGGGACTGCCCGAGGAACGGGAAGCCGGAGTTCCCCGGGATGCCCCGCCATGAACCCGCGCGCCCGTGGCGGCCGGGTACGGGCCGGAGGGCTGTGTCCGGCGTCGGACTGGACACAGGACAGCGAAGCGGACTCATCACTCAGATCACTCGCCCCTGGAACGGCACCGCGCGGTCGGGCTCGCGTCGGGCGGCATACCAGCCGACCGCGCGTAGCATGACCTTGTGCTGGGTGTGCGGCCAGTGCCGTGCGTTCGCGTTCCAGGCCAGTTCGACCAGCTGTTCGGCTTCGTTCTCGCAGGCCGCTACCGCCCCGCAGTCCCGCAGGGCGCGGCTGGCCGCTTCGATCGACCGGGAGTCTGTGGCGCCGCCACGGACTCCCGCCCACAGCGCGCGCAGGGCGCTCGGCGGCATCAGGCCCACGGCGTGGGCAAGCGGCATGGTGACCTTCCCCTGATGGAGGTCGTCGCAGGCTCGTTTGGCTGCGCGGCCGTGGGCCCGGTCGGCTGCCGTGGTGACGCCGTACAGGTCGGCCACGTCGTCGCTGATCTGGTAGGCGAGTCCCATCGCTTCGAAGTAGTCGCCGGTGGCGCGGATCTGGTCCCGGTCGGCTCCGGCCAGCAGGGCCGCGATCTCGCACGTGCCTCGGGCGGGGATGCCGGACTTGAGGCGATGAGTGGTGCGCAGGCGTTCGAGCAGGAGGGTCGGGTCACCGGAGTCGACCGCGTGGTCCATCGCCGCGGTATGCCCGGCGATGTCCAGCGCCTGCCCGGCGTGGCCGGCTCGAAGCCCCCGCAGATAGACCTCGTAGATCCGCAGACGCAGCTCGGGGTCGTCCGCAACAGTGTCGCGCAGCACCCGGTCGAAGGCGAAGTAGGCGGCGGTACCGGCGTTGATCGCGAGAGCCTGGCCGTACACCGTGTGGGCTGCGGGCCGCCCCCGTCGCAGTGGCGAGCTGTCCTGGACGTCGTCGATGATCAGGGAGCCGATGTGCAACAGCTCGATGGCGGCGAGCAACGGCCGGTAGCGGTCGGCGCCGGTGCCGAACATCTCCAGGACGGCGGCGGCGCTGTACGGCCGCCAGGTCTTCCCTCCGACGTCGGAGAGGTGACGCACCGGCGCCGAGAGGGCCGCCGCCAGATCCCGTCGACAGCTGTCGTCCAGGGATTCGCCGCCGCGCAGGCCCGCCATGGAGTGCACGGACGCGCGGTCGCAGGCATCGGGGTACAGGGCCCGGATCTCCTCCCGGACCACCCGGCCGATGCTGCTCATGTGACGCTCCAGGTTGACCAGGCCGCCGTCCGGCTCGGTCGCCGCGAAGGCGTCCCCGCCGACCGGCCGGTGACCCAGTGAGCCGTGCACTGCCGCATGACCGCGCCAGCCCACGCCCGTGAGCAGCGACCGCGACTCCTGCTCGGGTACACGCGCCTGCACCGTCAGGTCCAGCGCCAGATCCGGAACCCTCAACCGCCACCGGACGGGGTAGACGTTGAGGGTCGCCAACGATGTCCAGGTCTCCTCCGTGCTGACCGTGCAGGTGTGTACACCGAGCCGCCCGTCCGGCGCGGTCGCGCGCAGGAACCGCTGATGGGGCCCCGGCCCGTCCGCGACCGAGCAGCTGTCCAGGTCCAGGTGCCAGCCGTTGTCCAGGTAGAGGGACAGCTCGTTCCCCGCCGTGTCAGCAGCCGCCCCTGGCCCGAGGGATTCATCACTGGGCTCCTCGTACCAGGCGGTGCCGGTGGCGGTGGTCGGGCTACCGTCGCGCCCGGTGAACGTCGCGACCACGCCCGAACCGCGCCACCCCTGCCCGTCGAAACAGGGGAGGAACTCCAGAAGCACGTCGAGCCCTTGTGCTTCGTCCGCGAGCCGGAGACGCCAGGATCCCTCCGCCGGGGATTCGAACGCGCCGACGGGGCCGAAGTCGAGCTTCCCGTCCGGTGCCGTGGTGACCGGATGGCTGAACAGCCGGTCCGGCAGGGTCGGCACACCCGTCGCCAGTGCGTCGTCGAACGCGGCCCGCACCCGCCGGTCCACCGAGGTGTCGTGAGCGAGCGCCGTCCGGCAGGCCCGCAGGGCAGGGCCGTCCAGCCACGAACTGCGGGCGAAGGCACGGCCGGTGATGTCGGTCGTGCCGCACGAAAGCGTGGTGCGGGCGGGTCCGGGCACCTGCGGTTCGCCGCTGCGGACGAACGTGACCTCGAAGGCGTACTGGTCCCCCTGCGGTGTCCGTACCAGGGCACGCACGCGCCACCGGTCCGCCCACCGTGGCGCCGGCTCCGCGTCCGCCCGCCTGTTCCCGCCGGTGGCGGTCGTGGTAACGGGAACCTCCACAAGCCTGCCCATGTTCAGCTCGACTCCGCACACGTATCAAGGTTCTGCCACGCCGCACCCTAGGTCGCCCTGGGCTTCCCGGGGACAGGTTCGGCAAGCGGGCCCGCAGACATCACCCCGATGGCCGACCTCCCCCGGGTGACAGCCACCGCGACGACCACCCACAGGACTTGGGTCGACCCGCCCGAGCGCCGAATCGAAACAGAAAGTAATGGAATGGATACTCTCTGAGAGCGGTGGGCCAGCGGGCCTGCCGAGCCTCGGAAGGAAGAGCCATGGTTTTCGAGAAGCGGCCGGCCCCGGAGGGCCCGAAAGCCGAGCCCCCCGTCGGCGGCCAGCGCTCACGCCTGCTCAGGATCGGGTCCGTCGCCCTCCTGCTGACGGTCGGGGTCGGCGCTGCCTGGCAGGCCCGGGCCCAGTCGCATACGCCTGCGCACCGGGTGCTGATCGGAGCGGAGGACGAGACCTGCAAGGCGACTTACACCCTCCATTTCTCGCCGGGCATCACCCCTACCCCCACCACCCAGACGGTCACCGGCGCGGGCACCTTCCAGAACTGCGCCTCGCCCGACGGGTCCGCCGGAACCGCCCACCCCGTGTCCTTCACCGTCGGAACCGGCACCAGCGTCCTGGGTTGCAGCGGCACGTTCCCCCTGACCCGCACCAACAAAGTCACCTGGAGCGACGGGACGACCAGCACGGTGGACGTGCACGACACAGTCGCCATCGACTCCACCAAACCGATGGGCACCCAGATCACCGACGACTCCGACGGGACCCAGGTCACCGCCGGCAGGGACGTGGGCGACTCGGTCTCCCTCTCGCAGACGGTGCAGTCCCTCACCGGAGCCTGCACCAATGCCTCACCGGTCACCGCCATGACCGGCGTGATCGGCGGCGAGGCCCACGCCTTGCTCTGAGCACGAAGGCGCCGTGCGGGGCCTGGCCGGACACCTCGACCGGCCAGGCCCCGCACCCGCGCCGTCTGCGCCCACCGGCGGTCACGAACGCCGGCCACTACCCGAGAATCGATCACACCATGGCTGACGGTCGGATCCACGCGACCTTTCCCGGACCCCGCACCGGACCGGCCGGCGCTCGGCCCGACGGCCACGGCCGTCGAAGCCTGATCCGCGCCCTGCCAGCCGCACTCCTCGTATTCGGCGCCTGCGGCCTCCTCACCGTGCTCGCGGGCGCCGAAGCCACCGGGGGCGGATACCTCGACACCCGAAGCCCCTCCGCACAGGCCGAGAGACTCCTACAGGACCAGTACGGCGCGGGCAGCCCCAACCTGGAACTGATCGTCAGCACCCCTGACGACGTGGCAGACCCCCAGACCGCGGCCGCGGGCCGCCGACTCACCGAACGTGTTGCCGCCGGCGCCGACGTCGTCTATGCCCAGTCCTGGTGGACCCTCAACGACCCCAGGCTTCTGGCCGGCAGCCGACGCGAGGCACTCATCGCGGTACGGATCAGCGGCGATGACAAGCACGTCAGCGACCGCGCCGTGCAACTCGCCCACGAGTTCGGCGGCCGTCAGGAGGACAGACTCGCCGTCACCGCGACCGGCTGGGCGCTGAACAACCGTGCCCTGGAGGAACGCAGCAGAGCCGAACTTCCCGTCACCGAAATGCTCGGCTTCCCCCTGGTCGCCGGTGTGCTGCTCTGGGCCTTCGGCTCCCTGACAGCCGCCGCCCTGCCCCTGGTCATCGCCGCCCTGGCGATCGCCGGAGCCCAGGGCGTCCTCCTGCTCCTGCAACAGGTCAGCCCAGTCTCGGCTTTCGCCCCCAACCTCGTCGTGGCGCTCGGCCTGGGCCTCTCGGTCGACTACTGCATGATCATGGTCAACCGCTTCCGGGAGGAACTCGCCCTGAGCCAGGACCCCCAGGCCGCAGTCCTTACCACCACCCGCATCGCCGGCCGCACCGTCATCATGTCGGCCGGCACCGTGGCCCTGTGCCTGAGCGTTCTGATCCTCTTCCCCATGCCGATGCTGCGCTCGCTGGGCGTGGCCGCCGCCTGCGTGACGGTCCTCGCCGGGCTGAGCGCCGTCCTCGTCCTGCCACGCCTGCTCTCCAGGCTGGGACTGGTCCTGGACCGGGGGAGCCTGCGGTGGGCACGGCACCGTAACACCGACGATGCCGTGGCCCGCTGGTGGGGCCGTCAGGCCGGCCGGGTGGTTCGCCGGCCGACAGCCGTCCTGCTCGCCTGCGCGGGCGTCCTGCTGCTACTGGCCGCGCCGTTCGCCCGTGTCCACTGGGGCTACATCGACGACCGGTGGCTGCCCCCGGGCGCCCCGCAGCGCACCGTCGCCGACCACCTGCGTCAGAACTTCCCCAACGTCGGAACGGCCACACCACTGGTCCTGCTGCCCGAGGTGCCGGCACACTCCGCACAGGCGGCCCATTACGCCGCCGAGGCATCCCGCACCGCCGGCGTCCTGACCGTCGTAGGCCCGGAGGGGCTCTTCGTCCACGGCTTGCGCTACGCCTCCGCCCCCGCTGGCGCCACCGTGCGCAGTACCGGCACCGGCACCTGGTTCGCCATCACCACCGAACTCCCCGTGGACTCCGACCAGGCCGCGGAACTGGTGCGCTCGCTGCGCACCTGGCACTCCCCTCCGGGTCCGGTGATGGTGGCTGGCGACTGCGCCGCGCTGGCGGACACCCGCTCCTCGATGGCCACCCTGACCCTGCGGGCCGCACTCGCGGTGGGTGCCATCAGCGCTGTGCTCATGGTGCTGTTCACCCGCAGCGCCGTCATCGCACTCAAAGCGCTGGTGGTGAACCTGTGCAGTCTGACCGCGTCCTTCGGCGCGATGGTGTTCCTCTTCCAAGAGGGCCACTACGCGGCACTGTTCGGCTCGGCTCCCCCCGGCACCACCAACCCGCTCCTGCCACCGCTGATCTTCTGCATCGCCTTCGGCGTCAGCATGGACTACGAGATCTTCGTGGTGGCACGCATCCGCGACGCATACCTGCGCCACGGTGACAACCGCCGCGCCATCGTCGAAGGCGTCCAGCACACGGGCCGCCTCATCACCACCTCCGCCGCCGTACTCATCACCGCCCTCGTGCCACTCGCCGCATCGTCGGTCGCGGTGATGCAACTCATCGGTGTCGTACTGGTGGTGAGTGTCCTGGTGGACGCCACCATCGTCCGCTGCCTTCTGGTACCGGCAGCCATGACCCTGCTGGGGCGGTGGAACTGGTGGCACCCCCGTCGGACGCAGGGGCAGCGCCCCGACCGACATCAACCGCAGCCCCCCGCCCTGACCATCACCGAGCCCTGAGCTTGTCCTACCTTCCAAGCGCGGGGATCCGTGCCACGGCGCTGGCCACCGCCGCCTCGCCCGCGACCGCGAAACCCTCCCCACCCGCTCCGAATCCGTGATCCACCTAGTAGGGGTCTGTCCAGCGACTGGCTCTGGCTCACTTTCGGTGGTGACGGAAGGTCATGGCAAAAGTGCCTGGTCAAACCACTCGCGTGCCCCAGGCCGCCCTCCCTGTCTGCGGCGCGCCCAAGAGTCGAGTCGCCGGCTCCCAGCGTGAACCGGGTGGATCACTGCAGGTAGCGGAAATTACCGAACGTCACCACCGAAAGTGAGCGAGAGCCGGTCACCGTACAGACCCCCTCGGCGGTTGGCAGGGCCTGCCCCTCTGACCGCCCCACCTCCCCTTTGGCGACCGGTCGGGAGCACCCCCAGTCGGCCGGCAGGCATCGAACCATCAAGTCCTGGAGTGAAGTTGACGCAGGTCACGCCTCCTGCGCCACAGTGCCAGGCCGTACGCGGGCCTCTGGAGACCGTGCGATGGCCTGATCGGCGGTTCCGTGTCCTGAGCCGGCGTGCTACCCGGTCAGCGCCGCTTGCAGGGGGGCCAGTAGGGAGAGGTCGTCGGTGGTGACGGTGAGGTGGGTGGCGCCGGCGGACCGCCAGGCGACGGCGAGGGAGCGCCAGGTGTCCGGGCGGCCGGAGGCGGGCTGCGCCCACCGAAAAGCCCAGGCCGGGGACCAATCCCGACCTGGCCTTCGGTGTCTTCGGTGTGCTGTCAGCGGCGGGTGGTCATCGAGATCCGGGCGAGGACGGCGGTCGCCTGTGCCGGGTTGGCGCGGAGCCAGGCAGCCAGGTGCTCTCGGACGGCCTCGGTCACGCAGGCGCGGACGGGCCCGTTGCCCAGTCGGTCGCGGGTGGCCCCCTCGAACTCGGGGCGATCGAGCTTCACCGACACGACCGCCGTCAGGCCCGCGCCGAGCTGGGCGGGGGTGAGGTCGGGGTCGGACGGGGTGAGCAGCTGTTGCTCGCGGGCGTAGGCGTTGACCGCGGCCGCCAGGCCGTCGCGGAAGCCGAGCTCGTGCGTGCCGCCGCCGGTGGTCGGCCGGCTGTTGGCGTAACTTGCGACCCGCTCCTCGCGGGTGTCGCACCAGCGGAAAGCCACCTCGACAGTTCCCTCCATTTCGGAGTACTCGCGCTCGAGACCGATCACGTCCGGGTGGAGGGGGGCGCTCTGCTCCGCGATGTGGTCCCTCGGTCCGCCCGGGAACCGGAAGCGGACGGCCCGGGGCGCCGCGGGGTCGCGGTCATCGGTCAGGGTGATGTCCAAGTCCCGGTTCAGGAAGGACATTTCCCTGAAGCGCTCGGCCAGTGCGTCGAACGAGAACTCCAGTGTCTCGAAGATCTCGGCATCGGGCCGGAAGGTGATCGCGGTCCCGCTGTCGTCGGCCGGTCCGGTGCGGGTAGGCGTCGCGACAGCTACGCCTCGCTCGTACTCCAACACCCAGCGGGCGCCGTCGCGCCGCACCTCGGCCGTCAGACGGCCCGACAGCGCGTTGACGACGGCCAGTCCCACGCCGAAGTAGCCGCCGAGCAGCGAGCGCCGGTTGGCAGGCTGTGCCCCGCAGCAGAGCACGGCCAACCGGCTCTCCAGCGCAGGGCCGTCGCTGTGGCCGGCGTGCCCGACCGGGAGGCCCGTGCCGTCGTCGGCGACGCGGACGCCACCGTCGGCGGTGAGGGCGATCTCGACACGGCTGGCGGTGCCGCCGAGGATCTCGTCCATCGCCCGCTCGGCGACCTCGAACACCAGGTAGTGCAGGCCGCGTTCACCGACCGATCCGATGTACATCCCCGGCCGCTTCCGAACGGCCTCCAGGCCCTCGATAACCACGATCGCGCTGGCGTCGTACGCCTTGCATTCCTCGCTCATGATGCCCCCTCCGAGGGTGTCCGACAGAGCTCCCCAGCCTACGAGATTCCGAGAAAACACCAGGTCAAAGCCACTTTGGCGAGGCCGCGGACGGGCCCCTGAGGGGCAATCGCGAGCGCCCGGCCGGGATGGGTGCGCACTGCCGCCGCAATCCGGCCGCGGCCCTCCGAGGGGCGTCTGCGGCACTGTTCCGGGCGGCTGCGGGGCCACGAGTTTCAGGAATTTTCACGTCGCCCCGGTGCGGTCGTGGATGACGCCCGAACCGTCCGGCTCCGCGGCCATTCGGGCCCGCAGAGCCGGACGGCCCGACTGATGAGTGGGCCGTTCCAGCTGTCCGGATTCCTGGCGCCGGACGTGGAGGCACGACGTTTTCGCATGCGATTGAGTCCGCGGCCTCGGGTGGCGTCGGGCGTGTGTTGCGAGGCGATCAGCCGAGCCCCAGGGCGTCGGCTGCCCTTGGTCGTCGACGATGGTCCGGGTGCCGTCGCCGCGATCCGGCTGGTCCCGGTGGCGCTGACCCCGGCGTGCAACATCTCCCGCTGTCATGACGGGACGCCGAGATGGTGTCAGCGGCCTGTCGTACAGTCGCCATCTGTGACAACGACCCTGATGACGTACGCGGGCACCACCGAACCCGACGCGCCGACCACCCGTACCGGCGGCGTGCCGCTGGCCCCGGCCGGGACTACCTGGCCGCAGTGCGCCACCTGCGACGGACCGATGCAGTTCCTGGCCCAGGTACTCCTGGACGACCTTGGCCGCCACGCGGGCCAGGGCACCGCCGAGGGACGGGGCACGCTCGCCCTGTTCATGTGCCAGAACGATCCGGGCATGTGCGAGGAGTGGGATCCGCAGGCGGGCGGCAACCGCGCGCTGATCTTCCCCGCAGCCGCGCTCCAGCCGATCCCGGTGCACACGCTGGACGAGGACGACGACCAGGAGCCGGTCCCCCTCGGCTCGGTGAGCGCCGTCACGTACGAGACTCCGTCCACGACAGCGGACTACAGCCAGGCCTGCAACGAGTGGGCGAGCCGGCCGGGCCGGACTCCTCTGGACGTCCTCGGCCAACTCGGCGGGCAGCCCGCCTGGCTGCAGAACGACGAGACCCCTGCCTGCCCCACCTGCGCACGGCAGATGAGGCTCGTCGTCCAGCTCGAGGAAGGACGGGACCACGCCACAGCGATGAACTTCGGCGGTCGCGGCGAGGCCTACGCCTTCGCGTGCGAGCCCTGCACACAAGCCGTGTTCCTGTGGCAATGCTGACAGCAGCAACCCTCCGCCCCCGCCCAGAGAGCCGAACCGCGCTGGAGCAGCTACGCACGCTGCTCGGGGAACCCTCGTGCTGGGGCTGGGCCAGACCCGCGATCTGGGATGCCAGCGAGCGGTACCTCGGTTTCCGGCTGCCGGCCGACTTCAAGGCGTTCCTCGACCTGTACGGCCCCGGCTCGGTGGACGGTTACCTGACAATCGACCGGCCGATGGACACCACACCGGCCGAGTTGGAGCGCCACTGGGGACCTCCACCCGAGCGTCCAGCCTGGTACGGCGAGATCGCCGAGGGCTACTGGGAGGTGGACGAGTCCGATGCCCGATCAGGCGTGCTACTGCTATGGGGAAGCGACGAGCACGGCAGCCGGTACTTCTTCCGCGCGGTCGAGGACGATCCCACTGAGTGGCGGATCATCATCAGCAGTGATGAGGGCGAGTGGTTCGAGACCGCCGGAACGTTCACCGAGTTCCTGGTCCGCTGCTTCCACCGGATCGACCGCCCCGACTTCATGGACTCCAGCTGGCCTCGGCCGGGTGCACGCTACGAGGTCCGCGGGTGAGCCCTCGCTCAACGGCCTGGCCGGGCCGCTGCGGAGTCTCGACGAACTACCTGAGCAGCGCTCTGCGGACCAGGACGAGGGCGACCAGCCGGGTCTCACCATGGCCCGTGGCGCCTACGCCGTCGATCCCGAACCATTCGGTGCCCCGTACGTCGTCCCGAGCGCCCCCGCCCCCGACGCGGTTCTGGCCAGCACGGACCAGGACCGCACCACCGCCCAGGCCACACACTGGTCCGACCGCAGCTGCCCGGCCCATCAGGACAGCGATGGCGACCTCCGCGCCAGCGCCGGGTGGCTCCTGGAGCCTGCCGGCTGCCGACCCGGCCGGGCCGTCGCCGACGGCGTGCGCTGCCCGGAACGCCGGACTCTCACCGTCACCGCTCATGGGGCAGCCAGGGCTGCCGGGTTCGACCAGGAGCTCGCCGACCTCGCCGCCCGGGTCGCAACTGCGACCGGAATCGTCCTCCAGCCCGAGCCGACGCGCGTCGGCCTGCGGGTCACCGGCCCCTGACCTCCCGCTGGTCTCGGCCACTCCTCGGCTACTTGTCGCCTCCGCCACACGCCGGTCCGGGTGGCTGAGCTGGCTGAGCTGGCTGAGCTGGCTGAGCGCACATTGCCCACCGTTCGGGCTGCTCAATCGGTCCGGACGTCCATCTCGCAGGGCCTGAGGCATTTCGACCAGTGCTCGACCTTCCCCAACACGCGCCGACGACAAGACGGTTCACGGCATCAAGGGTCTATTGGCCCGCCCAGTCCGCACTGCCGTGCACCTGGCCTCCGACCACCAAAAGGCCCACGGGGAGCTGCGGTTGTGGACGGGAGGTGCCGACCTCGCCGCGATCCTGGCGGAGCACGAGGCAACAACCGAGGCCCGAGGGCTTCGGGCGTTGTGGACGACCAGTTCGCCACCGGCGAGCAGCTGCCCGATCACCTGCTCGTCCAGGGCGTCCGACTGCAACTCCGCTGGCGGAACGGCCTCGACAACCCCGGCCGAGACGGTCCTTCCTTGATCTGGAGCTGACCGTTCCTCTTCACAGACTCCGCTACGCCGCGCACGGAGTTGCCTGAGCTGCTCCTCCAGCTCGCGGGCGGACCGGGCGCGTTGCGCTGTCTCGACGAATAGTGCGTGTCGCAAGCACCGCGTTCCCACCAGGGGCCGTCGCGCCTCCCATGCTGGGGCGGATGCCGCCCCGCGTGGGCGGGTGGAGCTCGATGAGCTGGACGGAGACTGCTGATGAGTGTGATGGAACGCGTAGACGAGAAGGTCCTGGCGGTGGAGGGGGACGACGAGTCGGACGTCTACCCGGACGACCGGGAGTGGGTGAACGCCTGCATCCAGCGCATCCGCGGCGAACTCGCGCCCAAGGAGACGGCGGTGAAGGAGATTCCGCTGCCCCCACAGCTCAACGGGTTGAAGCTGCACATCAAGCGAGAGGCCGACCAGCCGTCCGGTAGCCACAAGCACCGGCTCGCGGCGGCGTTGCTCACCCACGCCCTGGCCAGCGGCCGGCTGGCGGAAGGCCGCCCCGTGGTGGAGGCGTCCAGCGGCTCGACGGCCATCTCCGAGGCGTGGTACTGCCAAAAGCTCGGCATCGACTTCTACGCGGTCGTGCCGAAGACCACGGCCCCGGAGAAGCAGAAGAAGATCGAGGAGTACGGCGGCACCGTGGTCCCGGTGTCGGGTGACATCGTCGAGTACGCCCACCGGGTGGCGAAGCGCTATGACGGCCACTTCATGGACCAGTTCACGTACGCGGAGCGGTCCTACGACTGGCGTGGCGAACACAGTCTCGCGGCGGAACTGCTGAAGGGCCTACCGAACCTGGACTGGTTCACCATGGGCGCGGGCACCGGCGGCACGACGACCTCGGTGGCCCGCTACGCCCGGTACACCGCCAAGAAGCTCCGGGTGTGCGTGCCCGACCCGGAGCACTCCGCGTACTTCGACGGCTGGTACTGGAAGGACCCCGCAGTGACCGACCAGGGCTCGCACATCGAGGGCATCGGCCGGCCCAGGGTCGAGGCCTCGTTCGTGCCGACCACGGTCAACCGCATGATCCGCGTCGCCGACGCGGCGTCGGTCGCCACCATGCGCTACCTCTCCGACCGGACGGAATGGGGCATCCACGCCGGGCCCTCGACCGGAACCGGCGTGTTCAGCGCGATCCAGATCCTGCTCGGCATGAACGACGGCCCCCAACTCGGAAGCGTCGCCACCGTGATGTGCGATCCGGGCGACCGCTACACGAACGAGTACTACAACGACGCCTGGCTGGCGGATCAGAAGATCGTCTACAAGCCCTGGTACACCACCATCAAGGACTTCTTCGAGAACGGCGTCTGGGCCCCGCCCACCTCCGTTCCCCCCACGCCTCGCCCCACGACGGCCTTGTGGAACATGTGACGCCTACGCGCCGACAAGATGGCCCCGGAACGGCGGTGGAGCCGTTCCGGGGCCCGTTCACGGATTCCCGGCGGGATCGTGACCGGCTCGGCCGCCGGTGTCCGGGAAGGGCAGGCAGGCGCCGGGATGCCGTTCGGGGCGTGGATCTCGGAGCCCTGGGGCCGATGCGGCGCGGGCGGCCCACTGGCGGCGCCCGAGGGCAATCTGCGTCGCGGCAGGATTCTCGCGCCACGGCCGGGCCGCCGGCTCCCTTCACCAGCGGGACCACCGCGCGGACCGCCGGCGACGGGGAGCCCGAGCTGACTGACAGTCATGATTCCGGGACGCGGAGGCCGGTAGGCCTTTACGGTGAGCAGGCGACACCTCACAAGCGGTGCTCTGTTCGGGGACTTTGACCAGATCCGGGGGGATCATGGCGTACTTCGTGGAACTGCCCGTCGGCTCGGTGAGCGAGGGACAGGACGTGGTCCGGGTGGAGATCGAGCAGGTCGGGGAAGGGCTGGTGCAGGTCGCCCGGCCCGGACAGGTGGTGGCTCGGGCGACACGCTCGCTCGGGGACATGCTGGCCGGCGTGCGTCCGGTCGCACAGAACTTCATCGAGGGGTTCCGGGGCCTGGCGCACGCCCCGGACGAGATCAGCATCGAGTTCGGCCTGTCCTTGTCGGCCGAGGCCGACGTGGTGATCTCCAGTACCGCCGCGGAGGCCAACTTCAAGGTCTCGCTCACCTGGAACCGGCAGACCCCCGAGGCATCGGCGCCTCCGGCGGCTTCGGACCCGGCCTAGTGTCCGCGTCCCGGGCCGACGCCGTCGACGGGGCCGGGCCCGATGCGCTGGCCTCCGCCGTCGTACGCATCCACGACCGTCGAGGCGTCCCGGTCGGCCTCGGCTTCCTGGTGACCGCCGATCGGATACTGACGTGTGCGCACGTGGTGTCCGCCGCGCTCGGCCTCCCTCCGGGAGCCGAGCCGGACGCCGACGCCCGCGTCGACGTCGACCTCCCGCTGCTCAGCGACCCGCTCACCGACCCGCTCACCGCAGCTGACGGCACAGGCGGTACAGGCGGTACGCGCGTTCCCACGACGGTTGAACGGTGGGCGCCCGCCCACCCGCACGGCGCCGGGGACGTGGCCGTGCTGCACCTGTCCGCTCCGCTTCCGGGCGCCCGGCCGATCCGCATGGTGGAGTCCTCCGACGTCTGGGGACACACGGTGCGGGCGTACGGCCTGCCGAGCGGCCGCCCGGGCGGTGTCTGGCACTCCGGTGTACTGAGGGCCCGACAGGCCAACGGGTGGATCCAGGCCGACCTGGCCGCCAACGGCTACCGGGTCTCCCCGGGGTTCAGCGGCGGCCCGGTGTGGGACGAACAGCTCGACGGTGTCGTCGGCATGATGGCGGTGGCGGAGACCGGAGACCCTCCATCCGGCTACTTGATCCCTGCCGAGGGCCTCGCCTCCGTATGGCCGGAGCTTCGCGAACTGGCACTGCCGCCGTCACCGTTTCGAAGTCTGCGCCCGCTTCAGGAATCCGACGCCCCGGTCTTCCACGGCCGTCGGGCGGAGACGGCAGAAGTCACCGCCCTGGTCGCCCGGGAACGGTGGACCACCCTCGTCGGTCCCTCCGGTTCGGGCAAGTCCTCCCTCGCGATGGCCGGCGTCATACCCCGCCTGCACTCCCAGGGCATGACCGCCGTGGTGGTCCGGCCCAACGCCGGCGCGACCCCGCTGTCCGCGCTCGCCGCCGCGCTGTCTCCGCTGCTGGAACCGGATCTGACCGAACTGGAACGCCTAGAACGCCTTCCGGCGCTCACCGGCCTTCTGCGCGCCCAGGGGCTCGGAGATCTCGCAGCTCTCCTGCTGGCCCGCCTCGGCACCGATCAACTGATCGTCTTGGTGGACCAGTTCGAGGAGATGCTCACCGGGACCGACCTGGCGGCTGTCGATGAGTTGGCGGCCGTGCTGTTCGGCCCGTCGCTTCCCCGGACCGTGCACGTGCTCACCACGCTCCGGGCCGACTACCTGGAGACCGCGCTGGCCCATCCGAGTCTTGGCCGGGCCTGCCGCCGACAGGTCTACGCGCTGGGGCCGATGACCGGTGACCAGCTCCGGGAGATCGTCACCGCACCGGTGGCAGCGATTCCGTCGGTGCGCTACGAGGCCCACCTGGTGGACCGCATCCTGACCGATGCGGGCGGTGAGGCGGGTGCCCTGCCGCTCCTCGGCTTCACCCTCGACCTGCTGTGGAAGCGTCAGGCGGCCGGGGTTCTCAGCCACCGCGCGTACGAGGAGATCGGTCACGTCAGCGGAGCTCTCGGAGAGTACGCCGAGCAAGCCTGGGACAGACATGTCTCCGCCGGGGAGGAGCCGGCCGCCCGCCGGCTCTTCACCCGCCTCGTCCGCGTCCCCCTCGGCGCACCCGGTGCCACCCGCCGGACCGTTCCCCGCCAGGAGCTCGCCGAGGACGAATGGCACATCGCCCAACGTCTGGCCGGCACCCGGCTCCTGGTCATCGATCACAGTGCCGAGGGCGTCGAGACCGTTGAGCTGGCCCACGAGGCCCTGATCACCGCCTGGTCCCGGCTGCGCGACTGGGTCGGCGAGGACCGCGCGTTCCTGGAGTGGCGGGAGTCCGTCCGGCACGACCGCCAGCGCTGGGACCACGCCGGTCAACCCGCTGACCTGCTCCCCACCGGGCCCACCCTCGCCACCGCCCGCACCTGGCAGCGCGAGCGCGGTGCCGAGCTGTCCGAAGCCGAACGCACCTACCTCGAACTCGCAAGGCGGCACCACCGGGCCCGCGGCCGTCGGCGCCGTACCTTCCGGACCGCCCTCGTCGCGGTGATCACCGTCTCCCTCGCCCTGGGCGTCCTGTTCGCCACGGCCCGCCGCGATGCCGCGGAGCGCCAGGCCGACTCCGACTCCCGCGCCCTCGTCCAGGCCTCCCAGGACGACATGACCTACGACCCGGTACGGGCCGTGATGATGGCCCTCGCCGCGTACCGGACGAAGCCCACGCCGGAGGCCCGGAACCAGCTGATGCGGCAGTACCTCCTCCGGGCCGGCGCGGACTCCCTGTTCTCGGGCATGTCCGGAACCGGCGGGACGTTCAGCACCAGCCGGGACGGTGACGTCGTCCTCTCCCGCGACGCCATGGCCCACGTCGTCCTGTTCGTCCGCGGCCGGGACGGCACCGTCCACAGCCGGCCGGTCCCGGCCGGGTACGCCTTCTACCTGATGGTCTCCCCGGACGGACGCCGCGCCGGATTCGTGACCGACGACGGGGCGGGAGGCTGGTTCGACGTCGACAAGGAGAGCACCACGCCCATCGGCCAGGTTCACCAGCTGCCCCGAGTGGACGGGGTGCTGCAGATCTCCGCGGCTCCTGCCGACGCGACCGCGATGTCACCCGACGGGCGCTACATCGCGGTTCCGACCCGCGACAGCCTGGTCTGGTGGGATCTGGAGGCGGGGGCGGTCGCCGGCCGCGTTGCCGCACCTCAGGACATGGGAAGCGGGCTGTGGTTCGGCTCCGACGGGCATTCCCTGCTGGTGAAGACCAGCAACGGTGGTACCGGACTGGCCTCCGTGGACATGGCCGGCGGTGCCGCGCGGAACGTGGTGGTGCCTGCTGATCACCAAGGGATCCTGCCCTCCGGGGACCGGGCCACCGTCGCCGTCGTCCGGACCCACGAACCCGGACAGGGCAGCGGCACGAAGAGCACCGTACGACTGATCCGGGTGTCCGACGGATCCGTGGTGGGAAAACCGTACGAAACCACGGAGACGATCGCCCCGGCGACCGAACTGATCGCGGCGAGCGCCGACGGCCACCGGATCGTGATCAACGAAGCCGCCAAACTGACGCTCCTGGACCTCGACCGGGGAAAAGCCGTCGCGTTGGTGGACGAACCGGGCCACCTGTACGAGCACGCATCCGTTCTCCTCTCCACCGGCGGGAAGGAGTATCTCGTCGGTCAGGGACGGAGCTCCATCTCCTACACCGAGATCCCCGCGGGCGAGGAGGACACGGCCGTGGCCGACACCGTCCACCTCAGCCGGGACGGCAGGAAGATCACCATCCGCCTGACGGGCGGCTCCGACCTCGAACTCCGCGAGCCCGGGCTCGACGTCGGAAGGCTCCTGACCAGAACAGCCCTGCCACAGCCCGCCTGGAAGGGCAAAGGCGACCGCCTCCTGTCCAACCGGGACGACACGCTCATCGCGCTCCGGGACGGCCCGAACACCGTCTCCGTCCGTGACGCGTCCACCCTACGAGCGGTCGCCCGCATCGCCGCGGCACCATCCCAGGTCGACTCGGCAGCCGAGGACTTCAGCTACTTCTTCGACGGGGACGACCGCCTGGTGACGGTCTCCGGCACCCAGATCCAGCAGTGGGAGGCCAGAACCGGCGTCCGGTTGGCGCAGTTCGACGCGGCCGCGTTCCATCCCCCGGCCGACAAGCACGGCACGCCACAGATGTACGTCGGCCCGCACTGGCAGGAGGGAAAGCTGACCGTGGTCGTGCACGACGACCCCGTGATCCGTGTCGTCGACATCGGCACCGGCCACACCGTAGCGTCGCTGAACCCGGGCATCACCGACCTGATCGCGGCCCGGTTCGACGAGAGCGGCCGCTACCTGGCCGTTCTCCGCAGGAACAGCGTCGTCGAACTGTGGCGGCCCGACCCCCTGCAGAGGGAAATCGGCCCCCTCCCCACCACCAGCACACCGGGCCAGAACTCGGCCATAACCCGATTCGTCGACGCCCAGGGTCGTTTCATGATCGCGGCCAACAACGCCATCCGGATCTACCAGGTCGGCGGCCCACCTTCCGTGGACTCCTACGACTTCCGCAACGTGACCGACAACAGTCTGCAGGAGCCGCTCACGTTCCTGGACGCCACCAACGACGGAAAGACCCTCCTCATCCGCACCGAGAACGACTACGTCCACCGGATCGTCCTCGACCCCGACGCTTGGCAGCGAGACCTGTGCCGCATCATCGGCTACCGCTCCTTCACCGCCGATGAACGACGCACCCTGCCAGTCCGGGTACCCGACCGTCCCCTCTGCCTTCCCCCCAAGCCCTGAAGCCGCGGACGGCACCGGATTCGACGCCGACTGCGCGGTGAACGCGCAGATCCGGGCTTCCGCCCGCAACGGATAGACGTGGTGTCGCACTTGTCACCCTCCCGACCGCCCGCGGCCTCACTCCGGCTGCGGGCGGTGGTTGTGGAACAGGACGATCCCCTCCACCAGCCCCTTCTCCACCACCGCCGGGGTGGCGCGCAGCCACTGGAGTGCTTCCGCGCTGGTCGGGGTGTCGACGACCAGCTTGTAGAAGGACAGGTAGCCCGCCACACGTTCCAGGAGCACGCTGTCGGGGATCGGGATCCCCGCCCCGAAGGCGTCGAGGGGGTCCCGGTTGGCGGCACGGTAGCTGTCCATCATGTGGAACTCGCCGGCGAGTCGACTGCGCTCGGGCGTGAGCCGGTCCCCGGGGATCGTCTTCAGGATCGCGGAGAGCTTCCCCTGGCTCTTGCTGTAGCCGTCGCCCATGGCGAGTTTGAGCGCCGCGGCCGCCTCTTCGCCGAACGCGCGCAACTCGGTGGAGATCTTCCGCTGCGCCATCGTCTGCGGCTTCTCCTGGGACTTGAAACGGCCGGTGACCGAGTCGAGCGCGTGCTGCATCTCGTGGGTCACGGTCGCGGCGAATTCCCGCAGTTCGAGCGGAGAGGCGTCGTCCTTGGGCGGGGTGATCCTCAGCGCGCCGCCCTCTCCCTCGTTGCTGAGCGCGAACAACGCGCGCGCACTCTTGATGTCCGTCTGCTCGTCGATCTCGATGGTGATGGCGGACTCCTCCAGGGCCTTGAACAACTCCTTGTAGGGGACGCTGAATCGGACACCTTCCTGCTCGCCGGACGCCTGGTGGAGCAGGTCCGCGAAACGGTCCGGCGAGAGGTGCTGCCGTGACCAGTCGGCCTTGGCGTAGGTGATGGCGCGCTGCACGACCGGCGCACCGGGGCGGGCGGCTGGTGCGTCCCCCGTCCTCCGCTGGGCGGGGACAGCGCCGCTCAGCACCCGGGTCGCGTTGGCTTCGGCCTCCCGCTCGAAGCGGTCGGACGGGGAGGAGACCTTCAGGCCGTCGCCGTTGTCGGTGCCCGCGACGGGGCCTTGGCGCTGTTGCACGACGTGCGTCAGCTCGTGGGCGAGGGTGTGCCGGTCCATGCCGCCGTCGCCGATGACCACGTGGTTGCCCGAGGTGTAGGCGCGGGCGCCGACCTCAGCGGCAGAGGCTCGGGCGGCCTGGCCGGTGTGGATGCGGACGTCGGAGAAGTCGGCGCCGATCCGGGCTTCCATCTCGGTGCGGGTGGCGTCGTCCAGCGGCCTGCCGCCCGTGCTCAGGACGTCGTGGACGGTGGACCGCTGTACTGGTGCGCCCGCCCCGACGGCGGCCTGCGGGTGACCGCACCCCGCACCGTGCTGGTGCCTGGACCGCTCGATCACGCGCGAGACCGCGGCGTTGCCGATGCCGCGCTGCAAGGCGAGGGCCGTCTGCGCAGACCCGCCCCCGAGGCTCAGCCCCAGCCCGTCGGCCGCCGGAGCGGCCTTGCGCGGCAGGTCGCGGCGCCGGTGCGGCTCCGACGGCTTGCCGGGGTCTTTCGCGTGCATGGGAACCCCTCCAGAGGCGCGACAGGTGTTCCCTCTGACATATCCGGCCGGACTGTCGTCGCGCAGCACAACGGACGATCAGGCACCGTTCTGTGCTCCAAAGGGCACGGGAGAGGGCCGGGGCGCGCACCCGCGCGTGGGAGCGCCGACCTGCGAGCAGCGCCGGCGCTTGGCAACCCTGTCGGTTTCACCGTTCGACGGTGATGTCACTTCGACGACGAGCACGGTCTGGTCCGGGAGGAGCGCTCCCTCCGTCTTCGCCGGCTCGGCGGGCACGACGGCCAGGTCACGATGCGTCGGTGTGACACGGGCGTCCCGCGCCCGGCCGGCGGCCGTGTTCAGGGAGCCACGCTCAGGGGGCCGCTCAGGGAGCCGTGTTCAGGGAGCCGTGTTCAGGGGGCCGTGTTCAGGGGGCCGCGAACAGCCGGGGGAAGCCCGGGGCCAGCCACGGCCTGCGGCCCCAGGCGAGCACCTTGCCCCGGGCGAGGGCGCCGGTGGCGGTGTAGCGGCCCAGCGCGATGAGGAAGAACGCCACCGGCCCGGTGAGGATCGTGCAGTCCGGGCGGCGCGGCGGCTCCTGGCTCACCACGGCGACACCGTCCGTGAAGGTCACCGCGAACCCGTCCAGACCGCGCACCCGCAGCCGGTAGCAGGCGCTGTGGCCCGCCGCGGCGCGCGCGTCCAGCACCCGGGGCATCGCCGTCCGCAGGAAGGGCATCGTCAGCCCCACGCGGTGCCGGTCGATCGGGTGCGGCCGCCCGAGAGCGAGGGCGATGTCGTAGAGGTGGCCCAGCATGTGGGTCAGCAGGTAGGCGCCGAGGGTGTCCAGGTCCATCGGGCCGAGCGGGGTCAGCACCGGCTCGGTGCCGGCACGCGAGCCGGCCGCCGCCGTGAACTCCCGTGCCTGCCGGGCGATCTCCCCGCCGAGCACGGTCAGGTCCCGCTCCGGCCGCCTGGCCAGCGAGGCCGCGTTCGCGGCAGCCAGCGAACCCGGAGTGCCGTCCCCGTACGGCCGTTCCTCGCCGGCGGCCAAATCGGCCATCAGCTCGTTGGCCATCGCCAGGTGGGCGGCGGCCTCGCCGACCGTCCACTCGGCGCCGGGTATCGGGGTGTCACCGCGACCGCCGGCGAGCAGGGCGACGGCCTCGTCGCCGACGGCGGTGACGGCTTCGAAGAGCGCGGTGCGCGCGGCACCGGGGACGTGCTCGGGGAGCGGGAGGGTCATGCTGGTGAAGACTGGCCGACCCCCGCACCGCTGTCCAGACCCGCGGCACGGTCCGGGCGGGCCCCTGACCATCGCGGCCCGCCCGGACGACGAGAGCCGGTCAGCCCGCTATCGGGCCCGCAGACCCCTACACGCGGCTGAAGCCGTGGCTGCGCTCCACTTTCGCCACGTGCAGCGTGTAGTTCTGGTACCACTCGGCTTGCCCGCGCTTCTGCGCCGCGCGGTGCTCGACGTTGCTCCGCCACTCCGTGAGGGCGTCGGCGTCGCGGAAGTACCCGACGGTGATGCCCAGACCGCCAGGGGTCTGGGCGTGGTCCATCCCCAGGTACCCGGGGACGTCCTTCACCAGGTCTTCCATGCGTGCGCTGGTCTCGCTGTAACCGTTCTGGTCCTGGGTTCGCACCGTCGTGAAGACGGCCAGGTAGTAGGGGGGTTCATAGGCCTCGACGGGCACGACAGGTGCTTCGGGGTGATCACTCATGGCGCCACCGTAAGGCGGGATGCGCCGAACGATCCAGCTCTTTCCTGAACGGCGACGCGCATGACGTCCTCGTCCCGGTGTCAGCTCCCGGGGGTGGCGGCGGGGGCGAAGGCGAGGGCGGTGTTGTGGCCGCCGAATCCGGCCGAGGTGCTCAGTGCGAGGTGGAGGCGCTGGCGGCGGGGGCCGCCGTGGACCAGGTCGATCGCGCCGGTGTCCCGGTCGGGGACGGCGAACCCCGCGGTGGCGGGGACGAGTTGGTGCTGCACGGTGAGCACCGTCAGGGCGGCTTCGATGGCACCGGCGGCGCCCATCGTGTGGCCGAGCGCGCCCTTGGCGGAGGTGACGGACGGGGGGCGCCGGGCGAAGAGCCGGACGATCAGGCGGGCCTCCGCGGAGTCGTTGAGCGGGGTGCTCGTGCCGTGGGCGTTGACGTGGTCGACGTCGTCGGGGCAGGAGCCGGCCTCGGCGAGGGCCAGCCGGACGGCCGCTTCGAGTCCGCGGGCTTCCGGGTGCGGTGCGACGGGGTGGTAGGCGTCGGCGGCGGTTCCGGTGCCGACCAGCAGGGCTCTGGGCGCGGCCTGCCGCGACGTCGCGTCCGGCCGGCGTTCCAGGACGAGGAAGCCCGCTCCCTCGCCGATGACGAAGCCGTCGCGGTCCGCGTCGAACGGGCGGGAGGCGCGGACGGGGTCGGTGTTGCGGGAGAGGGCCTTCATCCGGGCGAATCCGGCGACGCAGACCGGAGTGATCATGGCGTCGGTGCCGCCGGCCAGGGCGATGTCGCAGGCTCCGGTGTGGAGCAGCAGGGCTGCGGTGTGGATGGCGGCGGCCCCGGAGGCGCAGGCGGTGGCGGTGTGCAGCACCGGGCCCGTCGTGCCGAGCTCGATGGCGAGTTGAGCTGCTGCCATGTTCGGCAGGAAGGCGGGGAGCGCCAGTGCGGACACGGCGGAGGGGCCCAGGGTGCGGAGTCGTTCCGCCGCGTGTTCGTAGCTGCCGACTCCTCCGGCGGCGGAGCCGAGGACCAGGGCGACCCGGGCGCCGTCCCAGCGCGCGGGTTCGAGGCCCGCGTCGGCGACGGCCTCCCGCGCGGCGGCGATGGCGAAGCGGGTGGCGCGGTCCAGCCGCCAGGGCTGGCGACCGCCGACCAGCGCGGCGGAGTCGCCGGGGACCCGGCAGGAGAGAACGACGGGGAGCCCGGCGAGCGCCGGGTCGGGTGCTGCCGTGCTGCGGGCGTCGAGGACGCCTCGCCAGGTCGGCTCCGCCCCGTGACCGGCCGGGGTGGCCAGGCCGATCCCGGTGACGGCGAGCGGTGGGCGGGACGCGGTCATGCGGCCGGGCCGGGCGGCTGCTCGGGGTCGACAAACAGGTCGGGCTCGACGGACGCGACGGGCTCGACGGGCCGGACGGGCTGCGCGAGCAGGGCGTGGATGCGGCCGACGAGCTGGCCCACCGTCACGTCGGCGGCGGAGTCGAGGTCGTCGTCCAGGGCGACGCCCCAGTGGTCCTGGAGGGTGACGACGAGTTCGATCCGGGCGAGGGAGTCGAGGTCGAGGTCGTCGAGGGCGGCGTCGTCGCCGATCGTGTCGGAGGGGGTGTCGAACTTCTCGGTGAGCAGGGTGACCAGGTGCTCGCGGACGGGGTTCACGGTGGGCTGACCTCCTCGTGGTCGTGGTCGTGGTCGTGGCCGTGGTGCGGGGGCCGGGGTTCCGGGGCGGCCGTCCGTACGGGTGCGTCCGGCCACAGCAGGGTGGCGGAGGCCCAGGTGAGACCGCCGCCGAAGGCGGTGAGCAGGGTCGGGGCGCCCGGGCGGCAGGCCCCTCGGGCGGCGGCGTCGGCGAGGGCGAGCGGTACGGAGGCGCCCGCCGTGTTGCCGACGTCGCGGATGTTGCCGAAGCGGTGCCGTGGCGGGATGCCGAGGCGGTCGGCGACGGCGTCCAGGATCCGCTGGTTGGCCTGGTGCCCGATGAAGGCCTGGACTTCGCGGGCCTGCCAGCCGGTCGCGACCAGGGCGGCCCCGGCGGAGGCGGCCATCCGGCGTACGGCGTGGGCGTAGACCTGGCGCCCGCGCATCCGGAAGTAGCGGTCATCGCGCCCGGGGGCTTCGGTGGCGGGGAGTCGGGAGCCGCCTGCGGCCACGGTGATCAGGTCGCTCTCGCCGCCGTCGCTGCCCCAGTCGGTCTCCAGCAGGGCACCGGGTTCGGTGGTGTCCCCGGGGCGGAGCACCACTGCGGCGGCGGCGTCGCCGAAGAGCGGTGCGGTGTCGCGGTCGAAGGGGTCGACGATGGCCGAGTACTTCTCGGCCGCGACCACCAGGGGGGTGCGGCAGGCGCCGCTGCGGAGCAGGGCGGAGGCCGTGGCCAGGCCGTAGAGGAAGCCCGAGCAGACGGCCGCGAGGTCGAACGCGGGGACCGGTCCGAGGCCGAGGCGGTGGGCGACCTCCGGTGCGGTGGCCGGGCAGGGGCGGTCCGGCGTGGTGGTGGCCAGCAGGAGCAGGTCCGGGCGCAGGCCCGGGGAGCCGGTGGAGTCGATCGCGGCGCGCGCGGCGGCCGTGGCCAGGTCCCCGGTGCTGACGCCGGGTCCGGCCAGCCGCCGGCGGTGGATGCCGGTCCGGCCGGTGATCCACTCGTCGGTGGTGTCCAGGCCGCCCCGGGCGATGACCTGGGTGTTGGTCACCTCCCGGGGCGGGAGGCTGGATCCGAGGCCGGCGATCACCGCCGTGGCACGGCGACCGGGGGCGGAGGCGAGGGTGGGGGCGGGGACGGGGGGTGGGGAGGTCATGCCGCGGCGAACGGGGAGGGCGGCTTGGGGGTGCCCGCAAGGCCGCCGTCGGGGACCGAGAGGCCGCCGTCCAGGGCGATCGCCTGCCCGGTGAGGAAGGCGGAGGCGGGCGAGGCCAGGAACAGCGCCGCCGCGGCGACCTCCTCCAGTTCGGCCCAGCGCCCCATCGGCACGTGGGCCAGCAGCCAGTCGGTGAGCGCGGCGTTGGTGTGGACGGCGGCCGTCATGTCGGTGCGCACCCAGCCGGGGCACAGCGCGTTGACCCGGATCCCGCTGCGGGCCCAGCCGACCGCGAGGCTGCGGGCGAGGGAGACCTGGGCGGCCTTGGTCGCGGCGTAGACCTCCATCATGGGCGTGCCGACCAGACCCGCGACCGAGGACATCAGCACCAGGCTGGCGCCGTCCGACTGCGCCAGGTACGGGTGGGCGTGCCGGCAGATCGCGGCGGTGGCGTTGAGGTTGACCGCGACCACCTCGTCCCAGACGTGCTGCGGGAGGTGCTGCAGCGGTGCGAGGAGTGTGCTGCCGTCGGGGTTGGTGGGCAGGATGCCGGCGTTGTGGACGACGATGTCGAGGCCACCCAGCGCCTGGGCGGCCTGGTCGACGATGGCGGCCTGCCCGGTGTCGGCGAGGTCGCCGGGCACCAGGACGGGGGTGCCCCCGTAGCGGGCCACCTGGTCGGCGGTGTGCTTCAGCGCGGGCCCGGTGCGGGCGGAGAGGGCGAGCCGGGCCCCGGCCTGGGCGAGCGCGACGGCGACGGCCTGGCCGATGCCGCGCGAGGAGCCGGTCACCAGGGCGCGGCGGCCGTCGAGGCGGAAGCGGTTGAGGATGGTCATGGGGGTGTTCCTCCGGTTCCGGCGGGGCGTCAGTCGGTGGCGTTCCGGGCGGGGGTGTCCCGGACGGGAGTGTCCCGGGCGGGGGTGTCCAGGTCGCTGCTGGACCGGACGGGCGCGCGCAGGGAGCGGGCGCCCGTCCAGGTGAGCAGGGCGCTGCCCCAGGTCAGGCCGGCGCCGAAGACGCAGACGAGCACGCGGGCCCGGTCGGCCAGCAGGCCGCGGGCGGCGGCGTCGGCCAGCGCGAAGGGGGCGGAGGCCGCGCCGATGTTGCCCGTGAGGTCTCCGGTGATGTGCAGGCGTTCGGCCGGGATGCCGATCCGGTCCGCGACGGCGCGCAGGAGCAGCGGGTTGGGCTGGTGGGTGATGAAGGCGTCGATGTCCTTGAGGGCGAGGCCGTGGTCGGCGAGGGCCTGGTCGACGAGGCGGGGGAAGATCTCGGCGATGAAGTCGCGCACGACCCGGCCGTCCATGTGGATGTGGTGCAGCCCGGCGTTCAGGCTCCCGGGGCCGGCGGGTATCCGGCTGCCGCCCGCGGGGATCAGCACGTGGTGCGCGCCGCGGCCGTCCGAGCCGAGGCGGAAGCCGTGGAAGCCTGCGTCGTCGTGGACGGGGCCCAGGACGGCCGCGGCGGCGCCGTCGGCGAAGAGGACGGCGGTGCCGCGGTGGGCGGGGTCGACGAACTTCGAGTAGGCCTCGACGCCGACGACCGCCGCGTACCGGGCGCCGGGGGTCGTGGCCAGCCAGGCGTGCGCGATCTTGGCCGCGAACAGCCAGCCGGAGCAGGCCGCGCTGACGTCGAGTGCGACGGCGTTGCCGGCGCCGGTGAGGGCCTGGACGCGGCAGGCGGTGGCCGGCCCGAGTTCGTCGGGGGTGGAGGTCGCCGCGACGACGAGGTCGAGCCGGTCCGGCGGGATGCCGGCGGCCTCGCAGGCGGCCAGTACGGCGGCCGCTGCCAGGTCCGAGGCGGCCTCGTCGGGTGCGGCCCGATGCCGTTCGACCACGCCGGTGCGCTCGGTGATCCAGGTGGCCGAGACACCGGCGGGCGGGCCGACCTCGTGGTTGCCCCGGACCTCGGCGGGCAGGTACGTGCCCATGCCCAGGACGCCGGTCATGGGGGGCTTCCTTCGGTTCACGACGTGCTCCCGGTGCGGTCGGAGGAGCCGGTGGAGGAACTGGCGGGGGCGCCGGCAGGGGCGCCGTGGGCGGCCAGGAGCGCGGCGGCGTAGTCGGGCTCGTCGAGGGCGGTGCGGGCGAGGCCCGCCCCGGGGTCGAGGGCGGCCACGATGTCCGGCAGGGCCTGACGCAACCGGTCGCACAGGGCGTCCATGGCGGCGGGCAGGGCGCGTACGGCCGAGGGGGTGAGCACGCCGGTCGCCAGCAGGGGGCCGGCCAGGCGCCGGGCCTGGCGCAGGCCGTCGAGCGCGGCGAGGTCGGCCGCCTGCGGAACGGGCCACCCGTGCGCGGCGGTCCCCTCCACCGCGGCCTCGGCCGCGAGCCGGCGGGCCTGGACGTCCCCCAGCTCCAGGGCGTCCTCCAGCAGCGGGTTCCACAGCTCCAGGTCTCGCTGGAGCGAGCCGTGGAGCGCCTCGGTACGGGCCGACGCCGCGGCGGCGAGGTCGTCGGCGAGCCGGTCCTGCAGCGCGGTGACGACCGCGGGCCACCACGCCGCGTCGGTCGGGTCGGCCGAAGACGGGCCCGGGTCGGCCGGGAACCGGCCCGGACCGGCCCTCCGCCGATCGGGGCGTGCCCGCTCCTCGGCGAGGGCGCGGCCGGCGTCGAGCAGGATGAGGGTGTTGTCGCCGCCGGCGTTGTCGAAGGCGCGGGCGAAGCCGAGGTAGCCCGGCAGCCGGTTGTGGTCGAAGAGGCCCGACACCCCGCAGCGGTGCTGGAGGGAGTCGACGAGTTCCGCCACGGCCCGGGTGCTGTGCGCCTTGTGGAGGGCGAGCGAGCGGTCGACCGCGGCCCAGGGGGAGAAGGTCATCGCCGTGCCCGGCCCGTCGGAGGGCTTCGCGGCGCGCAGCCCCGCCCACGTGGACAGGGCCGCCCGGGCCGTGCAGCGCAGGGAGAAGGCGGCGGCCAGCGCTCCGACGACGGCGTGCTGCTGGGTGCGGTACTCCAGGACCGGGCTCCCGGGCGCCAGCCGGCCGTGCGAGCGGCGGCCCGCGCTGAACCGCCAGGCCATCGCCGCGCTACGGCCCGCCAGGCCCGCCATCGCGGACGGCAGGGTGGCCCACAGCCCCTGGCCGCAGCTCAGGGTCCGCTGGAGGCGGGCGTCGGCGCTCGGCTGCGGGTCGTGCAGCACGCCCGTGGCGTCGATCCCGGCCCCGTCCGCCAGCCAGCGGTCGTACGGGATTCGGGCGCCGTGGAACCGGACGAGGCCGTAGGGCAGCGGGAGCGCGCCCACCGGGAGCGGGCCGGAGACGGACACGCCCGGTGCCGGGCGGCCGTCGACCCCCGTGATGTCGACGAGGAAGGAGAACACTCCCCCGTCCCGGGCGCCGGTCAGCAGCCGTGCGCAGACCACCGCCTGCTGGGGCAGGCCGAACGCCGCGACGGAGGAGAACTTCGCGGCCCGGTGGTCCGGGGTGTGCAGCGTGAACGCGCGGCGGGCCGGGTCGAACCGGGCCTCGGTGCGGATCCCGAGGTGGCTGCCGGCGTCGCCGATCTCGGTGACCAGGAAGGATCCCTTGGTGCGTGCGTGTGCGAGGGCGCCGTCCGGGTCCGCGGCCTTGCCGCCCAGGAGGACCAGCGAGCCGACGCACAGGGTGTAGTGGGAGAGGAAGGTCTGGTAGAGCGATGGATCCGCCAGCGCCGTCGCCTCGCTGAGCGCGGCCAGCAGTTCCGCGTCGGCGACCACCTCGACCGCCGGCGGCAGCGAGGCCGCCAGGCGGGCCAGCCGCCGGTGCGCGCTGACGTCCGTGCGCAGGGCTGCCGCCCCGTGTTCGGCCCGGTGGTCCGCCAGGAGCTGTCCGAACTCCGAGGCCCGCCGGGGAGGGAGCAGCGCCGAGAGGCGGGTCAGGACGTCGATCGCGCCGGCCTCCTCGCCAGGCTTCCGTTCGGTGTTCAAGAGTCCCCCCGTGCGGCCGTCGTGGTCGGGTGGTGGTGGTGCGACGTGCCCTCTCCCGGCGCGGCGGGAGGCGGGCAGGAGCACGGGGGCGGCAGCGGCGTCTGGGGGCCGGTCGGCCACTGGCCGTCGGCGACCGGCGCGAGCGCGTCCTGCCGCGGGTCGATCCTGCGCACGCTGTTCGTCAGCGTGCTGCCGGTGCCCGCCTCGACGACCAGCGAGGCGTCCGCCATCGACGCGCCGAACACCGCAGGCAGGTCGAAAGGCCTGACCAGGCACGCGGACAGCGCGCTCGGCAGATCGCTGTCCGCGCGGTAGAACCGGCCGGCCACCGCCGAGTACACCGGTCGGCGCGGCGGGGACAGGCGCAGCCGCCGGGCGAAGTGCGCGAACGCACCGGCCTCGTGGACGAGAGCCGGGTGGTGGCTCATGAACGGGAGCCGCAGCCGCTGCGCCCCCACGCCGTGCGCCGTCGCCGACCGTTCGACGACGGCGAGCCCGTCGAGCGGGCCGGAGACCACCGTCTCCCCGCCGTGGTTGACGCAGGCCACTACCACGCCCGTGCCCGGCCCGGCGGCCGCGAGCAGCCGGCGGGTTGTGGCCGGGCCCGCGCCCAGCAGTGTCATGCCGCCGCCGTGGCCGGTCAGCAACTGCCCGAGCCGGCAGGCCAGACGGGCCCCGTCGGCGACCGAGCAGCATCCGGCCGCGGTCAGCGCGGGGATCTCGCCGAAGCTGACCGCCAGGAGACGGTGCGCCCGGCAGCCGTCGGCTTCGAGTGCGCGGTGCACCGCCAACGACACACCGAACAGCGCGAGTTGTACGGTCCCGGCCGGCTCGGCGGCCAGCGCGCCGGCACTGAGCGGGGAGTCGCCCGTCAGGTGGGAGCCGCCACCGGAACGGGAGTCGCCGGTCAGGTGGGAGCCGCCTGCCAGCCGGGGGCCGATCGGCGCCACCCCGAACTCGGCGGCGACCACGTCGGCCTCCTCGAAGACCTCGGCGACCGCGCGTGCCAGCGACCCGACGCGGGGAAGCGTCCGCAACAGCGGGGTCAGACTGAAATCCCCCTGCCCGGGGAACATGTGAACGAACTTTCCGGTGGCCGTGGGACTCTGCGGACGCTGCGGGCCGGACATCACGGATTCCGCCTCCACCCTGGGGCACGTTCGAAGGAAACGCCCCGACGCCACCGATGGTGGAGGCTGCGGCCGCCCTCGCGGGCCCTTTTCGACGGCCGGCCCGTCAAGCTTTTCCGGGCGTCAACTTCCCGGGAATTACATCGAGTTGAGAATCCCATTCGGGCATCCCGGCGGCGCTGCGAGCGGATAGCATGGCGGGATGTGCGCAGCGCGACCGCGTACCGCGGAGGCCGGACCGGGCCGCCGTGAGCGCGGCGTCGACGACCCGCCGGGAGAGACATGGCCGTCCGCCGTGTGCCGAACGCCCGCCTTCGCGAACTCCTCGAAGAAGCCCGATGGACCGGAGAGCAACTGGCCCGGGCCGTCAATCAGATCGGCGCCGAATCCGGATGGGCCCGGGCCTACGGGCGCGCCTCGGTGCACCAGTGGCTCACCGGAGCCGTTCCCCGCAAGCCCGCCCCCCACCTGGTCTGCGCGGCGCTGGGCCGTCGGCTCCGACGGCCCGTCACCCTGGCCGACGCCGGATTCGGAGATCCGCCGCCGGACACCCCGGCGCCGGATTCCCCGGCGGTGCTCGCGCGGCTCGCGGCGGCGGCCGTCGCACCCGATCGCCACGGGAACCTCCTCTCCTACCAGCCGCCGCCCGCACCGCCCGCAAGCCCGACCGGCCTGGCCGAAGCCCTGACCGGAGGCCGGACCGAAGCCCCGACCGGCGCGTCGGTACCCGCGGGCGCGAAGGCGCCCCCGCCCCAGCCGGACGCGCTCGCCCTGCTGCTGCCCGTCTTCTCCGCGATCGACCGCGTCCACGGCGGAGGCCAGGCCCGCACCGCACTCGCCGCGTTCCTCGCGACCACGGCGGCGCCCATGCTCGCCGCACCCGCCCCGCCCGTCCGGCACTTCGGCATCCTCGGAGCCACCGCCCGACTGTGCTACCTGTGCGCCTTCATGCACATCGACGACGACCTCAACGGCCTCGCCGGCCAGTACTACCGCCTCGCCCTCGACCTGGCCCGGCACGCCGGCGACACGGCCGCCCAGGCGATGACCCTGCGCGCCATGGCCACCCAGGCCTACGAACTCGGCCACCGGCGCCAGAGCCTGCGCCTGGCGCAGGCCGCCGCCGACTGCCGCATCAGTTCCTCGGCGCCGCGGCTGCGCGCCTCCGTCCTGGGGCAGCTCGCCCTGTCCGAGGCCGCCCTCGGCGATCGGACGGCCGCGCTGCGCCACATCGGCGACGCCCGCGACCTCCTCACGAACGCCACGGGCCCGCCACCGCCGATCGGCGACTACCACCGCGCCTCGTGGGACCACCAGCGGGCCCTCGTCGGAGTCGAACTCGGCGACCCCGCCGGGGCGATCAAGCTCCTGGAGGTGTCCGCCGCCCGCAGGCCCCGGGGCGAGTCCCGCTCCCGTGCCGTCGTCCTCAGCAGACTGGCCGAGCGCCAGCTGGCGGCCGGACACATCGAAGCCGCCTGCGCCACCTGGCACGAGTTCCTCGACGTCTACCCGCTACTGGCCTCCCGCCGAGCCCACCTGGCCAGGGCGCGGATGCCCGGGCTCCTGCTCCCCCACCGCCGGCGGCCGGCCGCGGACCACCTCATCCAACGGGCCACCGCCCTGGGGCGTGCCTGACGATTCGCGCACGCGGTAGCGGCCGAGCCTTCTCCCCGTCAGGGCCGGCGCGGAGTCCGCGCGAGGACGTCGGTCGCGACCTCCGTGACCGTACGGTGGTAGGCCACACTCACCGGCCCCAGGCCGCCGATCGCCCCGACCACGGCGTCCGTCGCGTCGACAGCGCCCTCGGCAGCCCGCAGCGGGGCGATCACACCGACGGTCGCCGCCGCCGCGATCTCCTCCGGCCGCAGGGCGTTCAGACCGTTGAACGCCACGAACGCGCCGGAGCGGATCGACGCCGCCAGGGTGCTGCCGGCGGAGACCAGCACCAGGTCGCTGGACTCCGCCACCGCGCGGACGGCGCGCCGCCGGTCGGAGGAGCGGTAGCACCACTGATCGGGGTGCTGGCCTCGAAGCAGCGGGAACCGCGCGCGCAGCACCCCGAGGATCTCCGCGACCTCCTCGACCGGTGAGCACGGGTGCTGGACGAAGGACAGCCGCTCGGGATCGACGGACCGCAGGGCCTGCGCCCCGGCCACGTCGGGCACCCGGACCCGCCCCGCCTGCTGCGCGGCGGGGTCAGCCGGGGCGAAACCGCCGCCGAGCACGAGGACCGTGTCCCCGCGAACCTCGTACTGCCGGACGGCGGCCCACGTCGCGGCCGCCCGCGGGCACTCGGCCTGCCCGGCGCCCCCTGCGGACGGGGGAAGCCGGTTCAGGGGCTGGGACGGGACGACCGGGGTCGGCCCGCACGCGGGCGCCGACGCGCAGACGATCAGCCGCCTGGTCCGCACCGTGGCCGACCAGACGCGGACGGCCTCCGCCGCCACCGCCTCCTGGCGGGCCGGAGCGATCACGGCGATCCCCACCACGGCCCCGTCCAGGTCGATGTAGGTCGTGGCGAACAGCCGCCCACCCCGGCCCGCCGGCAGGATCCCGCCGGCACCGATCCGGGCGGCGAACCCGCGCTCGTGGAGCCACCCGGCCACGAGCGGGGCCGCCGGACAGGTCACCGGTCCGCGCGTCGGATGGACGTAGCCGGACAAGACGGTGATCGGACCGTCAGGGCCCGATGCCACGTCGGACTGCTCCGTCAACCGGGACCGGTTCATGCCGGCTCCTCCCCAGGGTGGATGGCCACGTCGTTCGGCTCCGGCGAAGGTCGCGGATGCCGTTGGTGATCTTCCGAGTGTGCCCGGTGGAGCCGCGTCGGCGAGCTGCGGACAGCGCCGTGGACAGAGGTGTCGCCGGCGGGTGTCCGGCGGGCGCAGCCGGCAGCGCTCCGGCGGGGGCGGCGGGGGCTGGAGCGGGCGACGGGCCGGATGTGAAAGTCGGATTCTCCATGAATCCGACCCGCTGGTTCGCCGTATACGAATGGAAGTCGCATTGTCCGGACGGCCGGACGGCCGGAATCCACCCCACACCACAATGGTTCACCAGCGACAGGATTAACCTGAACGCCACATTCGGACAAGAGGCCGAGTCGACCAAGTGGGCCGCGAACACCCTTGCAGTGGAGATGAGTTGAACGAAGGGCCGACCGGTCGCGCCGGGCGCCCAGGCGAGTCTCCGGAGTTCGGGGCGCAGGTACGGTACGCACGCGAATAGTCCAGCCCGCGGCGGCCTGCGTGGCGCGATGCCACCGGCGCTGGAATATTGCTAGAAGTGACGGCAGTCACACGCAATGGAGTTCGATGTGCGCTTCGCGACGCGCGATGTCCGCCGCTCGGTCATCGTCAGCCTCATGGGTACCACGCTCGTCTGGTACGACTTCTTCCTCTACGTCAACGCTTCCGTGCTGGTCTTCAAACACCAGTTCTTCCCCTACCTCTCCCCCTTCGCGGCGACCCTCACCGGCATCGGCCTCTACGGGGCCGCGCTGGTGGCACGGCCGGTCGGCGGGGCGCTCTTCGGGCACCTCGGCGACCGCCACGGCAGGCGCCCCGCCCTGGTCGGCGCGCTGCTGCTGACCGGGGCCTCCACCGGCCTGGTCGGGCTGCTGCCCGGATACGGCCAGATCGGCTTCGCCTCCCCGCTCCTGCTGGTCACGCTGCGCCTGCTCCAGGGGCTCGGCCTGGGCGGTGCGTGGGGAGCCGCCACCGTCGTCGCGCACGAGTGCGCCGAACCGGGGCGCCGGGGGCTGGTGTCGAGCTGGGCCCAGATCGGCGCACCGGCGGGCAACCTGCTGGCGTTCGGGGCCATGACGGCGGTCTCCGGTGCGCTGACGCCCGCACAGTTCATGACCTGGGGCTGGCGACTGCCCTTCCTGCTCTCCGCCGTGCTGGTGGTGGTGGGGCTGTGGGCCCGGGCCCGGATCGAGGAGACCCCCGCCTTCCGGACGCTCGCCCTCACCGGGGCCCGCAGCAGGCGGCCGGTCGTCGAACTGATCGCCCGGCACCGCAGGCAGCTGCTCGTCACCACGGCGATCACCGCCGGAGCCGACGTCGTGCTCTTCGGCTTCTCGTTCAACTACGTCCTGACCCTGCTGCGCGTCGCCGGCCTGTCGCTCAACGCCCTGATCGCGCTCTCGCTCCTCGCCCCGCTCGCGCTGATCGCCCTGATCCCGTTCTTCGGCGCGCTGTCCGACCGCTACGGGAGACGACGGGTCTGCCTGGCCGGGACCATCACCATGGCGCTCTGGGCCGCCGCGTTCGCGCCCCTGCTGCGCTTCGGCTCTCCCCCGGTCCTGGTGCTCGCCTACCTGCTGTCGCTGGTGGGATTCGCCGCGATGTACGCCCCCCAGGCGGCCCTGGTCTCCGAGCTCTTCCCGAGCCGCGTGCGCCTCAGCGGAGCCGCCGTCGGCTACCAACTGGGCGGACTCCTCGGCGGCACCCTCGCCACCTACCTGACCGCCGAGGCCGCCGACTGGTTCAAGTCCCCGGCCGTGACCCCGCTCTACGTCCTCGCCGTCCTGGTGGTCAGCGGTACGGCGCTCCTCACCCTCGCGCGCCACGGCGAGGACGACGGCTCCCCCGCAGTGGCCGGGCCGTCGGGCTCCGGGCTCCCCACCCCGTCGAGCCGTCCCCCAGCACCGGCCCCCGGACTCCCCGGGTGATCCGGCCCGCAGCACCACCGGGTTCCCCCACCCCGAGAAAGGCACGACCCCATGAAACACCCCATCGGTATCGCGGCCGCCGCCCTCACAGCCGGCACCCTGGTCGGCGGACTGCTCGTGTACGACACCTCCGCCGCCGGAGTGCCCCAGGTCATCACCTGTGAGGACAGCTTCACGATGACCTTCAGCTCCGGCCTCACGCTCGTCCCCCAGGACAACATCACGGCCACCCTCGGCAACCCCAAACTGCTCAACTGCACCGGTGACGCCCCCATCACCCAGGCCGACTACGTGGGGACAGGCCTCGGCAACGGCGTGACCTGCGCGGCCGGCAACTACCAGAACGCGCCCGGCACCCTGCAGCGCGTCACCTGGGAGACCGCGAACGGCCAGCCCACCACGGAGGACCCGGGCACCACCGACTTCACCTGGGACATGCAGCCGATCCAGGACCTGCTCAAGTCGAGCAACCCCCTCAGCGGCGGCATCACCGCGGGCCGCTACAAGGGCGCCACCTGGACGGTGGTCCTCGACCCGGTCAAGTCCGACATCGACCTCACGGCCTGCAACACCCCGACCGGCCTGAAGTCGATGACGCTGGACGGGACGGTCACCATCACGCTGCCCACCGGCACGCAGTCCCCCACACCGACACCGACCTCCACATCCAGCCCGACCTCCACCGCCACCCCCACGCCCACGCCCACGCCCACGCCCACGCCTACGCCTACGGTCACCCCCACCGCCACCCCCACGGCCAGGCCCATGCCCGTCCCCTTCGTCCCCGCGCAGGACGCCTGATCCCGAACGGGCGCCCCACCGCCGCGCTCCCGCAAACCCCGCCCCTCGCTGCGGAGCGAGCGGTGCCCGGCAGGCTCGGGCCGGGCGGGACGAGTCTCCTGGACACGGCGGCCTGACGAAGTGCCGGGCCCCGACGCCGATCAAGCCGGCGTCGGGGCCCGGCCCGCTGGTCCAGGGCCTGTCCGGCAAGATCCGCCAGACAGGCCCTAATAGACGAGGGTGATGCAGCCGCTGCCGCCCTCGGTGCCCGCGGTGCCGTCCTCGCCGGGGGTCTGGGGGTCGTCGAAGTTGCCGACGTAGTCCTGGCCGTCGCCGCCGTCCCCGCCGTCGCCGGTGCCCACGGGGCAGGCGGCCGGCACAGGAGCCCCCGCTGCACCGCCTTCGCCGCCCACGCCGCCCATGCTGCCGGGGACGGTCTCGCCGACGGTGGCCGGTGTCACGTCGACGCCTTCCTCACCACCGGCGCCGAGGTCACCGTCGGATCCGCCTGTGCCGCTGGGCCCTCCGCCCTTGCAGGCGGAGGCGGGGACGCTCCCTCCGCCGTGGCCTCCCTCGCCCCGGGCGCCTCCGAGCACGCTGCCCGCGCCCCCGCCCCCGGGCCGTGACCCGCCGTCCACGGCTGCCAGGACGGCTGCGCCGCCGGTGAGAGTGGACCGGCCCCCGGCGCCCCCGGCACCGCCGTCGGCACCCGGGTCGGCCTCCTCACCGCTGGCGCCTCCCGCCCCACCGGCTCCGCCGGTGCCGACGGTGAGGGTCAGCACGTCGCCGGGGGTGACGGCCAGGGTGCAGGTGACCCGGGCGCCTCCCCCGCCGCCGCCTCCCGCCCCGCCCCCGCCGCCGCTCTTGAAGAGGCCGGTGCCACCTCCCCCGCCCCCGCCGCCTCCCCCGGAACCCGCCGCGACGAGGGTGACGGTGATGCCGGTGACACCGTCCGGGACGGTGAACGTGGCGTCGGTGGTGAAGGTCCGGGTGGTCGCGTCCCGGGCGGGCGCGGTGACGCCGGCCGGCAGGACCAGCGCCCCCGCGAGGCATCCGGAACCGAGGGCGGCACGCACCCTCCGGGGGCGGGCAGGCCTCACACGGGCTCCGGCCGTCACCCCATGGTCGTAGCTCATGCTCAAACAGTGCTGCGGCCGCGGTTCTCCCGCGACACCGGAGGGGAGATCGGGTGACCCGGCCCGCCCTCAGCGGGGCGCCGGCAACGGCCACCGGGCCCGCCCGCCCCGCTGCGCCCCGGGCTCGCGCACGTAGACGAACAGCCGAACGGCAGCAAGGCTTCTCGGTCGACTGGGTACGCCTGTCCGGATGAGACACGGAGTGCGCCGGCAGCGCGCATGTACCGGTTGATCGAGTACCGGGGATTCTTGGCGCCAAGGCACGACACCGACGAACAGGAAGAAGAGCACACGATGAGGCGTCTGATGGTGGCGGCGACCGCGGGCGGGTTGCTGGCCGTAGCGATCCCGGGGGCGGCCGGGTCCGCGCACGCGACGGAGGTACTGAAGGACCTGACCTGCTCAGGGCCGGTGACGCTGACGTTCAAGAACCCGGTGACCGACGCGGCGGCATCGAACTCGTACACGGTCGAAGGCAGCCTCGACGACTGTTACAGCGCCGCCGGAACCAACTCGAACGTCGACCACGGCACGATCTCCTCGGTCGGCACCGGGACGTTCTCCTGCGTGTCCTACCATCCCTTCTCCGGAACGGCGACCTTCACCTGGTACGACGTCGACAACAGGGACCTCGGCCGCACCACCGTCTCCTTCCAGGGCGGGGAGAAGGGCAACTCGGGTGGCAGCGAGGTGACCAACGACGAGACCGGCATCACGGACGTGACCAGCACCCTCCTGCCCCTCAACAGCTACCAGGGCAGCTTCGACCTGTCCGGCATCACCGGCTCCTGCGACACCGGGGTGACCGCCCTGACCGGGAAACACGAGGTGGACTTCAGCCTCGCCTCGCTCTGAGCGCACAGCACGCGCTCCCGCGCCCCCGGGCAACATCCGACGCCCGGGGGCGCGCCATTCCTGTGGCCACTGCTCGGAAGGCGTGCACCGTTGCCGCGTCGACTCCGGCACGGTGGCGGACCGGATGCCGTCAAGCGCGTTGACCGCCCTGCGACATGACCACATGTCAGAGTACGAACCACTGGGCTGGAAGCCCGCTTCACCGCTACGTGCCGATGGAGGCGCAGACATGGTCGATGGAATCCGCGAAGAGGACGAGTCCGGCGGGCCGGGGGCAACACCGGTGGCACGCCGAAGCCTCCTCAGGGCAGCAGGACTGGGCGCGGCCGTGGTGGGCTTGGGCGCAGCCGCGCCAGCAGCAGCCGCAGCCGAGGACCGGTCCGTGGCCCCCGCAGGTGCCACCCGTCGGCCGGACGCGCTCAACAGCGTGAACCTGTACTGCTCGGCGGACGCGGGCACCTACATGGGCGGCGGGACGGCCACCGTGCAGGTCACGATCGGCAACTTCAGCAGCACCGCGGCCACCGGACCGGTGTCACTGAAGGTCATCACCCCGTTCTACGCCAACGTCGCGACGCTGCCGTCCGTCAGCGACGGCACCTCCCGAGAGCCCCGCGAACTTCACCTTCTCCATCCCCTTCTACACCCAGATCCCCACCACCGGCCGCCCACCCGGCCTCACCACGCTCTACGAGAACAACGACCCGCCGCCCCCTCCGTCTACCGGCTCTCCTACCGGCTCTCCGTCCCCCGGGGCTCGGCGCCCTCGGACCGCAGAGCCCCGCCACCATCGGCATCCCCTACCTGATGCAGAGCGGCGGCCCGAGGGAGTACACCGTCTCCTCCGCCATGATCACCCCCACCGGCGGCGACACCCAGGGCGACCTCTCCATCGCCCACCACCACTTCGGCATGGTCTCCGTCATCAACACCCCCGTGTAGCCCGGTCGGATCACCGGTACTGCTCCTGGTGTCCTGCGCCGGATCTCCGGCGCAGGACACCAGTGCTCCGAGCCCGCTCCGCACGCCTCCCAGCGCCAGGCCCGCCCGGAACCCACTCGTACGCTCACTCCACCGCTTCCAGGCCCGGCAACGGCCCCGGACGGGGACCGCCCGGCGCCGCCGGCCGCCGCAAGCGCGGTGTCCACCAGTTGAGTTCGCCGAGCAGGCGCATGGTGGCGGGAACCAGCAGCATGCGCACCACGGTGGCATCGACGGCCACGGCCACCAGGACACCGAGGGCGATCTCCTTCACGGTGACGACGGGGCTGGTCGCGAAGGCCGCGGCGACCAGCACGATCAGGGCCGCCGCGGCCGAGATCAGCCCGCCGGTGCGCCCGAGGCCGGTCACCACGGCGCTCGCGTTGTCCATGCCGCCGCGGTGGAGCTCGCGGATCTGCGCGATCAGGAAGAGTTCGTAGTCGACGGAGAGCGCGAAGACGAACATCAGCATGATGGCGGCCTCCAACGCGCCGACGTACCCGGTGGGTTGAAGGCCGAGCAGCCGGGCGCCGTGGCCGTCCTGGACGGTCCAGGTGACGGCGGAGTAGGCGATGCCGAGGGACATCGTCGTGGTGATGACGGCCTTGACCGGGACCAGCAGCGACCGGAACGCCAGGAAGAGCAGGCCGAGCGTGACCACCAGCAGGTACCCGACCAGTGCCGGGAGCCTGGCCTTCAGGGTGTCCAGGACGTCGACGTTGGCCGCGGCCGGTCCGCCGACCAGGACCAGGCCGCCGTCGGGCGGGTCGAGCGCCCGCACGGCGCGCACCAGTTGCTCGGCGGCGGGAGCGTCCGGAGCCGCGTCGGTGGCGACGGTCAGCAGCGCGCTGTGCGCGGTGCTGACCCGCAGCCGGACGTCCTGGGCACCCGGCAGTCCGGCGAGCCGCTCCTGCCAGCGGGCCAGTTCGGCCTTGCCCGGCTCGCCGCCGATGTCGTCCCGCAGGTGGGCGACGACCTGGAGTTGGTCGAGCGCGGCCGCCGGGAAGTCCTCGTGCAGCAGTTCCTGGGCCCTGCGGCTGGCCGCCCCGGCGGGCAGGGTCCGCTGGTCGCTCGCCGCGAGGTGCAGCCCGACGACCGGGGCGCTCAGCACGGCGATCACCGCGACGGCGGCGGTGAGCCAGGCCCACGGGTGGGTGACGGCGCTCCGGCCCAGCCGGTACCAGAACCCCGTCTCCTGGTCCGCCGCCCAGGCCCGTCCGAGACCGGCCCGCCCGAAGCCCGGCAGCCGGACGCACCCGGCCTCGACGCCCGGGCCGAGCACGGCCAGTACGGCGGGCAGCATGGTGAGGCTGACGGCGCCGGCCAGCGCGACGGTGACGGCGGCGCCGATGCCGAGGGAGCGGGTGATGGGGAACGGAAGCAGGGTCAGGCCCAGGACGGCGAGCGAGATGGCCGTCGCGGAGTAGAGCACGGTGTGCCCGGCGGTGGCCATGGTCGCGGCCACGGCCCGGTGCGGGTCGCCCCGGTGGCGCAGCTCGCGCCGGAAGCGGACGACGACGAACAGGGCGTAGTCGACGGACAGCCCGAGAGCGATCATGACGACGACGTTGCGGGTGACGTAGCTGACCGGTACCAGTGGGGAGAGGAGCCGCAGCACCGCGAAGGACATCGCGAGGCTCGCGCCGGCCACGGCCAGCGGCAGCAGGGCCGCGGCGAGGCTGCCGAAGAAGAGCAGGAGCAGCAGGAACAGCAGGGGGAAGACGTAGAGTTCGGCCCGGGTGAGGTCGTCGTCGACGGTCCGGTCCAGGTCGGCCTCGAGCGGGACCTGCCCGGCGTAGGCGACGGTCAGTCCGTCGGCGTGCAGCAGCCGGCGCAGCCGCTCGTAGGAGGCGGTCTTGGCCTGGTCGCCGGTGCCGGCCAGTCCGACGACCACGCAGGCCGCGTGCCCGTCGGTGGAGAGGAGTTCCCGCTTGCCGGTGTTCCAGTAGTGCTGGGCACCCGTCAGCACGGATCTGGGCACGGTGGCGAGCGCGGACCGCACGGCTTCGCCGAACTCCAGGTCGTCCACGGTGAGGGTTTCGCTGCGGAAGACCACGATCGTGCTGGTCCCGCCCGCGTTGTAGTGGTGTTCGATGGCTTCGAGCGCCCGGCCGGACTCGGCCCCGGGGTTGGTGAAGCCGCCGTGGGACAGTCGCGCGGGCAGCCCGGCCCCGACGACCGCGGCGACGGCCAGTAGCAGGGCGGTGGTCCACAGCACCGCCCAGCGGTGGCGGGCGACGAGTGCGCCGAGCCTGGCCCCGCTGCCGCCGGGCGGCGCCGGGGTGGTTCGGACCGTGCCCGCCCGGGGGTCAGCCCCGGCGCAGGGCGAGGACGACATTGTGGCCTCCGAAGCCGAAGGAGTGGCTGAGCGCCGCGTCGATGCGCTGCCGGCGCGCCGTCCCGGTGACGCAGTCGATGTCGAACTCGGCGATGTCGGGGGTGAGGTTGGCGACCGGCGGCACCAGTGCGCGTTCGATGGTCAGCACGGTGAGCGCCGCCTCGATCGCACCGGCCGCGCCGAGGCTGTGGCCGAGCACGCCCTTGGGGGCGGTGACGCTGGGCCGGTGCGGCAGGGCGCGGGCGATCAGGCCGGCCTCGGCGGCGTCGTTGAGCGGGGTGGAGGTGCCGTGGGCGTTGACGTGGCCGATGTCGCCGGCGTCCAGGCCCGCGCTGCGCAGCGCCGTACGCAGCGCCTGTTCCGCACCGGCGGCGCCCTGGGGCGGCGCGGTCGGGTGGTGGGCGTCGTTGCTGGCGCCGTGTCCGGCGAGCACGGCGCGCGCCCGGGCACCGCGCGCCTTCGCGTCCGCGGCGCGCTCCAGGACGAGCACGGCGGCGCCCTCGGCCAGGACGAAGCCGTCCCGGTCGGCGGCGAACGGCCGGGAGGCGCCCGGCACGTCGTGCCCGCGCGCCGACAGGGTGCCCATCCGGTGGAACCCGGTCGCCACCAGCGGGCTGAGGGCGGCTTCGGCGCCACCGGCCAGGACGATGTCGCAGGACCCGGCGACCAGCAGGTCGTGGGCGATGGCCAGCGCCGTGGCACCGGAGGCGCAGGCGGTGGCGCAGGCGAGCGTGGGACCACGCGCGCCGAACTCCTGGGCCACCTCGCCGACGGCCATGTTGCCGATGACCATCGGGATCACCGTCGGCGAGACGTGGGCCGGCCCGCGCTGATGGAGTCGGCGCAGCTGGTCCTCCCAGTGCGGCGCGCCGCCGAAGCCCACCCCGAGCACGACGGCGACCCGGGCGCCGTCCCACCCGCCGGTGTCCAGTCCCGCGTTCTGGACGGCCTCCCGGGCCGCGAGCAGCGCGAGCTTGCTGAACCGTCCGATCCGCCAGGCCTTCTTGCGCCCGACCGCCGTGTCCAGGTCCATGGCGGGGATGCGGCAGGAGAACGTCACCGGGGCGGCGTCGAGGTCCGGGTCCGGTGACGCGGTGGGTGTGCCGGCGCAGACCCGCTGCCAGGTCTCCTCGGCGCCGAACCCGGCCGGGGTGACGAGCCCCAGGCCGGTGACGGCGATCTCGGGGCGGTTCACGCGACGGGTTCGGTCGCGTCGCCGAGTCGGGCCTGGACAATCCGGGCGACGTCGATGAGCGTGCTCTGCCGGTCGGCGTCCTCCTGGCTGATCAGGATGCCGAACTCGTCCTGGAGCACGAAGGCGAACTCGGCCAGCGCGAGCGAGTCGACGTCCATCTCCTCGAACGTGGCGTCGGGGCTGATGACGTCGGCGGATACGCCGAACCGCTCGACGAGCAGGGTCTGGGCGGTGTCGCAGACGTCGTCCACGGAGAGCGTCGTGTCCATCGTGGTTCCTTTCCGGAGTGTGAGGGGGGCGGGCTCAGCCGCCGGTGGTGCGGTGGTGACGGGTCAGCTCGGCCATGGCCTGGTCGAAGGTGGTGGGCGGCTCGAAGCCGAGGTCGCGCCGGGCCGCCGTGAGGTCGAACCAGTGCGGCCGAGTGAGCTGGTGGAGCAGGAACCGGCTGAGGCCGTGGTCGGTGTGGCGGCGGAGCACCGTCGTGGTGGCGTCGGCCAGGACGGCGGCGGCCAGGGCGACGGGGTAGGGCACTGGGCGCCAGCTCGCGCGGCGTCCGGCCGCGGTGAGGAGCCTGGCCACCACCTCGCGCAGCGGCCGCGGTTCGCCCTGGGCGATGAAGTAGGCCCGCCCTGCCGCCGGGTGGCCCGGTCGCAGCCGGTCCAGCGCGAGCAGGTGGGCGTGGGCCGCGGTGGCGAGGTGGCAGGTGTCGACGAGGTTGGTGCCGCGGCCCGGCATCCGCAGTCGCCCGGTTTCGGTCGCCCGCAGCAGGGCGGGCAGGAAGTGCGGGTCGCCGGGCCCCCAGATCAGGTGGGGCCGCAGCACCGTGGTCGCCAGGTCCGGGCCGTTGGCGGCGAGGACGGCCGCCTCCGCCTCGGCCTTGGTGCGGGGGTAGGCGGCCGAGTGGCTCCGGGGCCCGGGCAGGGACTCGTCCGCTCCCGTGACGCCCTCGGGGGTGAAGGCCACGCTCGCGGTGGAGGTATAGACCAGTTGGCGGATGCCGAGGGCGCGGCAGGCGGTCAGCACGTGCCGGGTGCCGTCGACGTTGACCGCGCGGTACGGCCGCTCGGGGCCCCGGACGCCGGCCAGGGCCGCGTTGTGGATCACCGCCTCGCACCCGTCGAGGGCTCGCCGGACCGTATCCGGGTCGGCGATGTCGCCCAGGTGCTGACGGACCCCGAGGCGCTCCAGCTCCGGACTCCAGCGGCGGTTCAGCGAGACCGCCACGTCGCCGCGCCCGGCGAGGCGGCGGCACAGCTCCAGGCCGAGGAAGCCGCTGCCCCCGGTGACCAGGATCCTCATCGCCGGCCTCCCAGCACGCCGCCCGGGCGTCGTCGGCGCAGCCGGCGGCGGGCCCAGCGGGCGAGGCGGTCGCGGTCGACGCGCGAGTTGTGCCTCGGGTCGGTGGGCAGCCGGTGGTGGAGCAGGACGGTGGAAACCCGGTGGCCGCCCGGCACCGCCGACAGGGCGTGCCGAAGCCCCTGGAGGACGGCCGTCGCCGAGTTGGCCCCCGATGGCGCCAACTCCACGCACAGCACCGGCCGTTGACGGCCTGCGGGCCCGAGGCCGATCAGCGCGGTGCGGCCGATGCCGGGCACCGCGTCGGCGACCCGCTCGACCACGGCGGTGTCGAGCGCGAACCCGGCTCCGTGCACCCGGTGCGCGGAGCGCCCGAGGAACCACAGCCGGCCGCTCTCGTCGAGCCAGCCGAGATCGCCGGTGCGGTGCAGTACGTCCTCCCCGGTGCCGACCTTGGCGGCCGCGTTCGCTCCCGGGCGGGCATGGTAGGCCCGGCTGACCTGCGGGCCGCCGACCGTGATCTCCCCGTAACTCCCTTGCGGCACTGTCCGGTTGTACGACACGGGGCCGACCGGCACCAGGACGTGGGCCGCGATGCCGGGCACCGGGCGGCCCAGGCAGACCCCGCGGTGGGCGTGCAGCGGTTCCGCGTGCGCGGCGGCCAGTTCGGCGCTGTCGATCACGCTGACCGGCAGGCATTCGGTGGCGCCGTACGCGCTGAGCAGCGTCGCCTCCTCCGGCAGCGCCCGGCGCAGCGCACGCACCAGCCGTTCGGACGGCGGGGCGCCGAAGGAACAGGCCAGCCGCACCGGGGCGAGCGACAGCTGGCCGTGCTCGCACTCCCCGGCCAGGGCCCGCAGCACCGCCGGGGAGGCACACACCACCGAGGTGAAGTGTTCGGTGACGGCGCGCGCCAGGTCGGCGCCCCGGGTGCGGGCCGGTCTGAGGTGGTCGATGGCCGGGACGACGGTGGTGGCGCCGGTGGCGGGCCCGAACAGGGCGAAGGGCAGGAACCCGGCGAGCAGCACCTCGCCCGGGCCCAGCCCCAGCAGCCCGGTGAGGGAGCGGACCTGGGCGGCCAGCTGCCGGTGCTCGTACTCCACGCCCTTGGGCACTCCGGTGGAGCCGGAGGTGAAGGCGATCAGCGCGAGCGAGGCGGCGGGCGGCGGGCTCGGCCATGACGGTTCCGGCCGCTCCGTCTCCAGCTCCGTCTCCAGCTCCGGCCGACGCGCGCACCACGCGCGCCACGCGCGGCCCGTGAGCAGTGAGACGGTGACGTGCGGGCGGGCCCAGCCGAGCAGCAGCCGGGCCAGCTGGGCGAGCGGGTCGCCGATGAACACCTCGGGCCGCGTCTCGTCCAGACAGGCCCGCAGCGCCGGACGGGGCAGCGCCGGGTCGATCAGCACCGGCACCGCACCGAGGGCGAGCAGCCCGTACACGGTGGTCACCAGGTCGTACGGGTCGCGGGCCATCACCACGGCCTTCTGCCCGGCGCCGACGCCCGCCTCGCGCAGTTCGCGGATGCGCGCCCGGCAGGCGGCCTCCAGCGTCGCGAAGTCGACGGTGTGCCACCGGCCGCGCGGAGCGGGCCAGACGAGCGCGGTGCGGTCCGGCTGCAGGCCGGCCCAGCCGGCCAGGTGGGCGGCGAGCGTCTCCGGCCAGGCGTCCCGTTCCTCGGTCGCCCCGGGGACCGCGCTCACCACCGCAGGGCCATGACGCCGAGGCTGGTGCCGCTGGCCAGGCCGAGGATCCCCACCAGATCGCCCTCGTGCAGCCGGCCCCGCTCCTGCGCGAGGACCAGCTGCAGCGGGATGGTGGCGGTGGCGACGTTGCCGTAGTCGGGGAAGGTGGGGATCACGGCCTCGGCGGGGATGCCGGCGGATGAGCAGAGGTCGCGGGTCATGGCCGCCGAGGGCTGGTGGACGCAGAACAGCGCACAGTCGGCCACGGAATCGATCAGTTCGCCCGCGGCCTTGAAGGCCTGTCCCCGCAGCTCCGCGAAGGAGGCCGTCAACGCGGCGTCGTCGACCTCCAACTCGTGCATCCGGCCGGTGGCGTACGGGCTGCGCAGTACCGCGCTCGGCCACGCGGCCGGGTTGGCGAAGAAGCGGCTGCCGAGGATGCCGGGCCGTTCGCTCGCCTCCACCAGCACGGCCGCCCCCATGTCGCCCAGCGTGAGACTGGCCAGCGCCGATGCGAGCCGACCGCGGTCCGGAATGCGCCAGCGGGTCATCCGGCTGGGCACCTCCCCGGTGACCACCAGCACCCGCCGGTAGGAGCCGAGCCTGATCAGCGCATCCACGCTCTCCAAGGCGCTGAGCACGCCGTTGCAGGCGTTCATCAGATCGAAGACCGGTGCCGTGACACCGAGCTTGGCGGCCACCACGTTCGCGGTCGCCGGCTCGTCGAGGTCCTTGCTGATCCCGGTGTAGACGAGCAGGTCGACCGCCTCGGGCGGGAGGCCGGCGTCGCGCAGGGCGGCGGCGCCCGCCCGGGCCGCCAGGTCCGAGGGCATTTCCTCCGGCGCCGCCACGCACCGCTCGCGCAGCCCGAACATGTGCTCCAGCAGTCCCGCCGGCAGCGCGGCCCCGGGGCTCTGCCGGCGCAGCTCCTCCTCGATCTCGCGGGAACTCTGGCGGGCCTCGGGGACATGGACCCGCACGAGACTGATCCTGCTGTGGGGCGAGGGCATGGGCACCTTTCCGTGATGGTTCGTCATCGTGTGGACAGGAAGCGCCGAAGCGGCCTGATCAGGGAATCGCCGGCGTCCTCCAGGACGAAGTGGCCCGCGTCGGCGAAGGCGTGCACCTCGGCGTGCGGGAGTCTGCGCCGCCACTCCCGCAGGACGAGCGGGGTGAACACCGGGTCCCGCAGGCCCCAGCCGATGAACACCGGCAGCCCGGCGAGGTCGGCGCTGTCGTCACCGGGATCGACAAGGGACCAGGCGGGGTCCGCGCCGCTGCGCGGGATCTGCCGCAGGAAGTCCCGTACCGCGCGGCGCTGCCACGCGCCGCGGTACGGCCGCAGGTAAGCGGAGCGGACCTCGGCGGGCAGCGGCCGGACCACTCCGGCGCGCAGCGCCGCCCGGGGGAAGACGTTCAGCAGGTGCGCCGCCTCGCCGAGCGGTCGGACGTCGCGCAGCAGGGCCAGCGAGCGCGGCAGCCGGTAGCCCTCGGGCCAGCGGAAACCCACGCTGTTCAGCACGACCAGCTTCGTGACCAACCCGGGATGCCGCCTCGCCCACGCCAGGCCGATCGGCCCTCCCCAGTCGTGTACCGCCAGGGTCCAGCCCGCCGACGGCGCCCGGCCCTGCTCGATCAGGTGGGCCGCCAGCGCGTCGAGGTGCTCCAGCCGCTCTGCGAGCGGAATCGGACCGGCACCGGTCCTGCGCTGAGAGAGCCCCATGCCCAACTGGTCCGGCACGATGCAACGGAAGTCCTCGGCCAGCGCGGTGATAAGACGCCGCCACAGATATCCCCACGTCGGGTTTCCGTGCAGCATGAGCACGACGTCGCCGGATCCGTGGTCGACGTAGTGCAATCCGGATTCCGCCTCGCGCCGCCAGTGCTCCGCACCCGGAAAACCGGGCAGCCGATCCACGGCCGGAATCCGGGGGCCGCCGGGCGGAAGAGGTGGACTGGGCGGCATTGATGTCTCCCCTCATCCGTCGGGCGACCCGGCGGGCCGACTCTGAAAAGGTCTGCCGCAGAACGTAGCCCGACACCGGCGGAAGACCCGGCAGGCACACGCCGCTATCCCTCGACTGCCTGATAGTAAAGGTCGTTCACGATCTTCAGTAGCAAAAAGGAAGCTCCATAGGAGCCCGAGGGCGCACTGTGGCAGTCGGGTCAATGTCGCACCGCAAAGACGAATCCGGCTCCTCCTGGATCGCACAGTGCCCCACTGGCGGTGATTCTGACAGCAGCAGTTCGTATACATAAACAGAAGGAGAGCAACTATGGGCGCTCAGCCCACCGCCCCGGGCACGCCGTCGGGGCCGCACACCAGAAATCTCTCGGTCCGGCGGTGGCGTCTCGCCACCGTTCCGCTCGCCCTGGTCGCCACGGCCGCCGGTGCCGGCCTGCTCTTCCAGCAGGCCGCCCCCACCCGGGCCGCCGCCAGCGAGTCCACCGGCCACCGCGACACTCTCCTGACCAAGCTCACCTGCTCCGGGCAGGCCGTCGGCACCAGCAGCGCGCCGATCACGAACACCGCCGGGACCGTGTCCCTCTCCTGGGTCGGCACGTTCGACGAGTGTTTCGCCGAGAACGGCGGGCCCACGGACGTACTGTCGGCGACGTTGACCTTCGCCGGCACCGGCACGCTCTCGTGTTCCTCCCCCAGTACGTTCAGCGGCACCGAGACCATCACCTGGTACAGCGGACTGAACCAGACCGGCAGCGTCGTCGGAACCTCCACCGTGACCACCAACGGCGCACAGGACGTCGAAGGCGACCCCGCGCGCGGGGACATCCTCAACTCGAGCGACGGCACGGTGTCCCTCGGCAGCAAGGTCCTGCCGCTCGCCGGCGTCCTCGCGACCTTCGAGCCCACCAGCGACATCAGCCACTGCTCCAACGGCCTGAGCAGCCTCACCGCGAAGCACGACGCCCAGTTCTCCGAACTCCTCTGACCCTCAGCCGCCCGACTTCACAGAACAGGAACACCATGCCCTTGCACTCCTGGGACTCCGACCCCGTGCCGACGCGTGAAGCAGCGCCGTCCAGGCCCCGCCGGTGGCGCCTGGCCGCCGTCCCGCTCGCCCTGGCCGCCGTGGCCGCCACCTCGGCCGTGCTCCTCCAGCAGCCCGCCCCCGCCTCGGCCGCCGCCGACACGCCGGTCGTGACCGACGGGGCCAACGGGGTCGCCGAAACCCGGGCCAACCCGCTGCTCCGGCTCATGTGCGCCGCAGAGGGTACGGTCAACAGCACCACGCCGATCACGGACACCCCCGCCGCGGTCGACCTGTCCATGAACAACGGCACCATCACCAGGTGCCTGACGAAGAACGGCGGCCCCAACCTGTCCGCCGGATCGATCACCCTCACCGGGTCGGCGACCCTCTCCTGCAAGCAGCTCGGCCAGCTCACCGGCACCATCGTCGTCGACTGGGCCGACGCGAACGGCAACCCGGCCGGCACCTCCACCATCAACGCCGCGGGCATGCAGGACGTCGAGGGCGACCCCTCGAAGAACGAGATCTCCAACAGCCTCAACGGCACGGTGTCCCTCGACAGCTCCGTCCTGCCCGGCGCCACCGTCACCGGCACCCTCTTCCCGGGGGCCGACATCACGGACTGCAGCAGCGGGACCATCTCCAGCCTCCCGGGAAGTCGCATGGTCATGCGCTTCAAACTCTGAGGCTCCCTCGACACCCGGCCGGGGCGTGGCACGTGCCGCGCCCCGGTCTCGGATCATCCGGATCAGGAGTTCCGCCCGAAGCAGTCGCCGATCACCGCCGGACGCCCGGCCCGACGCTCTCGACGCCGTTGGTGGACGGGGTGAAACGAGCCAGGTGACGGCGGTGGCAGGGTGGTGGCAGGTCATGCCTCCTGCGCAACAGGCTTCGGGGGGAGCGGCCCCGGGTCAGCTCGGAGAGCCGGACCAGATGACGTCCTTGCGCAGCCGACCGAGACCGTAGTCGAACTGGACGGAGAACCGGTCGGCCGCGCTGCCCGGCAGGGCGTACGCCGTCAGACCGGTGGCCTCCTCGCCCGGGGCCAGCGAGCCCTTGAGGATCTTCATCCGTCCGCTTCCGTCGATCAGCGTGAAGACGAGGTTGCCCTTGGCGTCCCTGATGGTGGGCAGCCCCGACCCGTTGAGCGAGACCTCCTCCGACCCGGTGTTGACGACGGTGATGCGAACCTGGATGATCTTGGCGTTCTTGGGGGTGTCCGACACGCTGTCGCTCGGAACGTAGGGCGTCGGCGCGGCCATCGTGACCTTCAGGCCGTCCCCGTACGTGTAGGACTGGCCGAACGACAGACGCCGGGCCCTCTCGCGGCCGCCTTCTCCTGCTCGGCCTCGGCCCTCTTCCGCTCGGCCTCGATCCGCTCCCGCTCCTTCGCCGCCCGCTCGTTGGCGGCCTGAGTCGCGGCATCGGCGCGAGCGCGCGCGGCGTTCTCCTCCGCCCGCCGTTCCTCGTCGGCCGCCTGCACCCGCGTCACGACGAACACCCCGGCGCCGACCGAGACCAGCAGACCGGAAATGCCCAGGATCACGCCCGCGAGCGCCATCGCCCGGTTGGTCGCCAGGCCCTTGCGGACGTAGCCCAGCCCGATGGCACCGAAGACCACGGCGAGCAGGGCCGGCAGCCAGGACAGCCAGAAGAAGATGACGGCCAGGCTGAGGACGCCACCGACGATCCCGAGCACCATGGCCGCGGTGCCCAGCCCGTTGCGAGGCTGCGGCGCCGGCATCGGATACGCGTACGGCGGCCAGTACGGGCCGTTCGGAGCCGCGACTGGGGGCGCGGCGGGGGGCGCAGCAGGGGCGGGGGCGGCGGTCGGGGCAGGCACCGTGGCCTCGCCCTGAACCCGGGCCTCGTCCTCACCCTGACCCGGGCTCGGTGCCGCCCATGCGTTGGTGTCGGCCGGCTCCTCGGCGGACTGCGGGCTGTCAGGCGGGGCAGGAACGGTCATGCAAAATCCTTCAAGCGCTTGAGACGATGAGCGGCTGTTCAGCCTCGACGCCAAAGGATCACCTGATCCCCCGACGACAGCGACCGGATTTCCGCGAAGCGATCACCACCCCAGGCCGGACCCGCACGTCGACACCCCGGGACGGGACACCGACAGGGTCGGCGGGTGATCAACATACAGGTGCCCGGTGACAGCTCCGACGTCGCGGTCCAAGCTCAAACCAGGAACGGCCGAGCCACCTGAAAGGGCAACACCCGCCATGGCCGTCAGGACCGCACTCGTCACCGGGACCAGCCGCCCGGCCGGACTCGGCTTCGCCGTCGCCCGCGAGCTCGCCGAACAGGGCTACCACGTCATCCTCACCGCCCGTGACCACTCCACGGCAGAGTCGCCGGCCGCCCGACCGCGCCGGGACGGGCACGCGGCCCGAGCGACAACGTGCACCCAATCCCCAGTCTCAGTCGCTTCAGTCCCTGCCGCTGCCCTGACCTGCGTGAATACGCAGCGACCAAAGGGCCCGGACAGCCCGTGGAAGCCGACAGTCGCTCGACCCGCCCCGGACGACTCCAGCTGTGAGCGCCCGAACAGCCGGTGCCTGAGCTGAGACAGTCAGAGCCCGAGTGGAGTCGGTTCAGGGGGCCGTCGCGGGAACGAGGTGGTCGAGTCCCTGCGCGCTGCCCGTCGCGGCCTTGATCGAGCGCGGCAGCATGATGCTCTCGTAGGCGCGGACGGCGTCGTCGACGCTGGGTTCGGTGGCGAGGGCGTGGGCGAGGTCGGAACCGTCGAGCATGGCGAGATTGGCACCCAGTCCGACCGGGGGCATCAGGTGCGCGGCATCGCCGAGCAGCGTGACGCCGGGGACGTGCTGCCAGGTGTGCGAGGCGGGCAGGACGAACAGGGGCCGGTTGACGAGCCCGCTGTCGCTGTCGCGCAGGACGTGGCGCAGGCTCTCGTCCCAGCCGTCGAACGCCCTCAGCAGGTGCGTCCGCACGGCCCGCTGGTCGCCGAGGTCGATACCGGCGGCCGTGTGCCAGTCCTCCGGCACGCGCAGCGCGATGTAGGCGCGGATGTGGCCGTTGCTGTTGCGCTGGGCGACCAGGGACCTGCCGACGCCCTTCGCCAGCATCGATCCGCTGCCGACCAGCCGCGCGAGGTCGGGGTGACGGGTGTCGCAGTGGTCGAATCCGGTCTCGACGAAGGTGACACCGGTGTAGCCCGGTACGGCGGGCGACAGGGCCGGGCGGACGCGCGACCAGGCGCCGTCGGCACCGACCACCAAGTCGAAGTCCTCGGCGGTACCGTCACCGAAGCACAGCCGGCAGGTGCCGTCCGCCAGCGGGGTGACCCCACTGACGGCGCGGTCCCATCGCACCGTGCCCTCGGCGATCGAGTCCAGAAGCAGGCCGCGCAGTTGGCCCCGGTCGATCTCCGGCCGGCCGCCGTCGGCGGAAGGCCCCTGCTGCGCCAGGAGCGCGGCGGTGGCGAAGTCGAGCACGCGCCACGCGTCTCCTTCGGGGCGGGCGAGGGCGTGGAACCGGTCGAGGAGCCCCGCCGCGCGCAGGGCGGCCTGGCCGGTGTCGGCGTGCAGGTCGAGGGTGCCGCCCTGCGGGCGGGCGCCGGCGGATGCCTCGCGTTCGAAGACGGTGACGGAGCGACCGTGCTGCTGCAGGACCCGGGCGCAGGTGAGGCCGCCGAGGCCGGCGCCGACGATCGCGATGCGGGGACGGCGGGGATCACGGGGATTGCGGGCAGAGTTCATGGGAGTGCCCCTCGGGAGGTGGGTGGGCCGTTGGGAGGCCCGGCACCACCAAGAAAGCACACTCGCTAAATAAGCGCAACGACTAAACTTTTGCAGCGGATGCACTATGTCGGTATGGTGGGCACGTGACCGAACCGACCGGGCGCCGCGAGCGCAAGAAGGCCCAGACCCGCCAGTCCCTGGCCGACGCCGCACTCGACCTCTTCCTCGAACACGGCTACGACCAGGTCGGCGTCAAGGACGTCGCCGAGGCCGCCGACGTCTCGGTGACCACCCTGTTCAAGCACTTCTCCGGCAAGGAAGCCCTGGTCTTCGACCAGGAGGACGACATCGAAGCAGCACTCGTCGCCGCCGTACGCGAACGCACCCCCGGCACGTCGATCCCGCAGGCGCTGCGCGAGCACCTCCTGCTGACGCAGACCCAGTTCGCCGTCCACACCGCGGACCCGCGGTTCGCCGACTTCACGCGCATGGTGCAGGAGACCCCCGCGCTGCGCGACTACGCCCACCGCATGTGGACGCGCCACGAAACCGCCCTGGCACGAGCCATCGCCGAGGCCGTCAACGCCCCCGAGGACGACGTCAGCTGCGCCGCCCTCGCCCGTTTCGCCCTTGAGAGCCGCAGCCTCATCCTGCGGCACGCCGAACCGCGCCGAGCCGCCGACGAGGCCTTCGCCCTGCTCGAACACGGCTGGGCAGCCTCCCGCCCGGGCACCTGACCCGGCCACGCGGCCTCTCGCCCTATGCCGCGACGCCGAGTTCCTTGCCGGTCCGCCGGAGGAACTCGACGACCCGCGGCTCGCGGCGCCAAGGGGTGAGCGCGGTGTTGAACTCGCGGACGTAGTCCTTGGCCCGGCTGGACTGGACACGGGCGAGGATGTCGACGGCCTGGTGGCCGAACGCGAGGCCCTGGTCCAGTTCCTTGCTCTGGAGGTGGGCGGTTCCGACGATGGCCAGCCGCATCCCGACCGAGCGGGTGAACACCCCGGGCGGCATGGCGGCGGCCTGCGCGTTCCACGCGAGGGCGGCCTCGGGGTGCTTCAGGTCGCGGAAGATCTCGGCGGCGTCGGCCGAGAGCCGCGCGTGGTGGTAGAAGTCGATCCACGCCGGCTCCTCGGCGCCGTCGCGGGCCTGGTCGAGCAGGCTCTCGGAGGCGGCGAGCGCGGCGGAGGCGGCCCGGGCGTCGCCGTCCCGGGCGTGGGCCCGGGCCTCGATGAGCTTGGTGAACGCGAGCACCCTGGGGGCTGCCCGGCCCTTGGCCCGCTCGAAGGCGCCCTGGGTCATGTCGATGGCCTCGCCGGCGAATCCCCTCAGCAGGGTCTGCATGGCCATCGTGGTCAGGACATAGCAGCCGAGCTGGACGTCGCCGCCGGCCCGGGCCAGGCGGAGGGCCTGGATGAAGTGCCGTTGAGCGACCTCGTGTTGGCCGACGTCGAAGGCGGTCCAGCCCGCCAGGCGGGACAACTCGGCCGTCGCGGAGAACAGTTGGCGGCCGACCTCGTCGCCGAAGGAGCCGTTCAGGAGCGGGACCGCGCGTTCCCGGAGGCAGGCGGTGACGGAGTCGGCCTTCCAGTTCCCGCCGCCGTATCTGGAGTCCCAGCGCCGGGCCTCGTCTGCGGCGTCCCGCAGTTCGGCGAGGTCGGCGGCGCCGACCCGGCCGCGGCCGCGGTGGGCGGCGGTGTCGTCGGCGGGGGTGACCAGCCAGCGGGTGACCGGGGTGGTGAACGCGGAGACGGCGAAGCCCGCACCGGTGAGGAAGTCTCGGCGGTTCACGCTGGTCCAGAACGAAGTGGCCGTGCGCACGGCCTCGGCGGGGTCCCTCGGGAAATCCCACCCCATCGCGGCGTCCGGTGTCCCGGCATCGGCCATACCGATCTCGCCGAGTTCCACGGGCCGGCCGAGCCGCTCGCCGATCGCCCGGGCCAGCAACTTCGGCACGGGCCAGTCCGGCACCATGCCTCGCGCCGTCCAGTTCGCAACGGACGTGTGCGTGTAGGTCGTGGTCAGCCCGGCTTCGTGGGCGAGCTGGTTCACGCGGTGGGCCAGCGATTTGTGGCTGGCGCCCTCGCACTTGTCGATCATCCGGGCCAGTGCGTCGTTCGGCGGCTTGGTCCGGCGGGTGGTCGGCGCCACGGCGTCCCCCTCAGTCGGTCCCCGCGCGGGCACGGGGAAGTCGTACACGGCCGGCCACGAGAAGTCGCGTGTCCGGCACCCGAGGACGGATCACCGAGGGTAGGGCATCCGTCGCTCATGGTGAATCGGATGCACGATGTGTGAGCCCCCTTGCGAGCCCTCCCCGCACGGGCTGCCAGGCGGTTGCCTGGTGCTCCGGGCCTCCGCCGGGACCTGTGGAAACCTCCTCCCGTCGGGGCCACCACCGATTCACGCTCAGGGGTGACAACCGGATGCGCGGAATCGCAGGACCGGCCGGCGCGGACACCGCCCGCCCCTTCGGAAGGACACGTTCGTGAAACTCACCGTGATCGGCTGCGGCTACCTCGGCGCGACCCACGCCGCCGCGATGGCCGAGCTCGGCCACCAGGTCCTCGGCATGGACACCGACACCGACAAGGTCGACGCGCTGAACAAGGGCCAGGCCCCGTTCGTCGAGCGCGGCCTGGACGACCTGCTCGCCGAGCACACCGCCACCGGACGGCTCCGCTTCACCGCCTCCTACGCGGAGGCCGCCGACTTCGCCGACGTCCACTTCCTGGGCGTCGGCACCCCGCAGCGGGACGGCAGCGGCGCCTACGACCTCACCCACCTCCACACCGCCGTCCGGCGCCTGGCCCCCCGGCTCGGCGACGGCGCGGTCATCATCGGCAAATCGACCGTCCCGGTCGGCACGGTCGCAGAGCTGCGGCAGACCCTGGACGAGCACCTCCGCGCCGGGGTGAGCGTCGGCCTGGCCTGGTCGCCGGAGTTCCTGCGCGAGTCGTTCGCCCTCCTGGACACCCTGGAGCCGAACCGGATCGTGCTCGGCGTCGAGGACGGTGACACCGGCAGCGAGGCCGCCTTCCGGCAGGTCTACGCCGACATCCTGGCCGCCGGCTCCCCGCTGATCGTCACCGGCATCGCGACGGCCGAGCTGATCAAGGGCGCCGCGAACGCCTTCCTCGCCACCAAGATCTCCTTCATCAACGCGATGGCCGAGCTCTGCGAGCTGGCCGGCGCCGACGTCCGGCAGATCGTCCTCGCCCTGGGCTACGACCACCGGATCGGCGCCGAGGGCATGCGGCCCGGCCTCGGGTTCGGCGGCGGCTGCCTGCCCAAGGACCTGGCCGGGTTCACCTACCGCGCCGAAGAGCTCGGCGCCGACACCGGCCTACTCCGCCAGGTCGCGGCGATCAACCGGCGCCGGCGCGAGCACACCGTCGAACTCGCCCGCGAAGTCCTCGGCAACGCCGTGACCGGCCAGCGGATCGCGGTCTGGGGCGCCGCGTTCAAGGCCCACACCGACGACATCCGCGACTCCCCGGCCCTGGCCGTCGCCGACGCCCTCCAGCGGGCCGGCGCCGAGGTCACCGTCCACGACCCCGCCGCCATGGACAACGCCCGCAGGGCCTACCCCCGGCTCGACTACGCCGACGACCCCACCCAGGCCGTCACCGGCGCCGAACTGCTGCTGCACCTGACCGACTGGCCCCAGTACTCCGACGCCGACCCGGCCGACCTCGCCCGACACATCGCCGTCCCCCAGGTCATCGACGCCCGCGGCACCCTCGACGCCGCTCGCTGGCGTGCGGCCGGCTGGACCTTCCGCGCCCTCGGCCGCCCCTGAGCAACGCGGAGCCCCGGCAGCCACGTGTATCCCGTCCGACTCTCGCGAACCTGCCTTTTGAGCACGGCCGCAAGCACCGCCCCACCCCATGGCCATCACTCACAGCCGACGGCCATGGCGGGCCGACGCCGCACCCGGCAGGATGGGCCCGTGCCGAAGAACCCACCGAAATCGATGCAGCACCACCTGCGTCGGTGCCTGAAGGGCCACGCCCGTGAACGCCGGCCCCACGTGAACGCCGTCACGGTCCGCCTCCGAGCCGGATTCGCCTACGTAGCAGCCGAATTGCCCACCCAGGAGCCCCAGCCTCCGTGGTGCCGGTGCTTCACCACCGGACTGCCCACCGGTTCCCCCGAAGAGGCACTCGGCTGCGCCTGCGGTGTGCACCCGGGCGACCCCGCCGGTCCGCCCCCGTTCGACACGGCAGCCCGGACGACGCGGGCATGATTCCTCTCCCTGCGCTGCCCCCGGGGGCCACGTGGCGCGGCACCGGCACAGGTGTCTTCTACTACGCGGCCCGGGTCGAAGGGCACTGGTGGGTCCTGCGACTCAACGACTTTCCCGAGCATCCCCTCTACACCTTGTTCATCGACGCACGGGTCATCGGTGACGTGGCCGATGATCCGGCCGTCTGGCAGCAGTCGCCGCCTTCTGCGACGCTCCCCGTTCTCTCCGCGCCGGAGCGCACGGAGGTACTCCACCTCATGGCCGGTCTCGGCCCCTACGGCGCCGAGGCCGGCGCCCCGTGCACAAGCGACTGGTGCACCTGCAGCATCCTCACCGACGAATACGCGGCCCAGCTCAACACCCCTCCACCGACTTCTGCGGAGTAGCAGTAGGAGGATCGGCGGCCGCAGGCGCTGTGGGCCGGCGTCGAAGGGTCCGCCCCGGGGCCGGTGTCGTCCGTGCCGCCCGGGTCGGCTCTTCTCCGTGTCCTGACGGTCCGGGGCCAGCAGAGTGCCGGTGGACACGGGCGCCTATGATCGGCCGGGGGCGGATCCGCCCGTTCGCGCACCACCCGCCGGATGCCACCGTCGGGGCCGGCTCACGGGAACGGATCACGGGAACGGGCCACGGGGGCGGACCAAGGGGTGGGGCACGGAGGGCTTTCGGGTCCGGCTGCCGCCCTGCGGACGGGGCTCCCCCGCGGAGGGCCGCGGTACCGGCCTCGCCGTCCGACCCACGACACGCACCCCGGCCGGCCCACCGCACCGCCGACCCGAATGGAGACCGATGTCCGAGATAACCGCCGAGGAGCCGCGCCAGCGCACGGCCGACCCGACGGTCCTGATTCTGGCCGCGATGGCGGCGGTGATGGCCGCGCTCTCGGTCCGCATCCTGATGCTGGACAACGAGTCGACGGACTTCTACTACTTCCTCGGGCCCTGGTACCAGTACATCGCGAACAACGGCGGGTTCCACGCTCTCAGCGGCACCGGCTTCTCGGACTACAACGTCCCCTACCTGTACCTGATGGCCGCGCTCACCTACCTTCCGGTGGCCGCGCTGACGGGTATCAAGTGCGTCTCGATCCTGTTCGATCTGGCACTGGCGTACTACACGTTCCGCATCGTCTCCCTGCGGTCGCCGCAGCAGCCCTGGCGGGCCCTCGGCGCGGCGGTGATCGTCCTCTTCCTCCCCACGGTCGTGACCAACAGCGGCTGGTGGGGCCAGGCCGACGCGATCTTCACGACCTTCCTGGTCGGCGGCGTCTACCACATCCTGCGCGACCGGCCGTGGTGGGCCTGCTCGTTCTTCGGGATCGCGCTGGCGTTCAAGCTCCAGGCGGTCTTCCTGTTCCCGCTCCTGCTCGTCCTGGTGCTGGCGCGACGGATCCCGTGGCGAAGCCTGCTGGCCCTTCCGGCGGTGTACGTGGCGCTCGACATCCCCGCCGTCCTGCTCGGCTCCGACCCCTGGCAGCTGCTGACGGTGTACGCCCGGCAGCCGGACACGTACAAGGACCTCACGCTCAACGCGCCATCGGTCTACCAGTTCGTCTCGGTGCCGTTCGAGGAGCAGGACGCCGTACGGCACGCAGGTGTGCTGGTCGCGGGCGCGCTGGTGCTGGTGCTGATCGGGCTGGCGGTCTGGGCCATCCACCGCGCCGGCGGGGCGGCGGCGCTGAAGGCCGGGGACGGGCGGGAGGCACCGGCGGTACGGGAGGGGCGGCCCGAGCTCACGGACACGGGGATCCTGCTGCTGGCCGCCGTCTTCGCGATCGCGGTGCCGTTCCTGCTGCCGTCCATGCACGAGCGCTACTTCTACGTCGCGGACGTGATCAGCGTGATCATCGCCTTCCAGCTGCCCCGGCGGCTCTGGTACGTGCCGGTCCTGGTCCAGTTGTCGTCCTTCGGCAGTTACCTCAAGTTCATCGCCCCCAGCGTGTCGCCGTACCTGTCGATGCCGGCCCACGGCGCGCTGATGCTGCTGGCGCTGATAGCCGTACTCCGGGCCACCATCGGGGAGTTCCGGCGCTCGTGGACTCCGGGCGACCTCGAACCGGCCGCAGGGGCGGCGGCGCTGACCGCGTAGGTTCGCCGGATCGCCCGGTCACACGGCTTCGGACAGTGACCTTCCTCCCTCCCGCGGCATGATGGCCACCTCTCGCGTCAACCACGCTTGACGCAAGAGGTGGCCATCATGCCGTGGCGGCACGGGAGTTGACCACGGGCGCTCTACCCTTGGGGCCATGAAACAGCAGTACGTCACCATGGTCCTCGCAGGCCTCCTGATCGGAATCCTCGCGTTCGGCGCCGGCTGGTACACGGCCCGCGCCCGGGAGACCGCTCCGGCCCCGACCTACATCACGGTCACGCCGGAGCCGGTCACCGCGGGCACGATCTCCCCTCCCGCCTCGGAAAGTGTTCGGTAACCGATCAACATCGTGGCGTGATGCGCTGGCGGCGATCTTCGCGGCGGGGTGTCCGCGAAGATCACCGCCATGTGTGTCCCTTCGTGCAGACCTTCCTATGACTCGTCGTGGGCGGACGCCCAGTGGGCGGTGATCGAAGCGCCGCTGCCGGTGCGCGATCCGCGGCGGGGCCGCCGGCTGCTGTGATGCGGAAGGAACCGGCCAGCACTGGCCGCGCCTGGCGCCCACGCGGCGACGGCTCCCGCGATCTTCGACTCGCCGCACCAGGACGACGAGGCGATCGGGCTCGCCGGTTCGATCCTGGAGCACAAGGCCTCCGGGCGACCGGTCTATCTCGTGCTGGTGACCCGGGGCGAGAACGGCGGGCTCGCCCAGTACATGAATCAGGGCGCATGCCAGAGCCTGGGCAACAACTGCTCCGCCCCTGGGCACTACCACGCCCTCGGCTGGGCCGAGACCTGGCCGACCCCTGAGGTCGTCGTCGGCCGTACGGCCGAGTTCAAGCTCTCCGCCAAGGCCCTGGGCGTCGACAAGGTCATCAACTTCGACCTCTCCGACGAGGCGAGCGGCGACTTCGACGGCTTCGTGCAGAAGGTCATCGCCAAGGTCCGCTCGCTCGCCAAGCAGTACCCGGGCGCCTCGCACAAGTTCGCCGCGGGCCGACTCGACGGGAACCCCACGCACAAGGCATGCAGCGACGCCGCCTCCTCCTACGTCCTCGACATCCCGGACGCCCACATGGCGAAGAAGCGTGCCTCGATCCTCGCCTCCAACACATGGGACCCCAAGCGGAACCTCTACGCCCTCGGCTACCGCAGCGTGCCCGTCTGGATGGAACAGTCGCACTCCGACCCGCGGGAGTTCGTCCACACGCTCCCCTCGGACTACAAGCCGGGGCCGGTGGCGTAGCCGAGTAGCCGGTCGGGGCCACGAGCTCAGCCGGCGCGCGGTAGGGCTACTGACGAACGGCCCAGAAACGGTCGGCCATGTTGTCGAAGCCGACCGACGCGGACAGGGACTCCGGCGGCTCCTTCCAGAGCATCTGCCACTGGCCGTCGCCCGGGTCGTTGTCCACGATCACCTCCAGGCCGCGGGCGGTGTTGACCCAGCTGCTGGTCTGGTCGCGGAACCCGTAGTCGGCGAAGTACACCGGCCTGTCCTCGTGGAAGAGGTTGAACTGCAGCCTCCTACCGCCCCAGTTCTTGTCGGCGTAGAAGCAGTAGTAGGAGGGTTCGCTGGTCGGGGCCGGGCACTTCTTCCAGTCCGCGCCCCTGGCGGACCGACGGTGGTGGTCCCCGCTCCACGGCGGAGCCTGCGCCTCGCCCGGCAGCGGCAGGACCACCACCGCCCCGTCCGGGTACGTGATCTCGTTGGCGGCGGTCTGCTTACCGTCCTTGCTCGCGGTGAGTTGGGCGTCCACCGCCTGCTGCAGCAGGTCGCGGTCACTGCGGGCCAGGTTTCTGATGGCGGGCCGCGCGTCCTCACCCGTACTGGGCGCGGCTGCGGCCCGCGCCCCGAGGGGCGCAGCCAGGAGCACGAAGGCCACGACCCCACGAACGAGGAGACTGCGGACTTGAGAGTGCGTCATATTCCAACGGTAGCGATACGCATACGATATGTGATGCTCGCGTCTCGATCAGGGGGCGTGAAACGGCACGCACGCGCTGATCGATCGAAACCTGCGCCCGGGAGAGCACTTGCTGCTCACCGCGCCCGTCCGGGATCGTCCGGGATCGGGTCACGGAGCGGCCGGTGGTGGGCGGGCCGTCCGGCTGTGGACGTTCGGCCCCACCTCCCGTCGGCTGGTCCACGTCCGGATGCGGAACTTCCGTGTGGCATAGCCAATTTGGGTGAAGGTTTGCCCACCGGTCGACGGGAGGGCGACGGGGCGCCGTAGCCTCGGTGGCGACCCGTCGCCGCCGAGGTGCGCGATCCGTTCGGAGCCACGGGAATTCGTCGACTCGGAAAGGCCATCGACAGAAATGACACTCTCATCGGGCTCATCGGGCGGGACCGACGCGGCGGCCGGCGGGCCCTCCCGCCGGAAGCTCCTCAAGATCGGCATCGGCGTCGCCGTGGGGGCGGGGGCCATCGGCTCGGGTGCCCCAGCGGCGGTCGCCGGCGGTCCGAACGACCCTCCGAGCCCGACGGTCGCGACCAAGGTGAAGAACCTCAGCGGACCGGTCGAGACCGGGCCGTTCGCCTCGCCGTGGACCGACCTCGGCATCCCCGTGCTGTGTCCGGACGGCACCATGCTCTTCGTCTGCGGCGACACCTTCGACGGCGCCCAGGTGGGCGCCGCCGACTGGCGTGCCCCGGTCGGTCTGCGCTCCAGCAGCGCCGACCTGAACAACCTGCGCATCGACGGCAGCGTCGGCGGCAGCCACGCCAACAGCCTGGTCGACGAGCCGCACAACCCGGTCGGCGACAAGGCCACGACGGCGATCCCGTCCGACGTGTTCGTCGTCGACGGCGTGATGTACATGCACCTCATGCGCGGCGTCATCTACGACACCCACCACACCGACTTCTGGCGCTCCACCGACAACGGTGAGACCTGGCAGTACCTGTGCCAGTGGCCGGGCGACCTGTACGGCGGCCAGTTCCAGCAGAAGACGTACGCCGTGGCCGACGACGGCTACTGCTACGTCCTGTCCACGGTCTTCAACCGCGACGTGGAATCGGGAATGCTGCTGCACCGGGTACGGAAGGAGAGCCTCGGCAATCCGGACGCCTACGAGCCGTGGGGCTACGCCGACGGCGGGTGGCGGTGGAACGCGCCCGCCCCGACGACCGTCTTCGGCACCCGCAAGTGGGGCGAGATGTGCTTCCGCGCCATGGACGGCAAGTACGTCCTCACGTGGCTGAACATGGACCAGCTGTCGATCAGGGCGATGGTCTTCGCCCTTCCGACCTCGGACCTGACCACGACGCTGGAGCAGGCCATGATCCTCCCCTGCGCCCCGGGCCAGGAGGTCGCCAACCTCGTCGCCAGCCCGTACGGCGGTTTCGTCATCCCCGGCTCGACGTTCGGCAACTTCCACATCGTCGTCAGCCAGTGGTACGACCCGACGAACTACCGGATCATGCAGTACCGGATCAACATGCTGTCCTGAGCCCGCTCCGGCTTCGGGCCCGATGCCGCCGGCCCGGCGTCGGCCCGGAAATCATGTCGACCGCGCTCGCCTCGTCCGGTACGGTCGCGGGGTTGTTTTCGCTGCCGGGAGCCCGTGCGGTTCGCATGCGGTCTCCCCGGCGGTTCCCCGGCTGAGAGCAGGTATTCGTCATGGCGTGTCGTATCGGTGAGCTGGTGCTCGGTTGCCGCGACCCCGAGGTGCTGGCACGGTTCTGGTGCGAGGTCCTGGACTTCGTCGTACTCGGTCGCGAGGACGACGGCTCGATGGAGATCGGGCCGCGCGAAGGGTTCGGCGGTGCGCAACCGACGATCTTCCTCAGCCGCCGGGACGAGCCCGAGAAGGGCAAGTCCCGCCTGCACATCGACGTGAACCCCACCGACCGCGATCAGGACGCCGAGCTCGAACGCCTTCTGGCGCTCGGCGCGCGCCCGGCCGACATCGGCCAGACCGGGCAGGAGCAGTGGCATGTCCTGACCGACCCCGAAGGCAATGAGTTCTGCCTGCTCAAGGCTCGCATCGACCCGCTCTGATGCTCATCGGCCACGGCTCGGCGCCAGGTTCCGGACGCCCGGGGCCTGCCGCGAAGTCCGGTGCGGCGGGGGTGGCTTGATCGGTCTCGAATCTGACGTGGCGAAAGTCTTGTGCAGATTCGACAAGCTGACCAACCGCGTCCACTTCTGCACGGTGAACCCGAAGGAACGAACCAGCTGATTCCGCCGCCCGGTGGTTCGCTGCTCGCATGATGGCGTGGAGCCGCTGACGGGCCGCCAGGGGCGAGGCGCCCGGTTCGAGGTGTGTGCTGCTACTCGGTGCGGCTCCGGAGCGCGGCGAGGGTCTCCTCGACCAGCAGCCGCGCCTCGGCCACTGTTGCCGCCAGCAGTTCGGCGCTCTCTCCGGGCGCCCCCAACAGGTGGCGGACTCGCGGGCCGAAGCCGGCTGGCGCGGCCGGTAGCGTCTCGGCGGCGGCCAGCGCGCCCTTCTCGTTGAGGCACCAGCGCCGGTCGGCGGCGAACATCGCTTGCACCAGCACGCCAACGGCCCGGGAGAGGCAGAGCGAGACGTACAGCGTGTCCGCCCGTGCCGCGCCCTTCGCTGCGGCGCCGACCAGGAACTCCGCCTCCCAGGCTCCCGCCGTCAGGGCCTCTCGCAACGGCTCGGGGTAGGTCGCGGTCTCCTGTTGAAGGTCCGTCAGCTCGCGGGCTGGGTCGGCCAGGACCTGGCCGAGCGCCACCTCGCCCGCGTAGCAGGGCGACCAGAAGCCGAGGGGATGCCCCGCCTGCACGCCGACTTCGTACCGACCCTCGCGGCAGTCCGCCCACACCTGCTCGACCCGGTCCACGTCCCGCAGGATCCAGTCCACTGCCACGCCGTCGACTCGCAGCCACGCGCCGCCGTTCACCCACGGCCCCCAGCCGCCCGGGCCGGCCACCTCCACCTCGGAGCCGGCCAGCGCGCGCAACGCGGCGAGATCGAGCCCGCCACGGTAGTAGACGCCGAGGTCCCAGTCCGAATCCGGCCGGTGCTCTCCGCGGGCCCGGCTGCCGCCGAGCATGACTCCGACGACGCCCGGCACCTCGGCCAGGCGGTTGGCCATCTCCTCGATGATCGCTCGCACGGGGCGAGTCTGGCATTCACCAACGCGTCGGGCCAGCCGTTTCCGCCGGAGGCCATCGGATGCGAGGGCTTCGAGGGCGGGTGCCCCGGCGGCAGACGATCCACGCGCGTCTGGTGACGAGCGCGGGAGGGAACGGCCGATCCTCCGGAGCCATCGGGCGACGGAGCCGACACCCGTCCCCCGTGTCCTGCGACAGCGCTCCAACGCCCCGCTCGCCACCCCGAACGGACACGGTGAGTGTGGCCGAGCCACCCGAGCCGTGGGCCGGCTGTCAGGCGCAGCGGGCTTGCAGGTCCGCGGCGGAGTACCGCTTGCTGATCCTGCGCCCGGAGTCGTCGCGCAGGAAGAAGTACCACTGCTGATCCCTGTGGTGCCAGATCTTGTCCCGGACGGTGCCGCAGTGGGGGGTGCGGTTACGGTCATCGAGCACCACCTGCGCTCGTTGGCCGTCGTGGAAGGCGGGCGCGGGTATCTCGGCACCGCCCGGACTCAGCACGGCTGCGCGCGCCTGGTCGGTGAGCTGGTCCGCTTCCAGAGCCGAGTGAAGAACCGACCGGGCACACGACCGATCGTGGACGGTACCGAACGGAACCAGCTCATGGAGCTCGAAACGGCGGCTCGGCTCGGCACTGAGTCTGGCGGACGCGTGCAGGAGCATCGGCACCTCGGCCCAGCCCCCGGGCGGAAGCTCCCGATACACCTCACCCGAGGCACCCATGGCGGCCAGAACGTCGGGCGGGACCAGAGGCTGACGGACGTAGGCCTCGACAACCGCCAGACGCAGGTGCGCGGCAGGGATTCGCCGGCACAAGGCCACCAGGTCGCCGGGTCTGGTGATCAGGTTGATGAACGTGTGGTCGACGAACCGCTGGGCATCGAGGTGCTGCTCGCCACGTGCGTGGATGATGTCGACGGCGTCGGCGAACGCTGCGGGGAAGAGGTCTTCGTACGCCCATAGCCGGTAGGCGTTCAGTCGGTCGGCGAGCAGCCGGTAGCGTTGCTGGGCCGACAACGACATCAATCCATGGACGTCGATGTCCACTCACCTTCTCCCATCGCGGTCCGTGCCGGCGCTCGCAGTGTAGGACACCCTTTCACCGCACGATCGGTGTCGGCAGCCAACACCTGAGGGAAGGCGGCACGTTCATCGAACGCGCGGCGGTCCTTGAGGTGCCGGTTTCCGGGGTCGTTGGGTCGGCGCCGGTGGTGGGGCTTGGTGCCGGAGCCGGCGGGTGGGATCCGGCACCAAGCCCCCTTCCCCAGGGGGAAGTTGGCCGCAAAGTGGCGGCGTCAGACCTGGTAGCGGTCCGGGGCGAGGAGGTGCAGGTGTTCGGCGACCCAGTCGGAGGTGTGGCGCAGGCCCTCGTCCAGGCCGACCCGGGGCTGCCAGCCGGCCAGGTCGCGCGCCTTGCGGTTGTCGGAGAGCAGCCGTTCGACCTCGCTGCCGCCGGGGCGCAGCCGGGTCGGGTCGACGACGATGTCGGCGTCCCGGCCGGAGGCGACGATCAGGGCCTTGGCCAGGTCGCCGATGGACACCTCGCTGCCGGTGCCGAGGTTGACGGTCTCGCCGAGCGTGCGGTCGGCGCGGGCGATGGCCAGGAAGCCCTCCGCGGTGTCGGTGGCGTAGGTGAAGTCCCGGGTGGGGGTGGTCGAACCGAGCCTGATCTCCCGTGCACCGGAGTGGAGTTGGGCCAGGATGGTGGGGATGACGGCGCGGGCGGACTGGCGCGGGCCGTAGGTGTTGAACGGGCGGACGACGGCGACCGGCAGTTCGAAGGCGTGCCAGTAGGAGAGTGCCATCATGTCCGCGCCGATCTTCGAGGCGGAGTACGGGGACTGCGGCTGGAGCGGGTGGTGCTCGTCGATGGGTGCGGTGATCGCGGTCCCGTACACCTCGCTGGTGGACGTGTGCACCAGGCGGGCGCCGTGCCGCAGGCAGGCGGCGGCGACGTTCTGGGTGCCCACGACGTTGGTCTGCACGTAGGCCTCGGGGGCCTGGTAGCTGTAGGGGATGCCGATGAGCGCGGCGAGGTGGAAGACGGTGTCGCAGCCGGCGACGGCGTCCAGGACCCGGCCGGCGTCGCGGACGTCTCCGGCGAGCATCTCGACGGGGCTGTCGGGGTCGGCCAGGTAGTGGGCGAGGTATCCGCGCTCGGCGTACGGCTTGTAGTGGACCAGGGCCCGGACGCGGGCGCCGCGGGCGACCAGCAGGTCGACGAGGGTGCTGCCGATGAAGCCTTCGGCGCCGGTGACCAGGACGGTCCGGCCGGTCCAGTCCTGGTGGGCGGCGGGGGTGTTCGGGTGGGCGGGGCGGTTCATGGTGGTCCTCCGGTGGTTCGGGGCGGGTGGTCGGCGGTCAGCAGTCAGGTGGTCGGCGGTCAGGTGGTCGGCGGTCAGCGGTCGTACGGGCCGGGGAGGGGGGCCGGAACGGCGGGCGGCGCGGGCGCCGGGATCCGGCCGATGACGCGCAGCACCTTGGCGGCCAGCAGGTCGGCGGCGCGCGCGTGGTCGCCCGGGTCGGCGGCCTGCGCCATCGCGGCGAGCCGGGCCGGGTCGGTGAGCAGCGGTTCCACCAGGGCGGCCAGCCGTTCGCCGGTGCACTCGTCATCCGGCAGCAGCAGGCCGGCGCCGGCGTCGGAGAGGACGCGCGCGTTGTGGGTCTGGTGGTCGTGCGGCGCGTGCGGGTAGGGCACCAGCACGGCGGGCATCCGGAGGCTGGAGAGTTCGGCGACGGTGGCCGCGCCGGCCCGGCACACCATGAGGTCGGCGGCCGCGTAGGCGAGGTCCATCCGGTCCAGGTAGGCGACGGCGTGCGCCACCGGGTTGCCGTCCAGCGCGGCCCGGACCTGCGCCAGCGCGGCCGGGCCGGTCTTGATCAGCAGCCGCCGGTCGGTGCGGTGGCGCCAGCGTCCGGCCAGTTCGACGGCGGCCGCGGTGAGGCGGGCGGCGCCGAGGCTGCCGCCGTTGAAGACCAGCAGCCGGACGCCCTCCGGGACGGCGAAGTGCCGACGGGCCTCGGCGCGCAGCGCCGCCCGGTCGAGCTGGGCGACGGCGCCGACCAGCGGCATCCCGACGGTCTGCGCCGAGCGGCCGGCGGGCAGGTGCTCGCGGGTGCGGTCGAAGGCGAGCGCGATGTGCGGGGTGAGCCGGGCGGCGAAGCGGTTGGCCCGCCCGGGCACCGCGTTCGACTCGTGCACCACGCTCGGCAGCCCGGCCATCCTGGCGCCGACGATCACCGGCGCGCTCGGGTAGCCGCCCATGCCGACCGCGACCTGCGCGCCCTGGGCCCGCAGGATCTCCCGGCAGTCCCGGCCGGAGCGCAGCAGCGCCGCGGGCAGCAGGTAGCGGCGCGCGCCGAGGGAGGCGTCGAAGGGGATCATGTCGACGGTGTGCAGCCGGTAGCCGGCCTGCGGGATGAGGGTGGTCTCCAGTCCGCGTTCGGTGCCGACGAAGGAGATCACGGCCCGCAGGTCGGCTCTGCGCAGCGCCTCGGCCAGCGCGAGGCCCGGGTAGATGTGTCCGCCGGTGCCGCCGGCGCCGATCACCACCGACAGGGGGCGGGCCGGATCGTGGTTGGCATGGTTGCCGTGTTCTGTCCGCATGCCGTCGAGCTTGCTGAGGCCGCCTAAGAGACTTCTCAGAGTCGTTCTGCGGGGCGAGGACGACGGACGTGCCCAGGCGCGACCGGCGGCACAGAGGTGGCAACGCCCGGCAGAGGGCCCCGTGGCCGCCGCGAGGACGAGCTAAGAGGCTTCTCAGATTCGTTCTGAGAGGGTTGTCCGCATGAGCAACGGGCAGAGAGTGCTGGTCGTCGACGACGATCCGGAGGTGCGGGCCGCCGTCGAGGACGGGCTGGCCGTCGAGGGCTACCAGGTGCGCGGCGCCGCCGACGGGCTGGCGGCGCTGAACGAGGTGTCCGGCTGGCAGCCCGACGCGATGGTCCTCGACCTGATGATGCCCGTCCTCGACGGGCTGGCCGTCTGCCGCCGGCTGCGGGCCCTGGGCGACCGGCTCCCGATCCTGGTGCTGACCGCGCGCGACTCGGTGAGCGACCGCGTCGACGGCCTCGACGCGGGAGCCGACGACTACCTGGTCAAGCCGTTCGCCCTGGACGAGCTGACCGCCCGGCTGCGCGCCCTGCTGCGGCGCAGCGCCCCGGCCGCCGAGGAGCCCGGCTACCGCTTCGCCGACCTGGAGGTCGACCCGGCCACCCGGACCGGGAGCAGGGCCGGACGGCCGGTGGAGTTCTCGCGCACCGAGTTCGCGCTGCTGGAGGTGCTGCTGCGCCACCCCGGCCAGGTGCTCCCGCGCGAGGTGATCATGGAGCGGGTGTGGGGCGCCGACTTCGGCCCCGACTCCAACTCCCTCGCCGTCTACGTCGGCTACCTGCGCCGCAAGCTGGAGGCCGGCGGCGAACCCCGGCTGGTGCACACGGTGCACGGGGTCGGCTACCGGCTGGACCGGGCTTGAGGGCGCACGCGCGCTGGCGGCGCCGGCGCCCGCTGCGCACCCGGCTGGCCCTCGCCTGCACGGCAGCGGTCGCCGTGGTGGCGCTCGGGATCAGCGCGGCCGCGTTCAGCATCGTCCGCTACGAGCTCAACCACCAGCTCGACCAGCACCTCACCCAGCAGGCCACCCTGGTGCAGCAGCAGCACCGCGACCAGGGGCCGCAGGTCGTCTACGGCGAGTGCAACTTCCTGGCCGCCCCGGCCTGCGCCCAGATCGTCTCCGCCGACCCCGGCAAGGCGCCGAACGAGCCGTACCTGCTGCCCGTCACTCCGACCACCCGCCAGGTCGCCGACCGGCAGCGGGCCGGCTACTTCACCGACCTCACCATCGGCGGCCACCCGGCCCGGATGCTCACCACCCCGATGATCGCGGCGCCGCCCGGTGCCCGGCAGGCCGTCCAGGTCGCGCTGCGCGCCGACAGCGTCCAGGAGGGAGTGCGGCAGGCCGGCGCGCTGATGGCGGCCGTCGCGGCGGCGGGCCTGCTGCTGGCCGCCGTACTCGGGCGCACCGTGGCCCGCACCGCCCTCGCCCCGGTCGCCCGGCTGACCCGCACCGCCGAACGGATCGCCGACACCCGGGACGCGGGGCTGCGGATCGAGCTGCCGCCCGGGCGCCGCGAGGACGAACTGACCAGGCTGGCGGGCAGCTTCAACACCATGCTGGGCGAACTGGAGCAGTCCGTGGCCGCCCAGCGCAGGCTCGTCGCCGACGCCTCGCACGAGCTGCGCACCCCGCTGACGGCGCTGCGCACCAACGCCGAACTGCTGGCCCGCGCCGACCGGTTGACCGAGGGACAGCGGGAGCGGGCGGCGTCCGCGCTGCACCGCCAGCTGCGCGAGGTGACCGGGATGGTGAACGACCTCATCGAGCTGGCCCGCGACGAGGAGCCGCAGCCGCTGCTCGAACAGGTCGCGGTCGGCCGGCTCGTCGGGCACTGCGTCGACACCGCGCGCGGCCACTGGCCGGCGATCGCCTTCGCCCTCGACGACGACGCGGAGGGTGCCGCGGGCCACGGCGCCGCCGAGCGCACCGTCCCCGGCGTGCCGGCCCGGCTGGCCCGGCTGGTCTCCAACCTCCTCGACAACGCGGCCAAGTTCAGCCCGCCGGGCGCCACGGTCGAGGTCCGGCTCACCGCCGGGCTGGAACTGACCGTCCGCGACCACGGCCCCGGCATCGCGCCCGAGGACCTGCCGTACGTCTTCGACCGCTTCTACCGGGCCTCCGCCGCCCGCGCCCTGCCCGGCTCCGGGCTCGGGCTCGCCATGGCGCGGCAGATCGCCCACGCGCACGGCGCCACCCTCACCGCCGAGGCCGCCCCCGGCGGCGGGGCGCTGTTCCGCCTGCGGCTGCCGGGCTGAGCGGGCCGCGACGGTTCGGCGGCGCGGCGGCCAGGCGGCCCGGAGGAGGAGCGGCGGCGCGGCCCCATCGGCGGCTGGTCCGCGCCGCCGGTCTTAGCGGACCTCCACCGTCACCGGATCCGAGGTCCTCTCGCGAACGGGGTGGCGATCGTCCAGGCCGGTCAGGCCGAACAGCACCGCGCGGTATTCCAGGACGCCGCCGTGTGCTGCCTTGACCTGCGCGGCGACCTCCGCTTCGGTGCCCGTCTCGACCACGGCGCCGCAGGTCATCCGCTCCCACGTCGACCCGCTGCCGCGGCCCTCCAGGCACACCTGCACGTAGGCGGCGCCGTCGTCGTCCCCGTGCCCCGTGACCGTGAAGGTCGTGCCGACCCGCGCCGTGTGCGGAGCCACGACCTCCACCTCGCCCTTGGCGAACGCGGGCCCGGCGGCCAGGGCCACCGAGGCCAGACCCAGCGCACCGATCACGGCGGCCCGGCCGCCCCACGCCTTCGTCCCGGTCCTCTTCGTCCTGCTCATGAACCAACCTCCTCTGGAACTCCCCCACATGGGGGGACCGCGCCTTGCGCAGGCGCCCGGGTGTGCCCACCGATTATCGGGGCCGGCCGCCGCCCCGGCCGGGTTGCGACGCGGCCCGGCATGGTCGGGACGGGACGGTGGACTGCGGGATCGTCGGGCGGGTCGCTTCGGGAGTGGGCGGCTGCCGGGCCGGCACCACGGAGGGGCTGACCGTGGCCCCGGTTCTGCCCTTTCGTCCCTCGTCCAATCGCTCCCGCCGCCCCTAGACTCGGCGGGCGGGGGCGGCTGGAAGGACGGGGAGGGCGTGCGCGAGACACGGAGAACCGCGGAGCGGCAGACGGCGGCGCCGGCCGCCGCCGAGCGCGGGGCGCGCCTCACGGGCCTGGCCGCGCTTCAGCGGCGGGTGGGGAACGCGGCGGTGACACGCCAGGTGCAGCGCCAGAAGGGCGGCCTGGACGAGCACTACGCCACGAGGCCCACCGAGCACCCCGAGTGGGGGCCGTACCAGGAGCTGACGAAGGCCGCGGGCATCCCCCAACCCCAGGCCGACGCCGCCTGGCAACTGCTGCTCGGCGGGGTCGACTCGCAGGGCACGCTGAACGACGAGGCCATGGCGAAGACGAGCGACCGCCAGGAGCAGCGCGAGCTCCGGGCGTCGAACTCCTGGTACCAGGAGTTCGTCAAGCTCGTGGCCGAGCACCTGGAGATCGAGACGCCCACCATGGCCCTGTGGGCGGGCGGCATCGAGACCAGTGACTACGCGTACCGGAAGGGCCACACGCCCCTGGGACGGACCCGGATCGGCAGTGTGCTCAACGTCCTGGAGCTGCACCCGGACTGGAAGCTGACGGGGCCGATGTGGAGCGTCCTGTCCAAGGCCTTCGTGTCCCGCGCGACCGGCCCCGTGCACATCTTCGTACGGGCCTACGCTCCGGAGAGCATCCTCATCAGGCTGGAGGTCCCGGAACTACGGCTGGTCCAGCGGCTGAACCCGGACGTGAAGCTGATCTGGCACCCCGTGTACACCGCTCCCGGCGGGCAGATGAGGGAGATCTCGAAGGACTGCCGACTCGTCGACAACGCGGAGTACGACGGGCGGGACAAGTGCGTGAGCGCCCTCATCCAGTACCTCAGGATGTTCCACGACGACGGCAACACCGAGGCCGCCCCCGCCCACAAGAGCATGGAGCGGCTGCTCGTCGCGAACGGCCACAAGGACGGCGTCTGAGACTGCCTCCCGGGCAGGCGGGCCCTGCCTGCCCGGGCGGTGCGGCTACCGGACGACCACGGTGTCGGGGACGCGGTTCGGCCCGCCGGGGGTGAGGGCACCCGCCGGGGCGAGGGCATGGCGTGGGCGCCCTGCGCGGGTGAGCCGTCAACTGTCCGGCGGACAGGGCCCATCGGTTTCTGGGACAGGATCGGGATACTTCCCGCACCTGCCTGTGAACGACCCCCGCCTACGGTGATCACACCCGGTGAACCTCACCGGTCGAACGACATCGGGAGACCTCATGCGCACGCGCCGCCTCGCCCTCACCGCCGCCGCCGTCGCGGCGCTCGCCGCCACCGCGACGGCCTGCGGGCCGGACAACAGCGACACGGGCTCCACCGCCGCCAGCCCCGCGGCCACCGCCGCCGCGCCCACCAGGGCCGCAACCGCATCCACCGGGGCCTCGCCGACGAAAGCCGCCGCCGCGCCCACGTCGCCCTCGACGCCGAAGTCGTCCTCCACGCCGAAGTCGCCCGACGCGGCCTCCTCCCCCGCCGCCGACAAGACCGGCTACGGCCAGGCCTGCGGCGCCAACGACCTGGTCCTCGGCGCGAAGGCCGAATCCCAGGCCGGCGGCTACCTCCTGATCACGGCCAAGGCCAAGCCGGGCATCACCTGCACGCTCCCCGGCACCCACCCCACCATCGCGTTCGGCTCGCGCGGCATCGAGGCCGCCAACGCCGAGCAGGCCACCGGCGAACCGATCACCCTGAGCGGCGCCAAGGTCGCGTACGCGGGCATCATGACGAAGACCACCAAGGACAACCAGGCGGTCCAGTTCACCGACGTCATCGTGGGCATCGGCAACGCCGACCCCAACCCGGCCAGCATCCCCGTCGGCGACACGCCGGTCGACAAGCCGATCGTCACCAACTGGCACACCGTCGCGAAGGACGCCGTCCCCGGCCTCTGACGGCGATTCACCGACGGGGCGCGGACCGGCCGTACGACGGCGACCGCCGTACGGGCCTGCGCTGGTTCAGCCCAGGAAGTCGACGCGGTCGATGAGGCCTTCGCGCACCCGGTAGGCCACCAGGACGCGGACCGGCTCGTCGGCCAGGCCGTGGGCGACTTCGTGGTCGACCACCCAGTCGCCTTCGCTGAGCCGCCCCACGATCTCCGCCCGGCAGCGGCCCTTGGCGAACTGTCCGGCGTACCTGTCGCGCAGAGCCTGCCGACCCTGAAGTCGGGTGCCGTCGGCCCGGTGGATCGTGACGTCCTCGGCATAGGTGGCGACGAAGGCGTCGATGTCGTGGCTGTTGTAGGCGGCGAGCTGCTGCTCGACCACCTCGCGCGGTTCGGTCATGTGATTGGTCGTCCCTTCCTCGGTGTACGAATTACGTATTACGGGTTCAGCCGGGCTCAGGCCGCGAGACGGCGGGTGGCGAGTTCGGCGTAGAGCGCGGCCCCGTCGGGGAGCACCGCGTCGTCGAACTCCGCGTAGGGCGAGTGGTTGACCGGCAGGTCGTCGGGGTCGGTCCCCTTCGGGGCGGCGCCGAGCCACACGAACGATCCCGGCACGGCGTCCAGGACCCGGGAGAAGTCCTCCGACCCGGTCATCGGGTTCGGCATCGACTGGAAGCGCTCCTCGCCGAAGACCTCCCGGACGGTGTCCGCCAGGAAGTCGGTCTCGGCCCCGTCGGTCACGGTCACCGGGTACTGGGGAAGGTACTCGACCTCGGCCCGCAGGCCGTGGGCGGCCGCGATGGCCCTGACCAGCTCCACCGTGGTGTCGGCGGCCTTGGACTGCGCCTCGGCGGAGAAGGTGCGCACGGTCGCCTCGAAGTAGGCGGTCTCGGGGATGATGTTGCGCTGGGTACCGGCCTGGATCAGCCCGACGGTGACCACCACCGGATCGAACACGTCGAAGCGGCGGGTCACCATGGTCTGCAGGGCGGTGACCATCTCGCAGGCCGCCGGGATGGGGTCCTTGGCCCGGTGCGGTACCGAGCCGTGGCCGCCCGCACCGTGGACGGTGACGTTCAGCGCAGTGGAAGCGGCCATGATCGGCCCGCGCCGGGAGCCGAACTCCCCGTGCCGCATGGCCGACGACACGTGCAGGGCGTAGGCGGCGACCGGGCGCCTGCCTGCCGCGTCGAGGACGCCCTCGGCCAGCATGGCTCCGGCTCCGTCCCACCCCTCCTCGCCCGGCTGGAACATGAAGACCACGTCGCCGTGGAGCTGTTCCCGCCGTGCGGCCAGCAGGTGTGCGGCACCCGCGAGCATGGTGGTGTGCAGATCGTGTCCGCAGGCGTGCATGGCCCCGTTGTCGGCGGCGAACGGCAGCGGGGCCTTCTCGGCGACCGGCAGGCCGTCCATGTCGCCGCGCAGCAGCACCGCCGGCCCCGGTCGGCCGCCGCGCAGCACCGCGGTGACCGAGCTCAGCGCGGAGCCCTGGCTCACCTCCAGCGGCAGTCCGTCCAGGGCCCGCAGCACCCGCTCCTGGGTGCGCGGCAGGGTCAGTCCCAGCTCCGGGAACCGGTGCAGGTCGTGGCGCAGCCGGACCAGGTCCGGGGCCAGAGCGAGAGCGTCGTCGTGCAGGGACACGGGCACCTCCGTCGATCCCGCGCGTGGCGGGAACTTGTGCAGAGCGATCTTGTTCCGTGATTCTGGATCTCTCGGCGGGATTTTCCCGCGATTTCGCAGGATCACGCCACCAGGAGGCCCTTCGATGAACGAATCCACCGGCAGCCGGCCGTGACCGGCGCCGAGGTGACGGTGGACGAGCTGGACCTCGCCCTGGTGAACGCGCTGCAACTGCGGCCCCGCGCACCCTGGTCCCTGCTCGGCCAGACGCTCGGGATCAGCCCGGTCACCGCCGCCCGCCGCTGGCACCGGCTCTCGCAGGCCGGGATCGCCTGGGTGACCGCCTACGGCCTGCCGCACCCCGAGGACCGCGGGTGCGTCGCCTACCTCGACCTCGACTGCGCTCCCGACCGGCTCCGGCAGATCGCCGACGAATTGGCCGAGGACCCGCACGTGATGAGCATCGAGCACCTCGCCCAGGGCTGCGACCTCGTCGTCACCGTGGCCTTCACCGACCTGGCGATGGTCTCCCGGTACACCGCCGAACGGCTCGGCCCACTCCCCGGGGTCAACGCCGTCCGCGTCCACCTGGCGACCGGCTTCTACGCCGAGGGGATCCGCTGGCGACTGGACTCGCTGGACCCCGCCCAGCGCGTGGAACTGCACGACGATCACCCGGCGGGCTACGGGACGCCGTCCGGCGCACGAGCTGAAGTCCGGCAAGAAGACCGGGAGTTGCTCATCAGACTGGGCGTCGACGGCCGCCTCGGCCAAGCCGAGCTGGCCGCCGCCACCGGGCTCAGCCCGTCCACGCTGCGCCGGCGCCTCGACCGGCTGGCCGCCTCCGACGCGATCCGCTTCCGCTGCGAGATCGCCGCCCGCGACGCCGGCCGGCCGGTCCTGGCGACCTTCCGGGCCAACCTCCCCCCGGACCGGCTCGACGAGGTCGGACCCCAGCTCGCCAGACTCCCCGAGGTCCGGCTGTGCGTGTCCGTCACCGGCCCTCACAACCTCCTGCTCTCCGTCTGGCAGCGCTCCCTCGCCGACGTCCAGCGGCTGGAAACCGCTCTCGCCCGCAGGTTCCCCGACCTGCGGGTGGCCGAGCGCCGCGTGTCGCTGCGCACCGTGAAGCGGATGGGCCGGATCCTCGACGCGGACGGACGCGCGGTCCGCGCCGTTCCGCTGGACATCTGGCGGGACCCGGTCCCGGTCTCCTGACGGCCGTTCAGCCGTTCAGCCGTTCAGTCGTTCGGACCGGTCGGCGCCGCAACGCGCCGTCGCCAGGAGCCGCCAGGAGCCGCGGGCCGCCTCGCGCAGGCCCGGCGGCCCGCCCGCGTGTTCCGGCCATTTCCGGGTGTAGGCGCCCGTACCGGTCGCCCTGGTGGGCAGGATGGCCGACGGCCCGCGCCACTGCCCGGCTCCGGGCCCCGCAGACCGATCGGAAGGCAGGGACCAACCATGCCCAGGAGCGCACGGCGACGCACGGCGGCGGCGACCGTCTGCGCCGCACTCATCGGCGCAGTCGGCCTCCTCGCACCATCCGCCCAGGCCCAGGCCCAGGCACGGACCCAGGCACCGGCCCCGGTACAGGCACCGGCGACCGCGTCGTCGACGGCGGACCGGCCCCGGGACACCACCACGCCCCCGGGCACCGAGGGGCAGTCCACCACGGTCACCCGTCCCGACGGCACCCAGGCACGGTTCGCGGTCTTCTCGACCGACTACGCCACCGGACAGACCATCTGGTACCAGACGCAGTCCGCCCCCGGCGGCCCGTTCGGCGCCTGGAGCCAGGTCAACGGCATGAACCTCAACTTCCAGAACCAGGTGCTCACCGCCGCCGCGGACGCCGACGGCGCCCTGGAGGTGTTCACCATCGGGTACCAGTCGTCGGTCCTGGTCCGGATGCACCAGGCCGGCCCGGACGGGCCGTGGTCGGCACCCGAGCCCTTCGGCCCCGCCGGGGCGGGCGTGCCGAGGTTCTTCGGGGCGCCGGTGGCCTTCCAGCGGGCGGACGGCACGCTGGCCTTCTTCGAGGTCTACCAGGGCTCAAGCAGCCCGCAGTTGTACGTCAACGAGCAGAGCGCCCCCGGTGTCTGGGGCTCCTGGACCGCCCTGGGATCCGGTCCGCTGCCGTCCGGGGTCGCCACCCCCTCCTCCGTCACCGAGTCGGCCGACGGGACGTTGACCGTGGTCGCGCACATGTGGAACGCCTCCTCGTGGTTCGCCCAGATCTCCGAGCAGGCCCCGGGCGGCGCCTGGGGCCCCTGGCGCGACTGCCGACCCGGCAACTGCACCACCGGCTGACCTCGCCGCCCACACCCCGGAAGCCCCGCGAGGCGGCCGAGAGGCCGAGCGCACCGCCTGGCGGCGCCACCCCGCCGACCTGCCCGGCGGCCTCGACCACCCCGGGCCCGAGCCGCCCGAGGCGCTGGCGCAGACTGGGAGGCGGACCACACCCGACCGACCGGAGGACGACACCCATGGCCGACCGGCCCCTGACGCTGATGGCAGTGCACGCCCACCCCGACGACGAGGCCACCTCGACCGGCGGCGTCCTCGCCCGCTACGCCGCCGAGGGCATCCGCACCGTCCTCGTCACCTGTACCGACGGCGCCTGCGGCGACGGCCCCGGCGGCGCCAAGCCGGGCGAGGAGGGCCACGACCCCGCCGCCGTCGCCGAACTGCGCCGCCAGGAACTCGAAGCCAGCTGCCGGGTCCTCGGGGTCGACCACCTCGAACTGCTCGGCTACGGCGACTCCGGGATGATGGGCTGGCCCGCCAACGACGCCCCGGGATCGTTCTGGAGCACCCCCGTCGCCGACGGCGCTGCCCGGCTCGCCGACCTGATGCTCCACTACCGGCCCGACGTCGTCGTGACCTACGACGAGAACGGCTTCTACGGCCACCCCGACCACATCCAGGCCAACCGCATCACCATGGCCGCCCTCACCCAGGCCGCCCTGACGCCCAAGGTGTACTGGACCACGGCGCCGCACTCGATGATGCAGCGCTTCGGCGAGCTCATGCGCGAGTTCGGCGCCGACGGGAACGACGGGGGCGACGGGGGCGACGGGGACAATCCGGAGCCCACCGGGGAGGCCGTGGAGCTGCCCCCGATCGGGCTGCCCGACGAGGAGATCACCACCTGGGTGGACGCCACCGCCTTCGGCGGGCAGAAGTACGACGCGCTGCTCGCGCACGCCAGCCAGGGCGAGAACATCTTCTTCCTGAAGATGGGCCGGGAGCGGTTCACCGAGCTGATGGGCGTGGAGACGTTCGTCCGGGTCCTCGACACCACCGGCGCGGCGCTGCCCGAGAAGGACCTGTTCACCGGCCTGCGCTGAGCCGCAGGCTGAGCCGCAGGGCAGGCCCGGGCCCCGGACGAAACGATGCAGGCCACGCCCGGAAGGGCGTGGCCGCTTCCACTCGGGGGCAGTCGGCAAGGGCCCAGACCTGGACCGGAGCCCTGGCTGCCGGTACCCGTGCCCGCGCCGGTGACCGAACCGGTGCGGGCCGTCGGATCAGCGGGTGGTGTAGCCGCCGTTGGCGAACACGGTCTGCCCGTTGATCCACCAGCCGTCGGTGAGCAGGAACTTCACGAGCGGGGCGATGTCCTCGATCCTGGTGAGCTCCCCGTTCATGGAGGACGACTTGTGGTAGGCGACGGAGTCGTCGGTCTCGGCCGGGTAGAAGAACGAGGTGTCCATCGGGCCGGGGGCGACGTTGTTGACGGAGATGTTGCGGCCGAACAGTTCCTTGGACAGGGCGCGGGTGAAGTGCTCGACGGGGGACTTGCTACCGGCGTAGACGGAGTACAGGCCGGTGTAGGCGGCCAGCAGCGAGGTCACGATCGTGACGATCTTCCCGCCGTCCTCCAGACGCTTGGCCGCCTCGCGCATCATGAAGTACGCCGCCTTGGTGTTGACGGCGAACATCCTGTCGAACTCTTCCTCCGTGGTCTCCGTCATGGGCTTCTTGATGACCATGCCGGCCGTGTTGACCATGCAATCGACCTTGCCGAAGGCACGCACCGCGGTGTCGAACAGCGTCTCCACCTCGGCGACCCCGCTCAGGTCGCCCTGATGGACGATGGCGTCGCCGCCGAGCTTCTTCACGTCGGCCGCCGTCTGCTCGGCTTTGTCGCGGGAGGAATCGCTGTTGTAGTGCACAACGATCCTGGCACCGTCCCGGGCGCACTCCTTGGCGATGAGGCTGCCGAGGTTCTTCGATGCGCCTGCGATGACGACGACCTTGTCCTTGAGCGTATGGCCGGGCATGGAACTCTCCTCATCGGGAGCCGGAGGAAGGGGAGGGAAGGGGGGAAGCCGGGCAGGCCCGCCGGCCCGGACGGGTGTGCCTGGCGTCTCGCCGCCACCACCACGCTCACGCTATGGCGGCGTGCCAGGGCCCGCATGTCGAGGTCCCGCGGCTTGCGCCCGTGGCGATCGGCACTCACCACCACGCACGGGGGAAAGGCCCACGGCTTGGTGCCGGCCCGCATCACGCCACGGGCGGGTGTCCCTGCCACGCCCAGGAACACCGGGGTGCCGCCCCGCCCACCCCCGCTCCCCCAGAGTTAGGAATCACGCCGGGCTGTCCACGAGCATCCGATTCGTCGCCCCCGGCCTCAGCGAAACCGGCGAAAGGCACGACATGACCAGCAGCGCTCCCGGCGGCACCCTCACCCTGGCCCCCGACCTCACCCTCAGCCGGATGGGCTACGGCGCCATGCAGTTGGCCGGCCCCGGCGTCCTCGGTCCCCCCAAGGACCGCGACCAGGCCTTGGCGGTCCTGCGCGAAGCCGTCGAGCTGGGCATCACCCACATCGACACCAGCGACTACTACGGGCCGTTCGTCGTCAACGCACTCATCAAGGAAGCCCTGCACCCCTACCCGGCCGGACTGCACATCGTCACCAAGGTCGGCGCCCGCCGCAACGAGACCGGCGACTGGATCCCCTCGCAGGAACCCGCGGACCTCAAGGCCCAGGTCCACGACAACCTCCGGCACCTCGGCCTGGAGGCCCTGGACGTCGTCAACCTGCGCCTGGACTCGGTGGAAAACATCTCCGACGCGCCCATCGCCGAGCGGTTCGGCGCCTTGGCCGACCTGCGCCGTCAGGGGCTGATCCGCCACCTGGGCATCAGCGGCGTCTCCGACGCCCAGCTCACCGAGGCGCAGGCCATCGCCCCGGTCGTCACCGTGCAGAACCTCTACAACCTGGCCAACCGGCAGGACGACACACTCGTGGACCGCTGCGCGGACCAGAACATCGCCTTCGCCTCGTTCTTCCCCTTGGGCGGCTTCAGCCCGCTCCAGTCCCAGGTGCTCAACGATGTCGCCGCCCGCCTCGACGCCTCCCCGCAACAGGTCGCACTGGCCTGGCTGTTGCAGCGCTCGGCCACCACCGTCCTGATCCCCGGCACCTCCTCCATCGCCCACCTGCGCGAGAACACCGCCGCGGCCGACCTGGTGCTGCCCGCCGACGCGGTCGCCGAACTCGACACCATCGGCTCGGCGAGAGCGCGGTAGTCCTCACCGTGGTCCTCAACCTCGACCATGGCCGGGCGCCCGTGTCCTGCGGCGGTTCCCTCACCGCCCGCCCGGATCCGGGTCCCGCCGCGGTTGCGCCCGTCCGGGTGGCCTTCCGCGCTTCCGGCTCCCCTCCGTTCGCATGCGGCGCTAGGTTGCTGGGCGACCCGCTGGCCCGCTTCCCGGAGGACACCGATGGCCATCTCCGCTCTGGACCACTCGACGACCCGCTATTCCCTCCCCCACGCCTACTGGATGGCGCAGGCCGCCGGACTGGCCGTGCTGGACCGGGCCGGCATCGAGGACAAGGCCCACGCCTGGGGCTTCGACGAGGTGCGGCACTTCGAGTCGACGCACCAGATGCCGTTCCTGATCGAGGACACCCAGGCCTACACGATGGCCAGCGACCGCATGATCGTCACCGGTTTCCGGGGCACCGAGGTCCTGAAGATCTACGACTGGCTCACCGACGTCAGCACCCCGCCCGTTCCCGGACCGGCGAACAAGGGCTTCGTCCACTACGGATTCCACCAGGCCCTGCGGTCCGTCTACCCCGAGATCCGCGACACCATCCAGGGACTGCGCACCAACGGGCAGAGCGTCTGGTTCACCGGCCACAGCCTCGGCGGCGCCCTCGCCATGCTGGCCGGCGCCTGCTGGTACTTCGAGGAGCCTCGCCAACTCCCCGACGGCGTCTACACCTTCGGCCAGCCCCGCACCTGTGAACGCCTTCTCGCCGCCGCCCACAACACGGCTTTCCGGGACCGCTGCTACCGCTTCGTCAACAACAACGACATCGTCCCCCAGCTCCCGCCCGAGCCGGCCTTCACCCACGTCAGCGCACTTCGCTACTTCGACGCCGACGGAGGGCTCCACGAGGCCATGCCGCTCATCGCCGGGTTGAAGGACCGGGCGAAGGGCTACCGCCAGGACATGTTCGCCCCCGAGACCGACGGCATCAAGGACCACCACCTGCGCAACTACCTCGCCGCGTTCGAGAAGAACCTCGCCACAACCGCCTGATCGCAGGACACCCCGGGGCTGGCCGGGTGGCCCCGGCGCGACCAGGTGGCTCAACAGCGGTCGCGCCGCTTCACCCTGCTGGGACGTCAAGGAGAAGTTCAACGGCTCCGCCGTACCGGTCGGTGCGGTGCTGACGTTGCCGGAGCTGGATTCCGTCTCCGACACTGCACACCCGGCGCACGCGGATACCGGGGTCACCGCCCGTGCTCCGTCTGGAGCAAGCGGCTGCTGACGGGATCTGCCCGACTCCCCCGCATGGCGGCGTCGATACGGCCGCCGCACCGGTGCCCCGCCACGCCTGTTGACGAGTCAGCCCGCTGTCGTTTTCGGATCAGTAGTCCAGGACGCGCTGGAGATAGGCGGTCCTGGCCGCGATGGCGAGTTGCGAGACGGCCGCCTGCGGCGCGGCGGTGGCGAAGGCGTGCCAGGCTCCCGGCCACACGTGCAATTCGACCGGGACTCCGGACCGGGACAGCCGCGCGGCGTAGTCGATGGTCTCGTCCCGGAAGGTGTCGACCTGGCCGGTGTCGATGTAGGTGGCGGGCAGCCCGCTCAGGTCTGCCGCGCGGGCCGGAGCCGCGTAGGGCGAGACCTCGGGCCCGCCCCTGGCCTGCCCGAGCAGGCAGGTCCATGCCGTCAGGTTGGCCCGGCTGTCCCAGAATCCCTCGCGGTCGAGTTCCTGGCTGGACGCTGTCTGACAGCGGTCGTCGAGCATCGGCGCCTGCAGCATCTGGTGGGCCAGGGCCGGGCCGCCGCGGTCCCGAGCCAGCAGCGCCGTCGCCGCTGCGAGCCCACCGCCCGCGCTCGTGCCCCAGATGATCAGCCGTTCGGGGTCGATGGACAACTCGTCGGCGTTGGCCGCGACCCACGCCAGCCCGGCATAGCAGTCCTCGACGGGTGCGGGATGGGGATGCTCGGGAGCCAGCCGGTACTCCACCGAGATTCCGACGATGCCGAGGACGTCCACCCACTCGGCGAGCACGTGGGAGAGCTCCCACTTGTTGCCGGAGATCATGCCGCCACCGTGGGTGTGGTAGACGCACGGGCGTGAGCCCGCGCCGCGGGTAGGACGCATGATGAGCAGCGAGATCTCCGGTGCCCCGGCGGGGCCGGGCACCGTGCGTTCCTCGATCTCGACGGCCCCGTCCCGGCGCAGCGCGGCCGCGTCGGCCCCGCCGGGCACCGTCGCGTTCATTTCCCGGTAAGCGGGGATATCGGCCGGCCCGAGCCAGCCGAGTTCCCGCACCTCTTGCGGATAGGTGGCCAGGATTGCGGCCAACTCGGGGTCGAACGGTGGTCGGGAGTACATGCTCGGGTCCTTCCTTCAGTGGTTCGCCGCCCCAGTGTCCTGGCCGGTCGCCGCCCGATCCACCGCCGGATGGCTCACGTCATCCGCCATGTGGCGGATATGGTCCAGTGGTGGAAGAACTGCTCCAACGGCTCTCGGCACTGGATCCCGCCGCCGGGGACGCGGTGCGCGCCATCGCCTACTTCGACACCCTCGTCGAGCAGCGGGCCGGCCTCGATGCCTTCGTCAGGGCCGGGGCCATCCTCTCGGGCTGCACGGCGGGGCTGGCCGATCCCGACCGTCACGTCCTGGTGCGCATCCATCCCGACGGCCACCGGCTGGAACCGGCCGCGGACGTTCCCTCCTGGCCCGGCACCGCACTACGCGGTACGACCGCAGGCCGGGTCTGGCTCGAACGCACCGGCATGTCGCTGCCCACCGACGCCATCGTTCTCGAACGCCTCGCGGCCGGGGCGGGCATCGTCCTGGACCGAACCCGCGGCCGGGCCGCCACACACGACCCGGCCAGCGTGGAAGTGCTGCTCTCACCGGAGGCCACACCCGCAGCCCGCGCGCAGGGCGTGCGCAGACTCGCCCTTCCCGCAGCGAGATTCAGGGTCGCGGCCCTGCTGGGAAACCCGGATGATCCAACGATCAACCGGTGGAGCACTCGCCTCGGACGCGTGACCGCCGCCATCGTCGTCGACACCACGACCGAGCCCACCGCGAGCCTTGGACCCGGCATCGGGACCGAGCACGGGCCAAGAGCCGGGCTGGGCCCCGCCGTGGAAGCCGGTGGGCTGCCGCGATCATGGCACGGAGCGCTGACGGCGCTGCGGCTGACAGCCGAGACCCACGGTCCGCGCCACCTCAACTACGACGCGCTGGGCGGCCTGGCCCTCGTGGCCGAGCATGTCTCCCCGCACAACGCGTTGATCGAGGATGTGCGCGCGCTGCGTGCGGCGGAAAGAGCCGGCACCGGCGCGCTGGAAACCCTGGCCGCCCTCGAAGCCCACGGCAGCCTGCGCCAGGCAGCCGCCGCGTTGCATCTGCACCACTCCACATTCCAGGCGCGCCTGCCCAAGCTGACCGCCGCCCTCGGCTTCGCCCCCGACACCCCGCAAGGACGCACACGCCTCCACCTCGCCCTGGCCCTCCACCGACTCAACCTCAACGGTCCCCTTCCCTAGCCCCCTTCCCTAGCCACCGAGCAGCAGTCGCAGTCCTCGGGGGGGCGGTCACGTCGAAGACCATGAGGGCGCTCTCCGCTAGATCTAGATAAGGAGTACATCGGCCATCTGGCCGACCTGGCCGGCCGGTTCGACCCGCACACCAGCGGCAGGCACTCGCCGCGTCGCTGCCCGCACTCCTCAGGACGGCCCGGCCCGCCACCCGACCGACCGACACGCCGACGGCACCATTTCCTCCTCCCCGGAAAGGAACCACGCCATGACCGCCCCGCACGCCTTCCCCCTGGAACCCGCCCCGATCCACGTGCCCGACGAGGTCCTCGACGACCTGCGCACCCGTCTCACACTGACCCGTGCCCCGCTGGACGAGGGGAACGAGGACTGGTCCTACGGCGTCCCGGACAGCTACCTCCGTGAGCTGGTCGCCTACTGGCGGGACGGCTACGACTGGCGCAAGGCCGAGGCCGCCGTCAACGCCCACGAGCACTACCGGGTGAGCGTCGGCGGTGTCCCGGTGCACTTCATGCGCAAGCCCGGCCGCGGCCCCCGCCCGATCCCGTTGATCCTCACCCACGGCTGGCCGTGGACGTTCTGGCACTGGTCGAAGGTGATCGGCCCGCTCGCCGACCCGGCCGCATACGGCGGCGACCCCGCCGACGCGTTCGACGTCATCGTGCCGTCCCTGCCCGGCTTCGGCTTCCCCGGCCCGCTCACCGGCTTTCCCGACGTCAACTTCTGGAAGGTCTCCGACCTCTGGCACACCCTGATGACCGAGACCCTGGGATACGAGAAGTACGCCGCCGGGGGCTGCGACATCGGCGGGATCGTCTCCAGCCAGCTCGGCCACAAGTACGCCGACGAGCTGTACGGCATCCACATCGGCTCCGGGCTGCCGCTCGACTTCTTCACCGGCCCCCGCGCCTGGGACTTCGCCCGGAACCGGCCCCTCACCGACGACCAGCCCGCCGACGTCCGCGCCCGCACCATCGAGCTGGACCACCGCTTGGCGTCCCACCTCGCCGTGCACACGCTCGACGGCGCCACCCTGGCCCACGGGCTGAGCGACTCCCCCGCCGGGCTGCTCGCCTGGCTGCTGGAGCGCTGGAACGCCTGGAGCGACAACGGCGGAGACGTCGAATCCGTCTTCACCAAGGACGACCTGCTCACCCACGCCACGATCTACTGGGTGAACAACTCCATCGCCACGTCGATGCGTTACTACGCCAATGCCAACCGCTACCCCTGGACCCCCGCCCACGACCGCACCCCGGTCGTCCAGGCCCCGGTCGGCCTCACTCTCGTCACGTACGAGAACCCACCCGGTATCCACACCGCCGACGAACGCGTCCGGGCGTTCAAGACCGGCCCGCAGGCCGGCTGGTTCAACCACGTCAACGTCAACGCCCACGACCGCGGCGGCCACTTCATCCCCTGGGAGAACCCCGACGCCTGGGTGGGCGACCTGCGCCTCACCTTCCACGACCGCAGGCCCTGAACAGCCCTGCCGGCTGGCCCGGCGACAGGCCGGACGAACGCTGCCCGGCGGGGGTGGTGCGGGCCGGTCGGCCCGCACCACCCACCGCACCGTCCGCCTGAGCCGCCCCCTACCGGGACCCCGCGCGGGGTCGACGGCGGGATCAGGGGTGCTGGAAGGCGACCTCCGGGTCGGCCGGTGACGGGCCGTCGAGCAGCGGCTGCGGGATGCCGCGCAGGTGCAGGTCGAAGAAGGCCCCGACGTAGGCGCGGGTGATCTCCTCCGCGCGCTGTGCCGGGATCGGCACGGCGGGGTCGGTCACGCCCAACTGTGCGGCGAGGACGGGCAGGTCGGTGAAGCTGGAGTGGTCGGAGCCGGCGATGGTCAGCCACCGCTTCCAGCCGTCCAGGCGCGCCCAGTCGCGGTCCCAGCTGGTGTCCGCGCCGCCCGGGCTGTGGTTGGCCAGGGTGCCGAACATGAGGAAGGGGCGGCCCTGGAGGCCGGTGGCGGGAACCGGCGCGAAGAAGGTGCCGTCCATGTTCACCCCGGCTCGTACCCGGTCGTCACCGGCCATGGTCGCGGCGGCGGCGTCACCGCCGATGGAGTGCCCGGCCATGCCGATCCGTTGCGGGTCGATCATGCCGGCGTACCGCCACGGCGAATGACGGTCGGTCAACTGATCGACGACGAAGGAGAGATCCTCGGCCCGGCTCCGGGCTATCGCCTCCAGGCCGTCGAGGGTGGGCGTCTGGTCGCAGACGACGCAGGTGCGGGTCCGTCCGTCGGGGAAGGTCACACCGGTGGACTCGTAGGTGTGGTCGACCAGCGCGACGACGTACCCGCGACTGGCCAGGTCCTCGGCGAGGCCGGTGAGGGTGGCGCGCGGCAGCGTGAGGCCGGGCGAGAGCACCAGCAGGGGGAACCTGCCGCGCTCCGGCCGGGCGTCGGCGTGCGCGTAGGTGCGGGTGCCGCCGAGTGTCTCGGCCGGGACGGCGCCGCCCGGAGCCGTCTGCTGCAGCAGCAGACGGGCCTCCTCGGTGGTCATGTAGGGGGCCGGTCCGCCGGTCCCGGGCCGGGCCGGGTAGTACGTCGACACCATCAGTTCCCGGGCACCCCCGGCCGGCACCCAGGGATCCCGGCGGTGCTGGTCGACGAGGTGCAGGGTGCTGCGTCCGATCGCGTGCGGGCCCGTCGGGCGGGGCAGCTCCAGGTGGACGCCGTACCTGTCCGAGGCCGCGGAGGGAGCTGCGACGGAGGGCCCAGGCGCGGCGAACGCCGCACCCGCCCCGATGATCGGCAGCGGCAGGACGAGCGTGAGCGCGGCGGCCAGGGCAGCACGACGGATTCTGGTCATGCCGGCAACGCTAGTTCGCGGGCGCAGCAGTTGACATCCCCTCAGAGGAGGACGGGGAAGGGGATGAGGCATCCCAGCGGAGGAGGCGGACGGGCCGGCGCAGCAGGCCGGACGGGGCGAGGCGGCGGGCCGTTCCGTCCCCCGCGCGGAACGGTCCGCCGACGGCTCCCGCTACTTCAGCAGGAAGTCGTACACCGCCTGCCGTCCGGCCGGGTTCGCCACCCGGTTCTGCACCGAGTGCGCCGCCCCGGGCACGATCACGATCTGCGGGTCGTGCGCCAACTTCGCCTGCTGGTACAGCACTTCGTACGGCGTGGCCAGGTCCCGGTCGCCGCCGAGCAGCAGCACCGGCACGTCCGGCAGCCTGCGGTGCTCCGACGGCGCCGGCGGCACCCGCTCGCGCGGCCAGTCGAGGCAGACCAGGAGGCTGCCGAGCCCGGTCGCGGTCGTCGGGTCGTACGGCCAGGTCTGCTCGGCCGTCAACCGCTGCCGGGTGCGCTCCAGCGCCGCCGCGCGGCCCGCGACGGGTGTGTCGGTGGTGCCCCACGGGAAGCGCGAGTCGGCGCACAGGGCGGCGGAGTGCAGCCCCTGGCTGAGCTCCTCGGCCGGGGCGGCGTCGACCTGCTGGTGGACCAAGTCGAAGAAGTCCTGGAGCTTCGCGGGCTGCCCTGCGGCGGCCTCGTGCAGGATCTCCGGGACACCGCCGTAGTCCGGGTCGATGAACTCGTAGCCGGTGAGCGCACTCAGGACCTGCGCCCCGTTGCCGTACCGCCGAACCGTGGCCGCGAGGTCGGCGGCCGGGTCGGTGGTGCAGCCGGTGGACCGGCAGGCGGCCCGCAGGACCCGGGCACTCGCGGGCAGCGCGGCCAGGTCGAGGGGGTCGAAACCCTGTTGCGGCGCCACCGAGTCGAGCACCAGCCGGGCCACGCGCGCCGGGTGGGCGAGCGCGTACCGCTCGGCGACGATGGTGCCGTACGAGACGCCGTCCAGGGTGAGGCGCCGGTCGCCGAGCGCGCGGCGCAGCAGGTCGATGTCGGCGACGGTGTCCGCGGTGCTGTAGTGGCGGGCGTCGGGGCCGAGGGCGGCGGCGCAGTCGGTGATCGACTGCTTGCGCGGCGCGGCGAGGTCGGAGGAGCCCATGTCCTCCTGGAGGCCCGGGCACTGGAGCGCGCCCCGGCCGGTGCCGCGCTGGTCGTACATCACCAGGCGGTAGTCCTTGAGGACGGGTTCCAGCTTGCCCGCGATCCGCTTGATCGCCGGGACGCCGGGCTGGCCGGGGCCGCCGGTGAGGAAGAGCAGGTCGCCCTTGGGGGCCTTGGTGTTGCCGGTGATAGCCACCTGGAGGTCGAGGGTGCCGGGGGTGGCGCCGCTGTGGTCGAACGGGACGGTGAGGGTCCCGCAGGTGAACTCCGGTGCGTCCGGGCAGGGCGCCTGGCCGGTGATCCCGCCGGCGCGGGCCGGTCCGGCCGTGGCGGCGAAGCCGACTGCGGGGGTGGCCAGGGTGGTCCCGGCGGCCACCGCGGCGGCACCCAGCAGAGCGGCGATACGGCCGCGCTTGCTCGTCATGTTCGTCCTTCCGCTCGCGCCGCGCCCGGGCCGACGCGGTCACGGAAGCAGCCTGCGCCCCGCGGCACTTCGATGGCGAGCGTTCGGGCCGGATTCGACCTGGAAGGCGGACGGAACCGTGTCCGCTGCGCCCCCCACGCCCTCGTGCTGCGCCACGACGGCACGCCTCGCCGACGTCCTCAAGAACAGGTGAGGAGTTCGGTGAGGTCCGCCAGCGCGGCGTCCCACCCGTGGGCCAGCACCACGCCCGCGGGGTTCAGTACCACCTCGTCGACTCCGGCCGTCCCGTAGGCGGCGAGCTCGGTCGCCAGCTGGTCCGGTGTGCCGTAGAGGAAGACACCGGACTCGACGAGTTCGCGGGCTCCGGCCACCGGGTCGCGGGTGTCCAGGTGCAGGCCCGCGCGGCGGAGCATGTCGGCGTAGTGCGGCGCGCCCAGGTGCCGGCCGGCCCCGTGCTGGGCCAGCACCATCGGGTGGCGGCCCGGCCGGGCGACGGCGGCGTGCACCACGGTCACCACTCTCGGCGGGGCCGCCACCCGGCCCGTCGTCGCTGCGCCTTCGGCCAGGGCGGGGACGAGGACCTCGGCCACGTACCGGGGCGGGGTCATCCAGGTGATCGCGACGTCCGCGACCCGCCCGGCCGCGCGGGCCATGGCGGGTCGCAGGACGCCCGCGCCCAGCTCGACCGCCGGCGGGGGCTCCCCGTGCGGGAGCCGGAGCCCGGGCGCGGCGGAACCGGGGCCCGGTGCGGGAGGCCCGGCCGACCGGCCGTCCAGCAGCGCGCGGACGGCGCCGACGTAGTCCGCCACGGCCTCGGCCGGCCGGGCGTAGGGGGCGCCCAACAGGCGACCGACGAGCGAGGGTTCGCCCGCGCCGTAGCCGATCACCGGCCGGTGTCCGGTGAGCACGGCCAGGGACTGGGCCTGGGCGGCCGCCTCGAAGGGGTGTCGCAGAGCAGTCAGCGTGACCGAGAGCCCGACCGGGATCCGCTGCCCCGTACCGGCCAGCCAGGCCAGCGCCTGGTGGCTCTCCACCGTCAGGGACTGCCCGAGCCAGAGCCGGTCGGCCGCGCCGGCGTCCACCAGCGAGGCCAGCGCCGTCAGCGCGGTGAGGTCGGCCCGGTCGCGGAGGGCGTGCGGGAAGAGGACGGAGATCCGCATGCCGCTCAGCCGTTCCGCGAGGGGTCGGTGGGGTCGGTGGCCGCGTCGCGCAGCGATCGGGCGACGGAGGCGGCGAGCGCCGGTCCGCCTGATCCGGCCGGGCCGTCCGGGCCGTCCGGGGCGGCCGCGTGTCGCAGTACTCCTTCGGCCACCGCCGCCGCCCGGTGCTGGCCGAAGCTCCGGCCGCGCCACCCGGCCCTGGTGTCGCCGGGCTCGTCGGCGGTGGCGATGCCCGGCCCCAGGGGGTGGGCGAAGACCGAGGTCTGCGTGCCGAGGCCGGGCAGGCCGCGCAGCGCCGCCGCCAAGGCCGTCAACTCGTCGGCGTGGGAGCGGGGGAGGTAGAGCACGACCGCGTCGCGACGCGGGTACGACCAGGGCCGGGACAGCACCTTGGCCCGGTATCGCAGCGAGCGGGCGGCCAGCTCCCGGAGCAGCGCCGCCCAGACCGCGGGCGCGGCGGTGGGGTCCTCGACGTGCAGGTAGAGCCGCCGCAGCGACTCGCCCTCGTGCGGCCCGCCGTGCGGCCCGTCCACCAGCAGGAAGCCGGGCGACAGCGCGGGACGGACGGCAGGCAGCTCGACGGTCACGGACGTGTCCGCCGGTCGCGGGTCGTCGCTCCGGACGGCGGCGGCCGGGACGCGGACCGTCACGCCGCCCAGCTCGACCGTGAACTCCGTGGCGGCGCCCCCGGTTCCGGTCCCGGACTCAGCTCCGGCCCCGGCTCCGGCTGCGGCCTCGGCCCCGGTCGGGACGGCGGCGCGCAGGCGGGCGGGGGCGAGCGTGTCCGCGTGCGGTGTCGCCGAGATCAGCTGCCGCTCGAACTCCACGTCACGGCGGGGCAGTCGGGTGGCGGTGCTGGATCGGTCGAGGCGCGACCGGTCGAGGCCGGCGTGCCACTGCTCGTAGAGCGCCGTGCCCAGGGCGATCCGCAGGCCGCGCGGCGAGTCGGCGCTGATGCGGTGGCCGTCCACCGTGACGGCCTGCGGGTACTCGGTGAGATCGATGCCGGTGAGTGCGGCCGCGAGCTGCTCGGACACGTACGTCATGACGCCACCAGCCCGATCGCCTCGATGAACCGGTCCGGGGCGAGCAGTGCCCCGCGTCCCACACCGGCGATGCCGCGCTGAACCGCGCTCAGGGTGGGCCGGACGCTCGCGGTGGCCATGGTGCGGTCGAAGAGGTGCCAGCCGGCGTACCCGACCACCCGCTCGGCGAGTTCGGGATCGAGCCGGTCGGCGTGCTGCCGGTAGCCCTGCCAGAAGGCGCCGATCACCGGGAGGACGGCGGCCAGTTCGCGCTCTCCGCTGCGCATGAGGGTGCCGTGGGCGTCGGCGGCTCGGCCGCCGTCGGCGTCAGCGTCAGTGAGGTCGGGGTCGGGATCGGGATCGGTGGCGTCGACCTCCGCATCGACCTCGTCGGTGTCGACGCCGGTGAACATCCGACTCGCCGCGCGGTACAGCCACTGCCCGACGAAGCCGCCGAGGTCGATCGCCGGGTCGGCTAGCTGGAACTCCTCCCAGTCGGTCAGCTGGAGCGTGCCGTCGCAGAGCAGGAACTGGTCCAGCCGCAGGTCGCCGTGGACCGGGAGGTGGTCGGCGGCGGCCGAGCGGGCGTCCAACGCGCGCAGGGCGCCGTGCAGTCGGCGGTCCTGCTGGAGCAGGCCCCAGAGGGCCAGTTCGGCGCCGCTGCTCGCGGTGTACTCGGCCACGGTCAGCGCGGCCAGCCGGTGGCCGGTGCGCGTGCCGGGGCGGGGCTTGGGCCGGACGTCGGCCGTCGGGAAGCCGTGCAGCTCGGCGAGCGCCCGGCCGGCCCGCCGGGCGAGTCCGGTGTCGAATCCGTCCTCGTCGGCGAGGGTGTTCCCGGTGACGGCATCCACCAGCAGGTCGAAGACCAGCACCAACCGCTTCCGATCGCCGCCGAGCAGCGCCGGCGACTCCCAGGAGAGTGCGCCGGCCCCGGTCCGGGCCGACTCGAAGGCGCAGGAGCGGTCATAGCGGTCGGTTCCGTCGGGGGCCTGGCCGTCGAGCCGTTTGATGAAGACGCCGGTGCCGTCCGTGGTGCGTCCCGCCCACGAGTCGTTGCGACCGAGATGGCTCACCAGGCTGTCCGGGTCCAGCGGGGCGAAGCCCAACGCGGCCAGTGCCACCGGCACTTCGGGCGCGTATTCGAAGAGGCCCGGGGTGCGGCCGGGGCCGGCCCGGTCGGCTGCCGGCGTTGCCGGTGGAGTCGAGACTGTCGCTGCCATGGCGGCCACGCTAGGGATCCCGGCCGGCGGTCACCACAGGCAGGATCCTGTCATGCCCGAGCGGGCAAGGGGGCAGGATGCCCCACTTTCCTGCTACTGGGCACTGGCATCGAACGCCTGATCTGCTGGGGGCGGTCGAGGAACCCGCTCCTCGACCGAAATCCGAAGCCGAATCCGGGCCCGATCCGGGCCCGAATCCGACGAGTCGAGAGGATGACCATGAGCTCTGCTGACCTGATGGGCGGCTACGCCGCCTACACCACCCCGAACGCGGCGATCGAGGAGCTCGCCAGCACCGGCATCACGGCCGAGTTGGAGTTCACCCCGGTCCTCACGGTCACCCCGTGGACCGAGGCGATCTCCCTGGTGGTGGTCTCCATCGCCACCCAGCTGTGATCCGCTCGCAGACCTGATTTCCCCTCCATCTCAAGGGAGTTCGACATGAGTACTGCTGACCTGATGGGCGGCTACGCCGCCTACACCACGCCGAACGCCGCGATCGCGGAGCTCGCCAGCACCGGCGTCGCCGGCGTCCCGGCGGAGCTGGAGGTCACCCCGACCGTCTCGCTCGTCGTCCTCTCGCTCGTCACGATCACCATCATCGGCTGACGGACTCGTCGAGCGTCACGTCGTCCGGGCCCCGCGGCACGCTGCGGGCGGGGCCCGGCCGGCGGCCGGAGCGGTGCACCCAGCCGGCGACGCCGACCCGCGAGGAGCACTGCAACCGCCGCATCGTCTCGCGGAGGTGGTTGACCACCGTCCACTCCGAGATGCCCAGGCGGCGCGCGATCTGATGGTTGCTCAGTCCGTCGGCCACCAGGAGCGATACCTCCAGTTGGCGGCTGGTCAGTTGCCGCCCCGGCGGCGCCTCGGCGGAGTCCGGCTCGGCGAGGGGGAGGGCGAGGGAGAAGGAGCAGAGCAGGTCCAGGAGCGCGGTGGCCGCGCCGGTTGCCAGCGCGTGGGCGAACTCGTCCTCGGCGAGCCGGCGGCGGATGCCGGGCAGCAGCCGCGCGGTGGCCAGGTCGGGATCTGCGGGGTCGCCGGGAATGCCGGCTCGCCCCGGATGGAAGCTGCCCAGCAGCCGGGCGGCGTCGGTCGCCCGCGCCGGTGCGGGGCGCAGCGGACTCGCGACCAGGCCGACCAGCGCGCCGAGCGTGGCGACCGCGCCGAGCGGGCGCAGGTGGGCCAGCCCCTCGACGTAGTGGGCGCGGGACGCGGACGGATCGCCGCCGGCGGCGGCGATCAGGCCCAGGTGCAGCAGGGCCGTGCCGACCAGCAGCACGTCCCCACGGCGCCGGGCCGCGGTCAGCACCCGGCCCGCCAGTGCGGCGCCGCGCCCGGTCCGGCCGACCCGAAGCTCGACCAGGGCGGCCTCCAACTCGACGCGCAGGGCCGCCGGTTCGTCGTCGGCCGCACGGAGGAGCGCTGCTGCCCCGGTGAGGGCGGCGAGCGCTCGGTCGGGGTCCCGGTCGCATCCGGTCAGGCCCCGCAGCCGCAGGAGTCGGGCCGCCGTGGAGGGTTCATCGGGCGTGGTCCGGGATCGGTCGGGCACGGATGAGGCCGCCCCGGCCTCATCCAGCAGGGCACTCGCCAACTCGTGGTCGCCGTCGAGCAGTCGGGCCTCGGCGCGGATCAGCGCGAGCCGGACCCGCGCTCGCCCGCCGGTGATGCCGGTGATGCCGGTGGGATCGGCGGGATCGGTGGGACTGGTGACGCCGAGCGGCACGGCGGGCCGGTCGGCCCAGTCCGGGCCGAGGCCGACGAGTCGGGCGTGGGCGAGCAACTGCTCCATCAGGTCGAGGGCCTCGGCGGTGAACCCGTGCCGGGTCAGTGTGCCGACCGCCAGCCGGAGGTTGGCCTCCTCGACGCGCAGGGCGAGCAGGGCCGTCGGCTGGTCGCCGGCGGCCAGCCGCCGGGCGGCTCCGGCTGCGAGCCGGGCGTAGTAGCGCGCATGGCGGAGCGCGAGGACGACGAGCGGGCCGCCGGCGGGCCGAACCTCGGGAAGGTCGCCGAACGGCACGTACAGTCGCGTCTCGGCCGCACCGTCCAATCGGCCGGACGGCCGGTCCTCCAGCGTCAGCGACTGCCGATCGAGCAGGGCCTCCAGCGCCGCCGGGAAGGCGCTCGGCGCGATCCCGGACACCGCCCGGAGCGCCTCGGGCCCGAACCCGCCGGCGAACAGGGGTGTGCAGGACATCAGCCGCGCCGCGTCGGCGCCGAGCGCGCCGCACCGTCCTGGTGGTCGCCCTGCCTCCCGTTTTACCTCCCGTCCCGGCAACCGGTCCGGCGACCGTCCCGGCGCCCGGTCCGCCGGCGGAACGGGCGGCTCGGCATAGGCGGCCACCAGGCGGCCTCCCCCCGCCCCGCCGAGTGCGGCCAGCACGGTGCCGACACCCTCCAGCGCCGCCACCCGGGCCGCGAGCACCAACGCACCCGGCAGGCCCCGGAGTTCCACGCAGATCCGGCCCACGGTCTGCTGGTTCCGGGAGGTCACCGTGAAGCCCGGGCTCCAGGCCCGCCGGGCAGCCGTGAAGGCCTTTACCGCGGGGGTACGGCAGAAGGCATCCAGGTCGGTCGGTGACCAGTCCACCGGAACGGCCAGTGGGTCCACCCGGTACGCCACGCCGGCGCCGGCGGGTGACAGCCGACCGGTGGCGAGCAGCTTCGCCCCACGCGGCGCACAGCGGGCCAGCAGCGCCGGGTAGTCGTCCGGCTCGACCTGATCAGCCATCAGCAGCTCGGCTGGTCCCGGAGTTCCGGCCGCCCCGCCCGCCGCCCGGTACTGCTCGGCGACCGCGAACGCCAGCCGGGTCTTGCCGCTGCCCGGTAGGCCGTGCAGCAGCACGCCGGGTACGGCGGGGTCGGCGAGCAGCCGCAGCAGCTCGGCCGTCTCACGTGCTCGCCCGAACAGTTCGCCCGTGAAGGCCCGGTGGTCCGCAGGTTCCCGCTGGGGGACGCCGGACTCGAACAAGATGGTCATGGACGGCTCCAGAGCTGGCTCCGCCCGCCTACACAGCGCGGGCGCGCCGGCGGGATCGTCCGTACTGATCCTGGACGGCGGCGCCGACCGGCGGTATCCCAGACTTCTGGGACGCCGCCGGTTCAGCATCGGCACGCGGCCAGGCTCAACCCCTCGCCCGGACCGGCCTGCCGTTCGGTTCCGGACTCACCGCAGCCCCCGGTGCCGACGGCGGCGGCCCACGTGGTGGTGCCCGTGGCGCCGTCGCCACCGCCGTCGACCGGCTCCCGCCGCCGATGCTCCGGCCGCCGACGCTCCGGTGGACCGGGACGAGTCGGCCAAGGCGTCCTCCGACTCCCGCCCGGAGTCCTTCGATCCCGCGGGCAGCACGTCGATCCGGCCCATCTGGCCGTGCGAGGAGTGCACCATGTGGTGGCAGTGGTAGACGTACTCGCCCGGGTACTGGCCCCAGGTCATGGCGATCCGGACGCTCTCCCCCGGGTGGACCGTGACGGTGTCCTTCAGCCCGGCCTCGGCCGGTCCGACCGGCACCCCGTCACGGTCCAGCACGCGGAACTGCACCAGGTGGGTGTGGAAGGAGTGGGGGGCGTGGAAGACCCCGGCCGGCTGGCGGGTGAGGTGGTTGCGGATCGTCCAGATCTCGCTGCTGCCGACGGTGGTCCGCACGTCGGTGCGCTTCGGGTCGTACTTGCGCCCGTTGATCCTGGCGTCCGGGAAGGTCGTCAGCGCGAACTCCCGGTGCACCGTCGCCTTCGGGATCGGCGGCAGGGTGGCCAGGACGTCCGGGATCCGGCTCCGGTCCTCGGCCGTCCGGGTGATGTCGAAGCGCAGCACCTCGGTCCGCTCGCTCTCCAGCGCGGCCGTGTTCTCCAGCACCACCGATCCGCCGACCGGGTAGCGGGCGAAGTCGACCACGATCTCGGCGCGCTCCGCGCCGGTCAGGGTCAGCTCGTGCACCGTCACCGGCGCGGCGAGCAGTCCGCCGTCCGAGGCGATCTGGGTGAACGGCTGGCCGTCGGCGAGACGCAGCGACACATGGCGGTTGGGCGAGACGTTGAAGACCCGCAGCCGGTACTTGCGCGCGGCCACCTGGAAGTAGGGCCGCTCCTTGCCGTTGACCAGCATGTGCGGGCACGCGTACGGGTCGGTGTAGACCAGCCTGCCGTCGGTCTCGATCCGGGCGTCCCGGATCAGCAGCGGGATGTCGAACTCGCCGTTCGGCAGCGGCAGGCCGCTCTCGTGCGGGTCGCTGAGCAGGTAGGCGCCGGCCAGGCCGCGGTAGACGTTCTCGGCCTCCAGCTCGTGCGCGTGGTCGTGGTACCAGAGCGAGGCGGCCACCTGCTCGTTGGGGTAGCGGTACTCGCGGGTCTCGCCGGGCTTGACGAGGTCCATCGGCAGGCCGTCGTAGCGCGAGTGCACATGGCCGCCGTGCAGGTGGACGGAGGTGTGCACGCGCAGGTCGTTGGTCTGCTGGACCACCACCTCCCGCCCTCTGACCGCCCGGATGGTCGGGCCGGGGAAGCAGCCGCCGAAGGTCCGGACGGTGGTCAGCAGCCCCTTGACGATCTCCGCCTGGGTGTCGGCCATCCGTAGCCGGTACAGGTCCGAGGAGTCCGTCCGCGACACCGGGCTCAGCACGGGGGGTACCGGCATGGCGTGCTCGAAGGGGGTGATCCGGGCGGCCGACCGCTTGGCCTCCGACCTGGGCGGCGCGGCTTGCGGGGCCGGGGCGGCCTGCGCGGCCGACAACGCCAGGGACGAGACCCGGGCCCCGCCCGGTGCGCGGTCCCAGGGGAAGAGGACCGCCGGACCGCCTATCGCGGCGGCTTTCAAAAGGTCTCGTCGGTTCAGCATTCCCGGTCTTTCCGTCCAGGGCCGGACGGTCGGTGCGCCGCCGGGCCAGTGGTCGCCGGTCGTGGTTTCCGGCGGCCCTGCTCGGTGGCCGCCGCGCGCACGACGGCGCGGGCCGGGCGTGTCGGACCGTAGCGCCGACGCGACGTTCCGTCACTGCCCGTCGGCTCAGTATCGGCGAGCTTCGCGCGCTCCGCAGCGCGACCGCACCTGCCCGGGCCCCGGTCGGCACTGGCGTCGGGCCCGGAACGACTGACGCGGGGGCCGGGCACCTGGTGGGCACCGGAGCGGCCGGCCGGCACTGGCGTCGGGCCGACCGGCCCCGGCCGCCGTTCAGGATTCGGGCGACGCCCAGGTGCCCAGGGACATCTCGGCGGTGATCCCCGGGCCGAACCCGGCCAGCAGCCCCTGGTGGCCGTCGAGGGCCGACTTCTCGTCGAACATCCGGGCCAGGGCGTCGAGCACGACCGCACTGGCGATGTTGCCGTACTGGGTGAGGGTGGCCCGGCTGAAGCGGAACGCCTCGGGCGGCACCTCCAGGAAGCGGCTGAGGTCGTCCAGGATCCGTGGGCCACCGGCGTGGACGATGTAGAAGTCCAGCGTGCCCACGTCCCACTGGTGCTGCTCCGCCACCGCGCGCAGGGCCGGGCTGAGCGGCTCCATCGTCCCCGGCACCCTCTTGTCCAGCTGGAAGTGGAATCCGGTGGGGCGGACCGCGTAGGAGATCCACTCCTCGGTGTCCGGGATGAGGTACGAGCCGTTGCGTTCCAGCCGCATTCCGGTCCCGCCCTCGCCCCGGACCACGGCGGCGGCGATCCCGTCGCCGAACAGGCCGTTGGACAGCAGCGAGCCCACGCCCAGGTCCGTGGGCTGGTAGCACAGCGAGCAGAACTCGCAGGCCACGATCAGCACGTTGGCGCCCGGGTAGGCCGAACAGAAGTCATGGGCCCGGTTCACCGCCGCGCCGCCGGCCGCACACCCCAGTTGGGCGATCGGCAGCTGCCGGGTCTCCGGCCGGAAGCCCAGCCTGTTGATCAGCCACGCCGTGAGCGACGGCATCATAAAACCGGTGCACGACACATAGACGATCAAGTCGATCTGGGACGGCTCCACTTGGGCCTGTTCGAGGGCCCTGAGCACCACCGCCGGGACGCGGGCCTTCGACTCCGTCGCGAAGACGGCGCTCCGTTCGTCCCACCCCGGGTGCTTCAGCACCACCTCGATGGGTTGGATCAGGTGCCGCTTGCGCACTCCGGTGTTCTTGATGAGACGCAGCGCCAGTTCGAGCTGTGGGTGGTCGGGGTGGAGCCTGCGCGCCAGCTCGATGGTCTCCTCGTTGGTGATGACGTGCTCGGGTACGTCTATCGCCGGTTTGCACAGAACTGCCACGGCACTTCCTCCAGACGAGCGGTGTTCCCGGTGCGACCCTGGCGGGGCGGGATTTCACCACTCGACGGCAGCCGCTGCGAGCCGGACGCGCGGAGGGCGCGGGCGGCGGGACGCACCGGGCGGGACCCAACTCAGTGGCCGACGAGCCGACCGGGCGAGGATCGGATGATCGCGGTACGGGCGGTCGTGCTGGTCGCAAGTTGGTTCAGGCCACCTAGCCCAATTTACGGAAGGCGGGCCCGTCCCGCATGTCGGCCCGCACACCCCGGGGTGTGCGGGCCGACGTGCGCGGTGTTGCCGGCGGCGGGTGGCGGCGGGCGGGCGCCGGAGCGTGGGGGCACCGTCACCAGGTGACCGGCAGCGCCAGCGGATAGCGCCAGATGGACGTGGTGTTCCACGCCAGCTCCGCGGCCGGCTTCGCCAGCGCGATCCTGGGGAAGCGCTCCAGCAGGGTCCCGAGGGCGACTTCGAGTTCGGTGATGGCCAGCGGCGCGCCGAGGCAGTGGTGCGCGCCCCAGCCGAAGGTCATGTGGGAGGGGCTGGTCCGCTCCAGGTCCAGCTCGTCGGGCCGGTCGAACCGGCGGCCGTCCCGGTTGGCCGTCAGGTAGGAGACGTGCACGATGTCCCCCGCCGGGATCGTCACCCCGCTCAGCTCCACGTCCTCAAGGGCCACCCGGGGGATGCCGACGCCCTTGCGGAAGGGGATGAAGCGCAGCAGCTCCTGGAGCGTCCGGGAGAGCGTCTCGGGCCGCTCGCGCAGTGCGGCGAGCACGTCGGGGCGGCTGAGGATGGTGTACGAGAGGTTGCCGAGCTCGTACGTCGTGGTGTCCTGGCCCGTGATCAGCAGGACCATGGCCATCACGGTGAGTTCCTTCTCGTCGAGGACCTCGTCGCCGTCGCGGGCCGTGGCCAGCACGCTGATCAGGTCGTCGCCGGGGTTCCTGCGCCGTTCGGCGGTCAGCTCGGCGAAGTACGCCCGCAGGTCGGCCTTGGCCCGTACCGCGTTCGGCTTGTTGGCCAGGCTCACGTCCATCATCGTCCGGGCGTTGGCGCGCAGCCGGGCGCTGTCGGCCTCGGGGATCTCCAGGACCTCGCAGATCGTGATCAGCGGGAGCGGGTGGGCCAGGTGCTCCATGAGGTCGGCCGGGGGGCCCTGGTCCCGCATGCGGTCCAGCAGCCCGTTCACCACGTGCTGGGTGCGGTCCCTCATCCGCTCGATGTGGTCGGGGGTGAAGCCCTTGGACACCAGGCTGCGCAGGCGGGCGCTGGCGGGAGGGTCCATGACGTTGATCGCCTCGGCCTGGACGATCGGCTCGGGGGTCATGCGCGGGAAGTCCCGGCCGACGATGGCGTGGCGGCTGAACCGCCGGTCGGTGGTGACCGTGCGCACGTCGTCGTACCCCGTGACGAGCCAGGCCTCCCCCTCGCCGTAGGGGAGGCGGATGCGGCTGACCGGTGCGTCGTTCATGAGCTGCCGGAGCGTCGGGTCGAACTCTAGGGTCTCGGCGAAGTCGAACGGGCAGTTCCGTGCGCTGGAGTCGGTGGACATGCGGACCTCCAGGTCTGGGCCGCGCGGGCCGGATGGGGGAGGCGGACGAATTGCACCGGTACCCGATCGGTCGGCCGCACACACCGGTGGAGGTGCGAGAGCGCCGGTAATTCATCCGGTCTGATCAGCGGCTCGGCTCCACCCGCGCCGGGGCCTGCCACCGGTCCGCTGGTCCGTGGCAGGCCCCGGCCCCGGGTGCCTCAGCCCTTCCCGGCGGCCCGGTTCTCCCCGGTGGCCCGATGCCCGTGCCGGAAGAGCGGGGCGCGGGTGTCGAAGGGCACGTCCTCGTGGGAGGCGGCGACGGCGGCGTCCGAGCGGGGGAGGTCGAACGGGAGCGTCGCGGTCATCGGGGCCCGGCCGAGCGCGGCGTCCAGCACGACCTCGTCCGCGGCGCCGAACTCGCCGATCAGCAGCGCCGCGTGCGGGGCGAGCGGGGTGAGCACGGCGGGCCGCTCCAGCTGGGCGGCGAACACCGTGGGCACGGTGGCGGCCAGCGCGGTGAGGCGGTCGACCTCGGCCGACTCGAACTCCAGCGAGCCGCTGTGGAAGTGCTGCTCCAGCAGCCCTTCGCGCCGCTCGTACGGGGTGGCGAGGCGGATCACGGCCAGCTCGGCCCGCTCCGGCTCCTCGACGAGGGTGCCGTACCCGGCGGCGACGGCGGGGTCGATGCCCTCGACGTACAGCCGGGTGGCGGGGCGCGGCTCGCCGGCCAGGTGGACCACCGAGCGGCGCTGGACCTCGCGGCCGAGCGCCCGGCCCTCCGGGGCGCCGACCAGGTCGGCGGCGGCCTCCGGGTCGACGTACGGGTCGGCGAAGAGGCCGAGGCGGAACTTGTCGCGCAGGATGCGGCGGACCGACTCGTCGAGCCGGGCCTCGGTGACGGCGCCGGAACGGACGGCGGCCAGGATCAGCTCCGGGTCCGTCTCGCCGCCGAGCTGGTCGGCGCCCGCGTCCAGGGTGAGCACGACCTGCTCGGCGACGGACAGCTCCTCGACGCCCCAGTGCCGCGGGGGCAGCGTGACCACTCCGGGGACGTCCATGCCGGTGATGGCGTTGAAGTCGGTGCAGACCACGCCGTCGAAGCCGTAGCGCCCGCGCAGCAGGCCGGTGATGACGTCCCGGTTGAAGTTGGCGCCGACCTCGGCGAGGCCGCTGCCGGAGGGGATCGCGTAGGCGGGCATGATCTGCGCGGTGCCCGCGGCGAAGGCGGCCTCGAAGGGGCGCAGGTGGGTCTCGAACTCGCCGCCGGGGTAGACCAGTCGGCGGCCGGCGGCGAAGTGGGAGTCCTCGCCGGCGGCCTGCGGGCCGCCGCCGGGGAAGTGCTTGGTCATGCAGGCGACGCTGTCCGGGCCGATCGGCCCGCCCTGGAGACCCTCGATGTAGGCGGTGATCATCCGCGAGGCGCGCTCCGGGTCCTCCCCGAAGGTGCCGCTGATCCGGGCCCAGCGGGGCTCGGTGGCGAGGTCGGCCATCGGGTGGATGGCGACCCGGATGCCGACGGCGCACAGCTCGCGGCGGATCAGGTCGGCGTAGCGCCGCACCAGGTCGGGGTCGTCGGTGGCGGCGAGTCCGATCGGCTCGGGGCCGGTGCTGAAGCCGCCACCGGTGTGGGCGGTGGCCGGGTTGGCGGTGAAGCCGTGCCGGGGGTCGGAGGAGAGGGTGACGGGGATGCCCAGCCGCCCGGCCGCGGCGAGGTCCTGGACGTGGTTGTTCCACTCGGCCATCGCGCGCGGGTCGGGGACGGCCATCATGGCGAAGTGGGTGAGGCCGCGCTCGGTGATCAGGCGGGCGCCGGAGGGGAACGGGCCCTGGTCGCCGGGGAGCATCCGGCCGTGCAGCATCAGCGCGGCCTTCTCCTGCAAGGTCATCCGGGTGAGGAGGTCCTCGACCCGCTCCTCGACGGGCAGCCGCGGGTCCTCGTAGGGCTCCATGGTGCCGTTGTGGTTGAGGTCGCGGAAGGGCGTGCCGTCGGTGTGCCGCAGCAGGGTCAGCATGCCGTCACCTCGGCGGTGTTCGACGCGGCGGTACGGGCCTCGGTGCTGGCGGCGGTACCGGCCTCGGTGCTGGCGGCGGCGCGGGCGGCGGCCTTGGCGCGGAAGCCGTCCAGGGTCTCGGCGGTGACCCCGCAGGCGGTCAGGAAGCCCTCGGCGCCGCCGTGCTTGGCGCGGACCAGGTCGAGGAAGGTGCTCATCGCCCCGGCGGGCGCCTCCAGCAGCGGGGCGGGGACGACCAGCCGGCCGGCCTCGACCTCGTTGAGGGCGGCGCGGTTGCGGTCGGCGAGGCCGGCCCAGATCTGCTCGATCGCCTCGTTGGTGCGGGCGTAGTCGGCGACGATCTCCTCGGCGGGCACCCCGAGCAGCTCCAGCAGCAGCGCGGTGAGCAGCCCGGTGCGGTCCTTGCCGGCCGCGCAGTGCACCAGCACGCCGCCCGGGCGGACGGTGGCCTCGGCGGCGGCGGCCAGCCCCTGCGGCGCGGACTCGGCCATCAGCAGGTAGAAGGCGCCGAGGTCCTCGGCGGTGGTCATGGCCCGCATGGCCTGCGCCAGTTCGTCGTTGGTCGGCTCGATCCGGGCGAGGACGACGGCGATGCCGGCGGCCTCGGCGGCGGCCCAGTCCTCGGGGCGGCTCTCGGACTCGCCCCGGAGGTCGACGATGGTGGTGATGCCGTGCTCGCGCAGCTGGGCGACGACGGCCTCGTCGGCGGCGGGGAAGGGCTGGGCGGAGCGGAACAGGGTGCCGGGGCGGATCCACCGGCTCGCGGGGTCGGCGAGCGCTGCGGGGTCGCGGAAGTTGACCAGGGACATGCGGGGGGCCTTTCAGGAAGTGCGAAGCAGGTGGTGAAGGTGCGCGGCGGGCCGCACGAGGGGGGGAGAGAAAGGGCAGGGCCGGCGGCGAAAGGGCGCGCGGTGCCGTCCGGACGGCCGACGGCATCGCCCAGTGGTGACGGGGTGTAGGGGTGACGGGGTGTAGGGGTGTCGGCTCGGGTCAGCCGATGGTGTCGAGCACGTCCCGGTAGGCCTTGTGCCAGTCGGCCACCGTGCCGGTCTCGGACGCGATCAGGACGTGGTGGCGCACCATGCCGCCGAACTGCGCGCCGAGCGCGGTCGGACGCAGGTCGGTGGCCGGGTCCACGCCGAGCCGCTCGGCCGCGATGGTGACGGTGCGTTCGGTGAAGCTGTCGATCACGACCACGGCGTAGTTGTGCACGGAACCCTGCACCTCGATCAGGCTCCGGCGCAGCCGGCGGCGGCGCTCGGTGTGCTCGACGGGCTCTTCCAGCCGGCCGCCGGTGGCGGTCAGCGCGTGGTCGAGCGCGGCCCAGAGCGGGAGTTCGGCGGGGGCGGCGGCGAAGGCGTCGAGGATGGCCTGGCCGAAGTCCCAGCCGAACAGCAGAGCCTCCTTGGCCGGGTAGTAGCGGAAGAACGTGCGGTGGGCGATGTCGGCGCGGCGGCAGATCTGGTCCACGGTGGTGCGCTCGAACCCCTGCTCCTCGAAGAGGTCGAGCGCCGCGGTGCGGATGGTGTCGCGGGTGCGCGCCTTCTTGCGGTCGCGCATGCCCTGCTCCGCCGCGGTGTCCGTCCCCTGCATGGTTCTTCCGTTTCCTCTCGGTGAGTTGAGTGTGGATGGGGCCGCCGAGGGGGCGGCTGTCAGTACCGAATCACGTCCGACCGTGCTCGCTCAAGGCGAGCGCCGACTCTTCCGGGTTCCGTCATCTGAAATTTGCACAACTGCCTTTTGGCAGTACTGCCACTTCCGGAATGGTGTGAAGCGTCGGCGGTCGCACTCCCCCAGGCCGCCCCCACTCCCCCGAACCGAGGAACCATGAAGCGGCACACCCACCTCCTGGTAGCGGCGGCCTGCACGGCCGCGCTCACCCTCACCGCCTGCTCCGCCTCCGACGACACGGTCTCCGGCTCCGGCGCCGGGAACACCGGCGCGGCGAACGACGGGCCTGCCGTGGACGGCGGCACGCTCAAGATCGGCCTGGACCGGCCGTTCGCCAAGCTCGACCCGGCCGACGGCACCCTGACCTCGATGCCGATGATGGTCCTCGCCAACGCCCTGTACGACCCGCTGATGGTCAACGGCGACAACGGCGCCGTCCAGCCCTACCTCGCCAAGTCCTTCACCCCCAACGCGGACGCCACGGTCTGGACCCTCGACCTGCACGAGGGCGTGAAGTTCGGCGACGGCAAGCCGCTGGACGCCCAGGCCGTCGCCGACCACGTCACCCGGCTCGCCAAGCCGGAGAGCAAGTGCGCCTGCGCCATCGACGCAGCCACCATCGGCGCCACCACCGTCTCCGGCCCGACCACCCTCACCTTCACCCTCAAGGCGCCCGACGCCGCCTTCCCGAACATATTCACCCGCTCCCTCGGCTACGTCTCCGAGGCCCCGTCCGGCGACTCCCCCGCCGTCGGCTCCGGCCCGTACACCGTGGAGAGCGTGCAACCCGGAGTCTCCGTCACCCTCACCCGCAACCCCGCGTACTGGGGCGCCAAGGGCCACGCCGACAAGCTCGTCTACCGGGTGCTCACCGACACCGACAGCCGCTACCAGTCGCTGCGCTCCGGCGACACCGACCTGATCTGGACCGAGACGCCCGGCCAGCTCAAGCAGGCCGCCGCCGACGGGCTGCGCAGCGCCACCGGGCCCGGCGGCACCACCACCATGGTCTTCAACACCGCGTCGACGCCCTTCGACGACGTGCGGGTCCGCCGGGCCGTGCAGTACGCGATCGACCGCGAGGCCCTGGAGAAGGTCGTCTCCCTCGACCAGGGCAAGGTCTCGGACGGCCCGATCGGCTCCCGCTCCCCGTACCGCACCGCCGCCGGGTACCCGGCCCACGACCCGGCCAAGGCCCGGGACCTGCTCGCCGAGTCCGGCCACCCCGACCTCGCCTTCGACTACCTCGTCGACAGCCGCCCCGAGGGCCAGCAGCGCGCCACCGTGATCCAGCAGATGCTCGGTGAGGCCGGGATCAAGGTGACCATCAAGCCTCTCGACGCCGCGGGCCTGGGCACCGCGATGCTCCAGCGCAAGTTCCAGGTGATCGACTTCCCCACCAGCATGTTCGGCGACACCGACACCGCGCTCACCAATCTCTACCTGTCCAACTCGCCCTACAACTTCATGAGTTGGTCCGACCCGGAGACCTCGAAGGCGATCGCCGAGGGCCGCGCCTCGACCGACCCCGCCAAGCGTGCGGCCGCCTACCAGCAGGCCGCCCGGCGGGTCGTCGGCGAGGTGCCGATGGCCTTCCTCACCGAGAACACCGTCGGCTTCCTCGCCGGCGCCAAGGTCGGCGGACTGCCCGACCTGTCCAAGCGCACCGTCCTCAACGTCTCCCCCGCCCCCCTGTGGGTGAAGCGGTGACCCCCCGCACCCGCACCGCGCTGCGCCACGGCGGGCGGCTCGGCCGCGCCGCGGCCGTACTGCTGCTGGTCACCGTCGCCGCCCTGTACCTGCCCCACCTGATGCCGGGCTCCCCCGCCGCCGCCGCCCTCGGCCCCACCGCCACCCCCGAGCAGATCTCCGCCTACGAGGCCGGGCTCGGCCTGGACCGCAATCTGTTCGCCGCCACCTGGCAGTGGATCGCCGACGCCCTGCACGGCGACCTCGGCCACTCGCTGTCCACCGGAGCCGCCGTCACCACCGAACTCGCCGACCGCATCCCCGTCACCCTCGAACTCTTCCTCGCCGCCCAGCTGGTGGCGCTCGCCCTGGCCGTGCCCGTCGCCCTGCTCTCCGCCTGGCGGCCCGGCGGCACCTTCGACCGGATCGCCACCGCCGGCACCTTCGGCTGGCTCGCCGTCCCCGGCTTCGCCCTCGGCCTGCTGCTCATCTGGCTCGCCGCCGTCCAACTGCGCATCCTGCCCGCCACCGGCTGGACCCCGTTCACCGAGGACCCGGCCGAGAACCTGCGCCACCTGGTGCTGCCCGCCCTCACCCTCGGCCTCACCGAGGCCGCCGTGTTCACCCGCACCCTGCGCGGACAACTGCTCGACACCCTCGACCAGCCGTACATCGCCGCCGCCCGCAGCCGCGGCATGGGCACCACCCGGCTGCTGCTGCGCCGCGCCCTGCGACCGTCCAGCCTGCCGCTGGTCACCCTGGTCGGCATCGGCATCGGCACCTCGCTGGGCGGCTCGGTGCTGGTCGAGTCGCTGTTCGCGGTGCCCGGCGTCGGCAGCCTGGCCGCCGGGGCCATCTCCGGCCGGGACTTCCCCGTCGTCCAGGCCGTGGTGGTGGTCAGCGCCGTCGGCGTGGTCGCGGCCACCTTCGCGGTCGACCTGCTGTACCGCACGATCGACCCGAGGATCGCCCATGAGCACCGCTGAGACCCCAGTCGTGACCGTCGAGACGGTCGCGGCGCGCACCGCCCGCCGCCGGCCCCCCGCCGGCGTGCTCGCCGCCGGGGCCTGGCTGGCCGTCGTCGCCCTCGCCGCCCTGCTGCTGCCCCTGCTGCCCGGCTTCGACCCGCTGCACGGCGACTTCGCCCACCCCGCCGCCGCCCCCGGCCCCGGCCACTGGCTGGGCACCGACAGCGCCGGACGGGACGTCCTGCAACGCACCGTCGCCGGCGCCCGCGCCTCCTTCACCGTCGCCGCCCTCACCATCCTGGTCGGCCTACTCGGCGGCGGAACGCTCGGCCTCGCCGCCGGCTGGTTCCGCGGCCCGCTCGACAAGGCGATCGGCTTCGCGACCGACCTGCTGATGTCCGTGCCCAGCCTGATCCTGGTGATGATCGCGGTCTCGCTGCGCGGCCCCAGCCTCACCGTGATCGGCACGCTGATCGGGCTGTTCACCGTCCCGCACTTCACCCGGGTGGTGCGCGCCGTCGTGCTCTCGCTCAGCGAACGCGGCTTCGTCCAGGCCGCCCGCATGCTCGGCACCGCCCCGCTGCGCGTCCTGCGCCGCGAGATCGTCCCGCACGTCGCGCCGGCCGCCCTCACCTTCGCCTTCACCGCCACCACCGTCGCCATCGTCGCCGAGGGCTCGCTCAGCTTCCTCGGCTTCGGGCTGCGCCCGCCGGAGCCCTCCTGGGGCGGCATCATCGCCGAGGGGCGCACGGCCCTCGGCAGCGCGCCGTGGATCTCGCTGGCGCCCGCGGCCGTGCTCTGCCTGACCGTCCTCGCCCTCAACTACCTCGGGGAGCACCTGCGTTCGGGTGGTCCCGCCGGCCCGAAGGGAGCGCGCGGATGACCTCCGCCCCCGACCTCGACGAACCCGCCCTGGACGTCCCCGCCCTCGACGTCCCGGTGCTCGACGTCCGCTCGCTGGACACCGTCCTGCACACCCCCGACGGCCGTGCCCTGCACGTCCTGCACGGCGTCAGCCTCACCATCGCGGCCGGCGAGTGCCTCGGCGTGGTCGGCGAGTCCGGCTCCGGCAAGTCCGTGCTCGCCCGCGCCGTCCTCGGCGTCGAGTCCCGCACCACCAGGGCCGTCGCCACCGGCGAGATCCGGCTGAACGGCGAGGACCTGCTCGCCGCCTCCCGCACCCGCCGCGCCGAACTGCTCGGCACCGGCATCGCCATGGTCCACCAGGACCCGATGACCTCGCTCAACCCGGTGGTCCGGATCGCCGACCAGGTCACCGAGTCCCTCACCAACCGGCGCCGGCTCTCCCGGCGCGAACGGCTGCGCACCGCCACCGAGTTGCTCGCCGCCGTCGACGTCCCCGACCCCGCCCGGCGGGCCCGCGCCCACCCGCACGAGCTCTCCGGCGGCCTGCGCCAGCGCGTCGGCATCGCCGCCGCCCTGGCCGGCGAACCCGCCCTGCTGCTCGCCGACGAACCCACCACCGCCCTCGACGTCACCGTCCAGCGCACCGTCCTGGACCTGCTCGACCAGCACCGGCGCAGCCGCGGCCTCGCCACCCTGCTGATCACCCACGACATCGGCCTGCTGTACGGGCGGGCCCGCCGGATCGCCGTCATGTACGGCGGCCGGATCGTGGAGACCGGCCCCACCGAGGCCGTCACCCGCCACCCCCGGCACCCCTACACCGCGGCCCTGCTGCGCTCCGTACCCCGGGTCACCGGCCCGCTGCGCCGCACCCTGCCCGCGATCCCCGGCTCGCCGCCCGACCTCACCCGGCCCACCCCCGGCTGCCCCTTCGCCCCGCGCTGCGAACTGGCGACGGACCTGTGCACCACGACCGCGCCGCCCACCCACACCGCGGCGGACGGCCACACCGCCGCCTGCCACTTCCCGCTCACCGCGCCGCCTGACGCGCCGTCGCCCTCGCCCTCGCCCTCGCCCTCGCCCGACGAACTGGAGCCCGCGGCATGACCACCGCCCCCGACGCTGCTGCCCCCGAAGCCGTCGCTCCCGGCGCCGCCGCTCCCGGAACGGCCGTCCTGGAGGCCACCGACCTCAGCGTCGTCCACCGCACCCGCTCCGGCCCGCTGCACGCCGTCAGCGGCGTCGACCTGGCCCTCCACCCGCGCCGCACCCTCGCCCTGGTCGGCGAGTCCGGCTCCGGCAAGAGCAGCATCGCCAAGGCCCTGCTGCGGCTGCCCCCACCCACCACCGGCACCGTCACCCTCGACGGCACCGACCTCGCCACCCTCTCCCCGCGCGCCCTGCGGGCCGTCCGGCCCCGCCTCCAGCTGGTGTTCCAGGACCCGCTCTCCTCCCTCAACCCGCACCGCCGGGTCCGCGACCTGGTCGCCGAACCCCTCGACGCCCACCCCGACCCGGCCCGCGACCGCGAGCAGGTCGTCACCGAGCAGCTGTCGGCCGTCGGCCTCCCGCCCGCCCTGTTCGGCGACCGCCGCCCCCACCAGCTCTCCGGCGGGCAGGCCCAACGGGTCGCCATCGCCCGGGCCCTGGCCGCCGGACCGCGCGTCCTGATCGCCGACGAGGCGGTCTCCGCCCTCGACGTCTCGGCCCAGGCCACCGTGCTCAACCTGCTGCGCGGGCTCACCGAGGAACGCGGACTGGCCGGCCTCTTCATCTCCCACGACCTCGGCGTGGTCCGCGCGGTGAGCGACGAGGTGGCTGTGCTCCAACTCGGCCGCATCTGCGAACGCGGCCCCACCGAGGCCGTCCTCGCCGCCCCGGCCCACCCCTACACCGCCGCCCTGCTCGCCGCCGTCCCCGAACCCGGCCGCCCGCTGCGCGACACCGGCCTCCTCCCCACCGACCCGCCCTCCCCCCTCGCCCCGCCCAGCGGCTGCCGCTTCCGCACCCGCTGCCCCCTGGCCGACACCCGCTGCGCCACCGAGGAACCGCAGCTGCGGGAGGTGGCACCAGGCCGCGCGGTGGCCTGCCACCGACCACTGATCGGCGCTGCCACAGCGTCCTGACCAGCCGGACGCACCACGGGCCCCCGGGCCGGGAGCCCCACTCCCGCCCCAGGGGCCCTTCCCGTTCCGGCCGCGGACGGGCGGGCGCCACGGCGGCGACGGGAAGGGTTCAAGCGCAGTGCCCGACTCGGAGCACCCGCAGGTCATCGGCACCACGGAGGCCCGACGGGACGGCGCCCCCGTCGGGCTTTCACCTGGCAGGGGCACGGCCCTCGCGCGCCGTTCGCGCCCCTTCACGCCGGTGACGATTCGCGTACGCAGCCTTACCGTTGGTTGCGATCACGGGTCGCACCTGGCGACCCGGCGTACCGGAGGTCCCATCATGCGACGCCTCGTCACGACGATCGGTACCCTCATCGCCGCAGGGACGCTGGCCGTGGCCGTCCCCACGTCCGCCCAGGCCGCCACGGGCACCCTGACGTTCTACAACGTGATCTTCCCCGGCGGGTCGGGCAGCGGCCCGGGCGTGCCGTACCTCGACCCGGCCCCCGGCTGCTACGACGTACCGAGGGAGGCACAGGGGCCCCTGTCAGGCGTGAACAACGCGACGGACAGCACGGTCCGCTTCTACTGGGGCGAGGACTGCACCGGCGGGTCGCTGTTCAGCGTGTCGGCCGGCCGTTCGGTCAGGTTCAACTCGCACCCGCGCTCCTTCATGGTCGAGAGCTGACCGCAGACCCGATCGCAGCCACACCGATCCCAGGTGGCCGAAGGACGGGCGACCCGGCCAGCGGCTATTGGGGGTCCGGCCAAGGCGCCCGCGAAACCCACCCGGGGCCATCCCGGTCTCGCTCGTCGTCGAGTAGTCGCGGGGATTTTGAACGGCGGGCGACCGCAGGCCACTTCGGCCTGTCGGCCGCCCGCCGTTCGCCGTTCGCGTTCGCGCCCACGGCGGCGCTACGACCGCGATGGCGCTACGACAGCGGCAGCGCCCGCCTGAGCGCACCGAAGGCCGCGTCCAGCAGGGCGCGATGATCGGGGTCGACCGCCGCCGCACTCTCCCCCGCCAGCATCCGGCCCGCAGAGGTGAGGCAGCCGGTGCGATAGGCGGCGACGGCGAGCGCGGCGGTCAGCCGGGGCTGCGGGTCCGGCGAGGTCTGCGCGATCACCCCGGCCAGCGCGCCCTCCAGCTCCTCGACGCCTTCGCGGGCCCGCGCCCGCAGCGACGGGGAGTCCACCACGACCTGCCAGAAGGCCGTGAAGCGATCCCGCAGAGCCGCCAACGGGTAGCCCTCGTCGATGAGTTCGAGAATCAGGCGATGCAGCGCGGCGAGTGGGGACTCGGCGGCCGGGCGGTCGCGCACCGCGCTCGTGAACAGCTCGACAGCCTCCGGGATCCGGTCCAGGAAGAGGTCCTCCTTGCGCGGGAAGTAGTTGAAGACCGTCATGGTCGAGACCTCCGCCGCCTCGGCCACCTCGGCGACGGTGACCTGGTCGAACCCGCGCGCCAGGAACAGGGTGGTGGCCACGCCGGAGATCCGCTGCCGGGTCTGCACCTTCTTGCGCTGACGCATCGTGAGGTTCCGGGACTGCGGTTCGTCGCCGGCGTCTGGGGTCCTGGCTACATCCATGACCGAAATTATACCCACCACAGATTTTTAGTGACTACAGTGAAGTCATGAACACGGACATGAACACGGACATGAGCACAGACGCAGGCACCGACGCAGGCACGGACGCAGGCACGGACTACGACGTGGTGGTGGCGGGCGGCGGGCCGGTCGGGCTGATGCTGGCCTGCGAGCTCCGGCTCGCCGGAACCTCGGTGCTGGTCATCGAACGACTCACCGAGGTGGACCAGACGGTCAAGGCGGGCGCCATCAACACGCCCAGCGTGGAGGCCTTCTACCGGCGCGGGCTGCTCCCCGCGCTCGAAGAGATCCACGCGCAGGCAATGGAGAAGTTCGCCCAGTTCACCCGGCAGCGCCACCCGGACGGGCCGCCCACCAACGGCGAAGTGCCCACCAACGGCGAAGTGCCCACCAACGGCGAAGTGCCCGCCGACAGCGCAGTGCCCACGCGGGCGCCGCAGCGGATCGCCGGGCACTTCGCCGGAATCATGCTGAGCCTCGACCGCTTCGACCCCGCCGACGACCCCGACTTCGCCGACCGCGGCCCCGTCGACAAGGCCGCCCTCGTCCCGCAGGCCGCCCTGGAGCACGTGCTCGGCGAGCGCGCGGCCGAGCTGGGCGTCGAGCTGCGCCGGGGCGTGGAGTTGACCGGCTTCGACACCGACGAGCACGGGGTGACCGTGCACACCGACGGCGGTGCGCCGATCCGAACCGGCTGGCTGGTCGGGTGCGACGGCGGCCGCAGCACGGTGCGCCGGCTCGCCGGGTTCGACTTCCCCGGCACGGCCCCGGAGATCACCGGCCACCAGGCGATAGTGGAGATGACCGGCTCCGAGGCCCTGGGCGCCGGCTGGAACCGGACCTCGGTCGGGACGTACGTGCACGGGCCGGTGCCGGGCCGGATCCTCACCGTGGAGTTCGACGGTCCGCCCGCGGACCGCCAGTCGCCGGTCACCACCGAGGAGTTGCAGGCCAGCCTGCGCAACGTCAGCGGCGTGGACGTGACGATCACCAAGGTGCACAGCGCGACCCGCTTCACGGACAACGCCCGCCAGGCGAGCACCTACCGCGCGGGCCGGGTGCTGCTGGCCGGCGACGCGGCGCACGTGCACTCCCCGTTCGGCGGCCAGGGGCTCAACCTCGGCATCGGCGACGCGATCAACCTCGGCTGGAAGCTCGCCGCCACCGTACAGGGCTGGGCACCGGAGGGCCTGCTGGACAGCTACACCGCCGAGCGGCACCCGATCGGCGCCTGGGTCCTGGACTGGACGAGGGCGCAGGTCGCGCTGATGCGGCCCGAGCCGGGCAGCGGCGCGCTGCGCAACGTCGTCGCCCAGCTGGCCGACACCGCGGCCGGGACGACCTACTTCGTCAAGCAGCTCTCCGGCGTGTGGCAGCGCTACGACCTGCCCGGCGAACACCCGCTGGTGGGCCGCAGCGCACCGGACCTCGCACTCGCCGACGGCAGCAAACTGGCCGACCACCTGCACGACGGCCGCGCGCTGCTGCTGGACCTCACCGACGACCCCGAGCTGCGCGCCCGCGCCGACGGCCACCGCGACCGGTTGCGGATCGTGACTTCCCCCTGCCCCGAACAGCCCACGCCGGCCGCCCTGCTGGTCCGCCCGGACGGCTTCGTCGCCTGGGCGGGCGACAGCGGTGAGGCCCCGGACGGGCTCGGCGAGGCGCTCGACAGGTGGCTCGGCGCAGCTCAGGACTGAGCTCAGGGCCGGCGCAGGACGGCGGCTGCCAGGGCGAGCGCCGGGTCAGGGTGTCGATCGCCCGGTCGAGTTCGGCGGCCTGCTGCTGGTGGCTGCCGTCGGTGACGCAGTCCTGGAAGGAAAGGTCTTCGTCCAGGACCTCCGCAAGCACATCCCCTTCACCATCACCCGCACGTGACCACCACCGCCCCGCCCACCCCGAGGGCCGCCAGGCCGGTCGCACCGCGCCCAGCGGCCTCCGGCACACCAACGGCGGACACCACCGCACCCCACTTCCCACACGGCCGCATCGCAGACGCGGCGCTCCCATCTCTCCCCCCCGGCCCCCGCACATCCGCGCGACACTCACAGGTGATCTATCGTCACTTTGTGTAGGCCTCCAGGCGTACGATGTCGGGGGTTTGGGCATGGTCAGCGCCGGGGCCGTCACGGTCCCTGCGGTTCGCGTCCACTGCGGGCCGCGAGAAGGTGCCGGTCCAGCGAAGAGGAGCTTCCATGACGGGTCAGACGCCCGACGCCGCGCAGCAGCAGGTGCAGTTCCCCATCACCGAGTCGTTCACCGGCACAGCCCCGGAGAATGAGCACTGGCAGTTGCTGGGTAGCGCGCGGCTGAACGAGGGCGCCCTGGAGCTGACGCCGAACACCCCCTCGAAGGCGGGTACGGCGTTCCTGGACCAACCGTTCTCCTCCTCGCTCGGGGTGAGCATCGACTTCGACTACTCCTGTGAGGGCGGCGGGGCCCAGGGTCTCGGGGACGGGTTCAGCCTCTACCTGATCGACGGGAGCCGTACCACGCAGCCCGGGGCCCGCGGCGGGGCGCTGGGCTACTCCTACATCAAGGACGGCTCGGTCAACCTTCCCGGCGTCACTGCCGGCTATGTGGGCGTCGGCTTCGACAACTTCGGGAACTTCGCCGCCCCCTCATGCGGCCCCGGCGGTCCCGGCCGCAGCCCCGACACTGTGGGTGTGCGCGGCTCCGGGGACCTGCTCACGGGCTTCGCCTGGCTGGCCGGTGTCGAGGTGCCGGGTGGGTTCCGGGGCGGCTGGGGGGTGGGGGCCCATCTGCAGGTGACCGTCATCGGCGGGCGCCTGACGGTGCGGCGCTCCAGCACCTCGGACCCCAACGGCGCGGTGCTGATCGACAATCTCGACCTGGCCGCCGGCCCGGGCCAGGTGCAGATGCCCGCGACGTTCAAGCTCGGGTTCGGCGCCGGCACCGGCGGGGCCACCGCCGCCCACCGCATCCGCAACCTCACCGTCGCCCTGCCCGTCGCCATGCCGCTGGAGATGAGCGGCCCGCTGACCGCCAAGGCCGGCCATCGGATCTCCTACACCATCGGCGTCCAGAACCACGGGCCCAACGACGCCCCCGACGCCGTCGTGCGCGGCGACGTCCCCGTCCAGTTGCTCGACGTGGAGGTGACATGCCGCGGGGAGAACGGCGCGGTGTGCGGCCCGGGAACCGCTACCGACGGCGAACTCCACCAGCCGCTCAGCCTGCCCAAGGGCAGCAAGGCGGTGATCACCTTGAGGGGCACCGTCGACCCTCACCACGAAGGCGACTTCACCGCCACGAGCCGGATCACCTCCGCCACCCGCGCCAATACCGCGGCCCAGCAGTCCGGCCAGGTCACCACCACTGCCGAACTGCCGCTGATCACCGTCGGCCAGAAGATCGCCGGGCAGTGGGACCAGACCTGGCCCGAGGACGCCAAGGGTTGGCTCGTCAGCTACAACCTCACCCTGGCCGCCAACGAACACCGCGTGACAGCCTGGGAGATCGCCTTCGACGTCCCCGCGCGCACCCGCGTCAACCCCCAGCAGACCCAGTGGTACCGGGTCATCAAGGACGGCCTGGAGGGAACGGTCGTCCTTGGGTCCCCCAACGACGGCTCCCACACCATCGACCCCGGCACCCCGCTGCCCGTCGACGTCCAGATCCTCTACCCCTCCCAGTCCGACGCCGGCGACGGCCGCCTCCGCGGCCTCTACGCCGTCGAGGTCGAGAACCCCTAACCCCCGCAGAAGCAGCACCCGGACCGGATCCGCCTCGCAGCAGTGCATCCGCCCGCGAGGCGGATCCGGCACAGCTACCCGCAGCCCGACCTGCCGGTCACGCCCGTGCGGGCCGCCATTTGCACCCGGCGCTCTGCGCCAACGCGCGGTGGATTCGCCCGCCGACGCAGTCCTCCACCACTGGGGGCGGGTGGGGCTGCCTTACGGCAGCCCCACCCGCCCGGGCCTCTGCTACATCTGGCCCTGGTCCATCAAGCCGCCGGCGCGCGTCCGTGCCTGCGTTCCGAGTGCCTGGTCGGCGGTATCCGCAATGGGGTCGGAGCCGTCGTCCTGCGGGTCTGCGACCCTGTGGACGACCAGTTCGGGCTGCTCGTCGACGTACTCTTCGGGCTCGGGCATGGGGTTCTCCTTCTTCGGGGCGTCAAGCACCTGGACCAACGAGCCGTCCGCCACCTGATGACGCCTACCGGAGGCAGCTGGCTGGCAGCCGGTCTGTGCGGACTGACGGCGACCGTCCCTCGGAGAGCCCGATCGCTCTCGCGCTCCGCCGGGCGATGGCCCGCTCCTCGGCGTGAACGAGAGGCATTGACAGCCCGGCGGCCTCCAGAAGTCGGTGGAATCCGGGGACCGCGCCCGTGCTACTTGCCGACCGCATAGACGATGTCGTCCGTGAGGTACTTGTCGCCGACGGTCGCCTCGTAGGTCCCCAGGTTCGACGTGATGGCGGCCTTGGCCTTCGCCTTGACCGGGGCGGGAGCGCCGTTCAGCGCGCTCAGCGATGTGGCCAGGTCTGCGGCCTGAGAGGCGATGGTCTTCAGCAGGTGGTCGTAGTCCGGCGTGCCCATCTGTGGCTTCCCCTTTGTAGAAGTGCTGTGCTGGCGGTTGGCGGCCCTGTCCGTCGGGCATCTGCGAGGGCCCGGCCAAGACAGTTCCTCGATAGGCGGCTCCCCATTCGCCGCCACTCGATCGGGTGAATACTCTGGACACGCCAGCACTCTTGCGCGATAGCGCCGACGGCGCGCTCCCAGTCCCGGAGTTGCCCAACCTGGCCCGAAGAGCAGCATCGCACCGGTCCGGCCTCCGAGCTCTGGACTCCCACCCTGCACTGCCGCTGCACGATGGCAGCGCGGCCAGAGGTGGTGGTTGTCAGTGCTTGATGTCGATCTTCCCCTGTCCGCCCATCGCGCCGACGCCCATCTCCGCTCCGCCACCGACAAACGAACCGATGTACTCGCCGTCCAGGCCCCACAGGTTGATGTTGAACATGGCCGCGGTGGTGGTCGCCTCGAAGCGGGTGGTCCAGCCCGCGTAGTCGGACAGGTGGCCGTTGGTCCACAGGGTGCCCCAGACGTCTCCGCCTCCGACGCTCAGGCCGCCTCCGGCACCGGTGATCTCGTACTCGACGCCCTTCTCGTCGGTGAAGTCCCCGGAGAAACCGCCCCCGAGGACCGAGAAGGAGTGCACGGACCCGGAGTAGGAGAACTTCTTGGGGACGATCACCGCTTGCCCGGCGATCAGGTCGGGGTCGATAGCCCGCCGGGCTGTGATCAGGTCGAGGTGGGACTCGGCGGCCCGGCTGTAGTGCTCGGCCAGTTGCGGGTGGGCGGTGTCGTGAATGCTCATGGCGAGGGGTCCTTAATTCGTTTCACGGACGGCCCGGGCGCAGGTGCGCACGGCGGCTTGATCGTCCCAGCCCGCCCCGGACCCCGCTGCACCGAAAGGTGTGAACAGGCCATCGAACAGGCAAGGTTGGCTTCCGAATCACCCAGTCGACTTGCCCCACGCGGTTCCCACCCAGCCGGCACGGGAGGGGACGTTCAAGGGGCCGTGACAGCACTGTCCTCGCCCGGCGCGTCCGACGCGTCGGGGCTCAACCCGAACGTCCGCGCGCACCGCGGGTGGGAGATGGGCCAGTCGGCGGCTTCCTCGACTGTGCGCAGGGTGCGGGTGGCCTTGTCGGGGTCGGGGTGGCTGTTCCATCCGCAGTCGTGACCGTCAGAGACCTCGACCTGGTGGATTCCGTACTCGCGGGCGGTGTTGAGGGTGCCGGTGTTGTGGGCGACGGCGGAGCGGGCGGCGAGGGCGGCTTCGGCCCAGGCCCGGACGGGCATGCGGGCGCCGTTGCGGTAAACGACCCGGTCGAGGCGGTAGGCGGCGGCGAGCCGGTCGGCGAGGGAACGGGCTGCGGTCGTGGCGCCGGCTCGGTCGGCGGTGAGGAGGGGAGGTCGTGGCGGACGGCGACACCGCCGCCCCCTCCGGCATGCACCGGGCTCGAAATGAACTTCCGAGGGGCCGTCGCGCAGGGCGTACAGGTCGGCGATGGCGGCCAGTTCCGCGAAGCGGTCCAGTAGCCGACGGACGGCCCGGCCGTCACCGCCGGGCACGGCCTTGGTGATCGTTTCGACCAGGGCCTCCCGTCCCGCCCTCCGGGCCGTCTCCGGTCCGACGGGCGCCAGGTCTTCGACTTCTGCCTCCCCGCGCGGTGCGGCTCGCTGCTTAGGGCGCGCGGCGGCGGCTCGGGGGGTTGCCGCCGCCGCGCAGCGGAAGGTTACCTCACCCCAGAGCGTCGCAAAATCTGTGTGCGCCGGAGTAGACA
>NZ_JBIUSS010000028.1:0-122540 GCF_044741445.1 Kitasatospora sp. NPDC088160 | reverse complement strand
AACTCTAGCCGATCCCCGCTCCGAAAAGCGAATCGACCGCAATCCAATAAAACGAACACGCCGAATAGGAACCAAGCCGCGACAAGACGCGACCCGGCCCGAACCAGGAAATGGTGTTTCAAAAGGATTGGCTGCCCCGGGACCGTCCGCGCGGAGATGCGTGTCCGGTGCTCCCAGCCAGGCAGCTCGAAGAACTCTACGCGTGATCGCGACCGGATGCAAACGGGGTGCAAAGGGCCGGCCGGACCCCGGGGAGAGGGGTCCGGCCGGCACGACCGCGGGGCGGGGGATCAGCTGTTGGTGGGGAAGCCGAGGTTGATACCGCCGTGCGAGGGGTCCAGCCAGCGCTGGGTCACGGCCTTGCCGCGGGTGAAGAACTGCACGCCGTCCGGACCGTACGCGTGGGCGTCGCCGAACAGGGAGGCCTTCCAGCCGCCGAAGGAGTAGTAGGCGACCGGGACCGGGATCGGCACGTTGATGCCGACCATGCCGACCTCCACCTCGAACTGGAAGCGCCGGGCCGCGCCGCCGTCGTTGGTGAAGAGGGCGGTGCCGTTGCCGTACGGGTTGGCGTTGATCAGTGCCAGGCCCTCGTCGTAGGAGGCGACGCGCACGACGGAGAGGATCGGGCCGAAGATCTCGTCGTTGTAGACGGACATGCCCGGCTTCACGTGGTCGAACAGGGTGGGGCCGAGCCAGAAGCCGTCCGAGGTCGGGGCGCCGTTCTCGTCCTCGGCGGTGACCGGGTGCTTGCGGCCGTCCACGGCGAGCTCGGCGCCGTCGGCGACCCCGGACTCGACGTAGGAGGTGACCTTGTCGCGGTGCTGGCCGGTGACCAGCGGGCCCATCTCGGAGTCGCCGTTGCAGCCGGGGCCGACCTTCAGGATGGCGATCCGCTGCTTGATCTTGTCGACCAGCTCGTCGCCGATCGGGTCGACCGCGACCAGGACGGACACGGCCATGCAGCGCTCGCCGGCCGCGCCGAAGCCCGCATTGACGGCGGCGTCGGCGGCCAGGTCGAGGTCGGCGTCGGGCAGGACCAGCATGTGGTTCTTGGCGCCGCCCAGGGCCTGCACGCGCTTGCCGTAGCGCGTACCGGTCTCGTAGACGTAGCGGGCGATCGGGGTGGAGCCGACGAAGCTGACGGACTTGACGTCCGGGTGCTCCAGCAGGCGGTCCACGGCGGCCTTGTCGCCGTGCACGACGTTGAAGACGCCGTCCGGCAGGCCGGCCTCCTTCCACAGCCCGGCGAGGAAGTTGGCGGCGGACGGGTCCTTCTCCGAGGGCTTCAGGACGACGGTGTTGCCGGCCGCGATGGCGAGCGGGAAGAACCACATCGGCACCATGGCCGGGAAGTTGAACGGCGAGATGATCGCGACCGGGCCGAGCGGCTGGCGGATCGAGTAGACGTCGACGCCGGTGGACGCCTGCTCGGTGAAGCCGCCCTTGACGAGCTGCGGGATGCCGCAGGCGTACTCGACGACCTCCAGGCCGCGGGCGATCTCGCCGAGCGCGTCGGAGTGGACCTTGCCGTGCTCGGACACGATGATCGCGGCCAGCTCGTCGCGGCGGGCGTTCAGCAGCTCGCGAAAGGCGAACAGCACGGTGGTGCGCTTGGCGACCGAGGCGGTGCGCCACTCGGCGAAGGCCGAGGCGGCGGCGGCCACGGCCTGGTCGACCTCGGCGATCCCGGCGAAGTCGACCTGGCCGGCGACCTGGCCGGTGGCCGGGTCGAAGATGTCACCGCGGCGGGGCGCCGCGCCGGCGGTGGCGACGGGCTCGCCGCCGATCCAGTGAGTGATGTGCTTGCTCAAGTCCGTCTGCCTCCGAAGTCCCGGGCGGCGTCCTGCCGCCGGTCCTGTCTGGCGCCGCCCGCGAGTGGGCCGGGCGACGGGATTCACGGGGCTACCGCGCTCGTCTCCAGTCTGGTGGCCGCCGCGCCAGGCCTCAACGAACAGGCTGACGGGGATCGCGGATTCAGCCTTACAGGTCGTCCGGTTGCTCGGCCGAACGCGTGAGAGAGCACGAACGTGTGAAGCCGGACCCGCAAGGACGAACGCGCGAGGACGAACACGCGAGGACGGACGCGCAGCAACGAACCCGCAAGACGAGCGCGCAAGGACGAAGCGCCGCCACCCCGCGTTCAGGACTCCTCGTCCTCCAGGTACGGGTCGTGCAGACCGTCGGCCGCCTCCTGGGTCTCCAGCAGGTCCAGCCGCAGGTCCTGGGCCCAGGCGAGCGCCCACCGCTTCAGCCCGCCGACCGCTCGTGCCGCGACACCCCGGGCCCGGAACCGGCCGTCCGCCGCCTCGGCCAGCGTCTCCAGCCGGTCGGCGAGCGCCGCGGGCTGGAAGTCCGCGTCCAATTCGGCTGCCAGTGCGAGGAGTTCGCCCTCCCGGTAGCAGTCGGTGAGGGCGTGCACATCGACCAGGTCCCGCGGCATGCCGCGGTCCACCAGCAGCGCGGTGGTGAGCGCGGCGGCGTCCTCCAGGGCGACGACCGGCAGGACCACCGACAGGACGACTGGCAGCGCCACCGGCGGGACCGCCGACAGCGCCACCGCCGGCTCGCCGGGCGGGGGCGCGGCAAGGTCGAAGCGCACCGGCCGGTGGGCCAGCGGCTCCTTCCGCAGCTCCACCGAGTGCGACCGCCCGCCGAGCGCGAGCCGGACGGTGAGCTGCTCCAGTCGCGGCGTGCCCGGGCGTTCGGCGACCCCGCCGCCGGCCGCGCGGTAGGCCTCGCCCAGCGCGGCGGCCACCTCCGGCAGGTCGGCCCCGCCGGTCACCAGGGTGAGGCCGTCCTGCGGGCAGGCCGCGACGCCGTGGGCGCGCAGCGCGTGCCCGCCGGCCAGGGCGAGCCCGTACCGGTCGCAGACTGGGGCCGCCAGTGCGGCGAGGCGCAGCTGGGCCGGGCCCGGTCGAAGGGGCGCGTCGACGGCGTCCGGGGCGGTGGTCACGTTTCCAGTCTGACGCGACCGCCCGCCCCGCGCGCCACCGCCGGCCGGGGCCGGAGCCCGGACCGCGGGATCACCAGCCGCTGAGCCCGGCCGCGGCCTCGTGCAGGGCGAGTTCCAGCAGCACCGGGTCGTTGAGCCGTCCGGAGCCGTCGGGCGGGACCAGCCAGCGCACCCCGCGGCTGCGGCGCTCGGGGTGCGGGACGACGATCCAGGTGCCCTCCCCCGCGCTGCGCACGCCCGTGCCGATCCAGCGGGCGGCGGTGCCGACGGGGACCAGGAAGCTGACGTGCTCGTCCCCGAAGTCGGTGAGGACGGGGCCGCAGGAGCCGGTGTCCAGGATCTCCAGGGCCGGGCGCCCGAGCCGTCCGGGGACGGAGAGGACGTCCCAGCGGCGGCCGGCCGGTAGCAGCATCAGCCCCAGTCCGGTGCGCTCCCATTGCTCCCGGAAGGCCTCCGGGTCCGGTGCCACCTGGGCGAGCCAGTGCAGTCCGGTGCTCTCCATGTCTGTCCCCGCTTCTTGCCGCTGGTTCCGGTCGGGTCGTCCCGGTCGGGACGCGGCGGGGAGACCGAGACCCGCCGTCACCAAGGAGAGGCGGACGGCGGGTCTCTCTTACACGGATAACACGGATGACACGGATAACGCGGACAACGGGGTCAGCTGTCGAAGCCGAGCCCCATGCGGTCGAGCGTGCGCAGCCAGAGGTTGCGGTGGCCGCCGTTGCGGTCCGCGCGCTCCAGCGAGCGGGTGGTGATCTCGATCCCGGCCCAGCGCACCGGCTCGGGCGGGAACGGCAGCGGCTTGCTGCGCACCATGTCCAGCGAGGTGCGCTCGGTGCGCTCGCCGGACAGCAGGTCGAGCATCACCTCGGCGCCGAAGCGCGTCGCGCCGACGCCGAGCCCGGTGTACCCGGCCGCGTACGCGACCTTGCCCCTGTAGGCGGTGTCGAAGAACGCCGAGAACCGGCTGCAGGTGTCGATGGCGCCGCCCCAGGCGTGGGTGAACCGCAGGCCCTCCAGCTGCGGGAAGCAGCGGAAGAAGTGGTTCGCCAGCGTGCGGAAGGTCTCCGGCCGCTGGTCGTACTCGTGCCGGACGTGGCCGCCGTAGTGGTAGACGGCGTCGTAGCCGCCCCACAGGATCCGGTTGTCGGCGGAGAGCCGGAAGTAGTGGAACTTGTTGGCGCTGTCGCCGAGTCCCTGCCGGCCGCGCCAGCCGATCGCGGCGAGCTGTTCGTCGCTGAGCGGCTCGGTCATCAGCGCGTAGTCGTACACCGGCACGACGTACGGCCGGACCCTCTTGACCAGCGACGGGAACACGTTGGTGCCGAGTGCGACGCGCCGGGCGAAGACCCGTCCGTACGGGGTGCGGACGGCCATGCCGCTGCCGTACTCCCGCAGGTCGGTGGCCCGGGTGTGCTCGAAGATCCGCACGCCCTGGCCGAGGCAGGCGTCCCGCAGGCCCCAGGCGAGCTTGGCGGGGTGGACCATCGCCACGCCCTCCTTGTCCCAGAGACCGCCGAGGAAGGTCGGCGAGTCGACCTCGGCGCGCAGTTCGTCGGCGTCCAGGACGGTGATGTCGAAGCCGTACCGGGCGACGGCCTCGGCGATCTCGTGGAGTTCCTCGACCTGGTGCGGCTGGGTGGCGACGTCGATCTCGCCGGTGCGCTCCCACTCGGCGTCGATGCCGTAGCGCTTGAGGGTGGCCTCGATGCCGTCCAGGTTGGCGGCACCGAGGCGTTCCAGCTGGGCGAGTTCGGCGGGCCAGCGTTGCAGGCCGTTGCCGAAGCCGTGGGTGAGGCTGGCCGCGCAGAATCCGCCGTTGCGCCCGGACGCGGCCCACCCGACCTCGTTGCCCTCGACCAGCACGACGTCCAGCGAGGGGTCGCGTTCCTTGGCGATGAGGGCGGTCCACAGGCCGGAGTAGCCGCCGCCGACGACCAGCAGGTCGCAGGTGGTGTCGCCGACCAGGGCGGGCAGCGCCGCCGGCCGGCCCGGGTCCTCCAGCCAGAAGGGGGTGGGCCTGGCGTCACTGAGTGCGCGGGCGGAGTCCATGCATTATCAGCCACTTTCTGTACTTAGGCGATGGTTTGTTCGGCCACCACACCCGACCGTACGTCAGGCGGTGGCCTTCCGGCGGTTGCCCAGCCACTGGCCGCCGACGGTCAGCGCGACGGCGGCGATGAACATCGCGGTGCCGATGACGTTCACCTGCACCGGGATGCCGCGCTGCGACGCGCCCCAGACGAACATCGGGAAGGTGACCGTGGTCGGGCCCGAGTTGAACTGGGTGATGATGAAGTCGTCGAAGGAGAGCGCGAAGCTGAGCAGCGCTCCCGCCGCGATGCCGGGGGAGGCCAGCGGCAGGGTGACCCGCAGGAAGGTCTGGGTGGGGGTCGCGTAGAGGTCCTGGGCGGCCTGTTCGAGCCTCGGGTCCATGCTCATCACGCGGGCCTTGACGGCCGTCACCACGAAGCTGAGGCAGAACATGATGTGCGCGATGAGGATGGTGGTGAAGCCGAACGGGATGCGCATGTTGAGGAACAGCGTCCCGAGCGAGGCGGCCATGACCACCTCAGGCATGGCCATCGGCAGGAAGATCATCGCGGTGGTGGCCGAGCGGCCGCGGAAGCGGTAGCGGGCCAGTGCGAAGGCGACCATGGTGCCGAGCACGGTGGCGCCGATGGTGGCGAGCACCGCGATCTGCAGACTGAGCGAGAGCGACTGGCACATGTCGGCCACGCCGCAGGGGTTGGTCCAGGCGTCGGTGGAGAACTCGTTCCACTCGTAGTTGAACTTGCCGACCGGCTTGTTGAACGAGAAGGCGAGCACGACCAGGTTGGGCAGCACCAGGTAGGCGAGGGCCAGCAGGCCGGCCAGCACCACCAGGTGGGCGCGTATCCACTTGGTAATCCGGGACATCAGACCAGTTCCTCCGTCCCGGCCTTGCGCATGTAGACCGTCACCATGCCCAGGATCAGGGCCATCAGGATGAAGCTCAGTGCGGCAGCCGTGGGGTAGTCGAGCACGTTCAGGAACTGCTTCTGGATGCCGTTGCCGACCATCTGCTCGCTCGGCGAGCCCAGCAGCTGGGCGTTGATGTAGTCGCCGGAGGCCGGGATGAAGGTGAGCAGGGTGCCGGCGACCACCCCGGGCAGCGAGATCGGGAAGGTGACCTTGCGGAAGGTGGTGAACGGCCGGGCGTACAGGTCGCCGGCCGCCTCGTGCAGGCGGGGGTCGATCCGCTCCAGCGAGGTGTACAGCGGCAGGATCATGAACGGCAGGAAGTTGTAGGTGAGACCGCAGACCACGGCGAGCGGCGTGGCGAGCACCCGGTCGCCGGAGGTGAGGCCGAGCGCGTTGGTGACGTCCAGGACGTGCAGGGTGTTGAGCACCCCGACCACCGGCCCGCCGTCGGACAGGATGGTCTTCCAGGCCAGCGTGCGGATCAGGAAGCTGGTGAAGAACGGCGCGATGACCAGGATCAGGATGACGTTGCGCCAGCGCTTGCTGGCCTTGAAGGCGATCGTGTACGCGAGCGGGTAGCCGACGGCCAGGCAGAGCACGGTGGCGATGCCCGCGTAGGAGAACGAGCGGACGAAGTGCCACTTGTACTCGACCAGGGCGTCCCAGTAGGTCGCGAGGTGCCAGGTGACCTTGAAGCCCGCTTCGAGTGATCCGGTCTGCAGCGAGGTGGACGCCTGGTAGACCATCGGGACGGCGAAGAAGACGACGAGCCAGGCGATGCCGGGCAGCAGCAGCCAGTACGCGGTGAGCTTGCGCTTCGGCTTCCGCGCCGGTTCCGCGAGCGGTATGACCTGTGACGGGGCGGCCGGGGTGGTGGTGGTCATGCGGCCTCCTCCGCGGTGCCCGCGTCGATCGCCTGCGCGGCGTCCAGGGCGAAGGAGTGCGCCGGGTTCCAGTGCAGCAGGACGGGCGCGCCGGGGACGATCCGGGCGTCGCGCTCCATGTTCTGCTCGAAGACGGTGACCTCCTGGCCGCCGTCGGTGCGCACCACGTACTGGGTGGAGACGCCGATGAAGCTGGAGTCGAGGACGGTGCCGGCCAGCCGGTTGCGGCCGTCGGCGACCTCGGCGGAGGCGTGCGCGATGGTGATCTTCTCCGGGCGCACGCCCAGGTGGACCTGCCTGGCCTCGGTGGCGCAGCGCGCCTTGGGCACGGCGAGGCGGACGCCGGCCGCGCTGAGCAGCAGGTCGCCGCCGTCGGTGCCGGTGACCTCGGCGGGCAGCAGGTTGGACTGGCCGAGGAAGTTGGCCACGAAGGTGGTGGCGGGGTTCTCGTACAGCTCGGCGGGGGCGCCCAGTTGCTCGACCCGGCCGCCGTTCATCACCGCGATGGTGTCGGCCATCGTCATGGCCTCCTCCTGGTCGTGGGTGACGTGCACGAAGGTGATGCCGACCTCGGTCTGGATCCGCTTGAGCTCCAGCTGCATCTGGCGGCGGAGCTTGAGGTCGAGCGCGCCGAGCGGCTCGTCGAGGAGCAGCACCTGGGGGTGGTTGATCAGGGCGCGGGCGACGGCGACGCGCTGCTGCTGGCCGCCGGAGAGCTGGTGCGGCTTGCGCCGGGCGTACTGGCCGAGTTCGACCAGCTCCAGCATCTCCTCGACCTGCTTCTTGACGTCCTTGCGGCCGCGGCGGCGCAGGCCGAAGGCGACGTTCTCGAAGATGTCGAGGTGCGGGAAGAGCGCGTAGCTCTGGAAGACGGTGTTCACCGGCCGCTTGTACGGGGGCAGGGCGGTGACGTCCTGGCCGCCGATCAGGACGGTGCCGCTGGTGGGCTCCTCCAGGCCCGCGATCATGCGCAGGGTGGTGGTCTTGCCGCAGCCGGAGGCGCCGAGCAGGGCGAAGAAGGAGCCCTGCGGGACGGTGAGGTCGAGCGGGTGGACGGCGGTGAAGGCGCCGTAGGTCTTGCCGATGCCGGTGAGGCGGACGTCGCCGCCGGCGGCCGCGTCGCGCTGCTGGTCTGTCATGGGTGTCTTCCTGGGTTCTCTGCCGGGAGTGGGCCGCGCGTGGGGGTCAGGCGCCGATGAGCTTGGAGAACTTCTGCTCGAAGTCGCTCTCCTCGGTCTCGGTGAGGGTGCGGAACACGTGCGACTTGGCCGCCATCTCGGGGGTGGGTACGACCAGCGGGTTGGCCGCGCTGTCCGGGGCGAGGGTGGCGAGTTCGTCCTTCATCCCGGTCACGGCGGAGACGAAGCCGATGCCCGCGACCAGCTGCGCCGCGATCTTCGGCTGATAGTAGAAGTCGATGAGCTTTTCCGCGTTCGCCTTGTGCTGCGCCCGGGCCGGGATCAGCATGTTGTCCGTCGAGGAGACGTAGCCCTTCTCCGGGATGACGAACTCGATGTCCGGGTTGTCGGCGCGCAGTTGGATCAGGTCGCCGCCCCAGGCGACGCAGGCCGCGATGTCGCCGGAGGACAGCTCCTGGCCGTAGTCGTTGCCGGTGAAGCGGCGGATCTGCTTGCTGTCGACGCCCTTCTGCAGCCGGGCGACGGCGGCGTCGTAGTCGTCGGCGGTGAACTTCGCCGGGTCCTTGCCCAGGTCCAGCAGGGTGATCCCGATGCTGTCGCGCATCTCGGAGAGGAAGGTGACCCGGCCCTTGAGGTCGGGGTCGTCCAGCAGTTGGGAGACGCTGGTGACCTCCTTCCCCTTGGTCGCCTTCTTGTTGTAGGCGATGACGACCTGGATGCCGGCCCACGGGTAGGAGTACAGCCGGCCCGGGTCCCAGTCGGGGGCGCGGAAGCGGGAGTCGATGGTGGTGATCGCGGTGGTGACGTTCGCCGGGTTGAGCTTCTGCGCCCAGCCGAGCCGGATCAGCCGGGCGGCCATCCAGTCGGTGAGGACCATCAGGTCGCGGCCGGTGTCCTGGCCGGCCGCGAGCTGCGGCTTGACCTTGCCGAAGAACTCGACGTTGTCGTTGACGTCCTCGTTGTACCTGACCTTGACGCCGGTGGCCGCGGTGAAGGCGTCCAGGGTGCCGTGCTTCTGCTTGTCCTTCTCGTCGGTGTCGATGTACAGCGGCCAGTTGGAGAAGTTGACCACCTTCTCGCTGTCCGAGAGGTCCTTGGCGGCGTTGGCGGTCGAGTCGCCGCCGACGGTCCTGGCCGCCGGGATCCCGCAGGCGGCCAGCGTGCCCGCACCGGCGGTCAGCGCGGCGGCCCGCAGCAGGGTGCGGCGGCCGATCGCGGCCCGGCCGCTGGTCAGGCTGCGTTCCCAGGCCTTGCGGACCGGTTCGGGCAGACCGTCGGTGAACTCGTTGAACGCCATGGAACGGGCCTCCTGGGGGTAAGAGGTCGAATCGGGGCGCCCTGGGGGCGGCGCCCCTGGGCAGGGGTTATCTGTCTCCGAAGACGGTGCGGTGCCAGTCCTTGCGGGCGACCGCGGTGGTGTCGAACATGACGTGCTTGACCTGGGTGTACTCGTCCAGCGAGTACTGGGACATGTCCTTGCCGTAGCCGGACGCCTTGTAGCCGCCGTGCGGCATCTCGCTGATGATCGGGATGTGGTCGTTGACCCAGACGCACCCGGCCGCGATCTCCCGGGTGGCGCGCAGCGAGCGGTGCACGTTGCCCGTCCAGGCGGAGGCGGCCAGGCCGTAGGGGGTGTCGTTGGCCAGCCGCAGGCCCTCGTCGTCGGTGTCGAAGGGCAGCACGACCAGCACCGGGCCGAAGATCTCGCCCTGGACCACCTCGCTGTCCTGGGCGGCGCCGGTGATCAGGGTGGGCGCGTAGTACGCGCCGCGGGTGAGGTCGGTGCCGTCGTGGCCCTTCTCCGGCGCGCGGCCGCCGGTGACCACGGTGGCGTAGGAGCGGGCGCGTTCGACGAAGCCGGCCACCCGGTCCCGGTGGGTGTACGAGACCAGCGGGCCGAGGTCGGTGTGCGGGTTGAGCGGGTCGCCGATCCGGATCGCGGCGTACAGCTCGGCCACGCCGGCCACGAACGCGTCGTACAGCGGGCGCTGGACGTACGCGCGGGTGGCGGCGGTGCAGTCCTGGCCGCCGTTGATCAGCGAGGCGGCGACCGCGCCGTGCACGGCGGCGTCGAGGTCGGCGTCGTCGAAGACCACGAACGGGGCCTTGCCGCCGAGCTCCAGGTGGGTGCGCTTGACGCTCGCGGTGGCGAGTTCGGCGACCCTGCGGCCGACCGGGGTGGAGCCGGTGAAGGACACCATGGCGACGTCCGGGTGCGCGACCAGGTGCTCGCCGGTGGTGCGTCCGGCGCCGGTGACCACGTTGACCACGCCGTCCGGGATGCCCGCCTCGGTGCAGGCCCGGGCGAACATCAGCGAGGTGAGCGGGGTCAGCTCGGACGGCTTGAGCACGATGGTGTTGCCCGCCGCGATCGCCGGCAGGACCTTCCAGGCGGCCATCTGCAGCGGGTAGTTCCACGGCGAGATCGAGCCGACCACGCCGATCGCCTCGCGGCGCACGTAGGAGGTGTGGTCGCCGGAGTACTCGCCGGCCGCCTTGCCCTCCAGGTTGCGGGCGGCGCCGGCGAAGAACGCCACGTTGTCGATGGTGCCGGGGACGTCGAACTCGGTGGCCAGCTTGACTGGCTTGCCGGTCTGCGCGGTCTCCACCCGGGCGAGGTCGGCACTCGCCGAGGCCAGGACGGCGGCCAGTGCGGTCAGCGCCTCGGAGCGGGCACCGGGGGTGGCGCGGGACCAGCCGGGCAGGGCCGCCTTCGCGGCGGCCACGGCCGCGTCGACCTCGCCGGTGGTGGCCAGGGCGACCTGCTCGACCACGCTGCCGTCCGCGGGGTTGACGACCTGGAAGGGCTCGCCGCTCCCCCGGGTCTGACGGCCCGCGATGTACTGCGCGCCCGCGCCGAAGTCGGTCAGGTCCATCTGGTTCCTCCAAGTGCCGGTGGGTCGACTGCCACGGCGATTCTCACGGTTGTGCCGTGGGGGAATCCGACCGGCTGATCACCGGGGTTGCGCGATCCTGGCAGTCCGGCGGACTCCGGACAAGGGATTCCGCTGTTGCATTCCGGCAACGCGATGGATTCCGGCGTGAGGTCTGTTTTTCGCCACAGCCGACCCGCTGACCATGCCCGCTACCGCCCCGGCGTGACAAGGGTCACTGCGACAACCTCGGCGGGTAGGGCCTTACAGGGTGCAAGGGTTCACCGAGGGCGACAGGTCGTCGCCGCGATGGATGATTTACCTGACACTCTGGTCCCTCAAGGCCCTGGAGGCCCGCGATGCTCCCCACCGTCGCCCGCGTGCTCGACCTGGAGGTGATGCGGCGCGGCCTGCCCCAGGTCGTCGCCGGCGCCGACCACCTGGAGCGGCCCGTCCGCTGGGTCCACGTGAGCGAACTGCCCGACGTCGCCGGGATGCTCCAGGGCGGCGAACTGGTGCTCACCACCGGCATCGCGCTGCCCGACGACCGCGAGGGCCTGGCCCGCTACGTCCGCGAACTGGACGAGGTGGGGGTCGCCGGCCTGGTCGTCGAGTACGGCCGGCGCTACTTCGACTCGCTGCCCCGCGCCCTGGTGCACGCCGCCGAACAGCGCGGCCTGCCGCTCATCACGCTCCGCCGCGAGCTGCGCTTCGTCGCCGTCACCGAGGCCGTGCACGCGCTGGTGGTCAACGCCCAGCTGGAGCAGCTGCGCGTCTCCGAGGCCGTCCACCAGGTGTTCAACGAGCTGGTGGTGGAGGGCGCCGAGCCGCCCGAGGTGATCCGCCAGGTGGCCCGGATGGCGGGCGCGCCGGTCGTCCTGGAGAACCTCGCGCACCAGGTGCTCGCCCACGACACCGCCGGCCGCCCGGAGGTCGAACTGCTGGAGGACTGGGAGCGCCGCTCCCGCGGGGTCCGCCCGCCCGGCCGCACCGGGCACGACCCGCGCAGCGGCTGGCTGGTGACCACGGTCGGCGCCCGCGGCCAGGACTGGGGCCGGCTGGTACTGGTGCAGGATCCGGGCCCGCTGCCCGAGAACGAGGCCCACCCGCACACCATGCTGCTGGAGCGCGGCGCCTCCGCGCTGGCACTCAACCGGCTGGTGGTGCGCGACCGGGAGAGCCTGGAACGGCAGACCCACCGCACCCTGCTGTCCGGCATCCTCACCCACGCGCTGACCGTCTCCGAGGTGGCCCTGCGCGCCCAGGCGCTCGGCGTCCCGCTGGAGGGCCGCCGGCTGGTCGGGGTGGTGCTGCGGCAGCGGCGCGGCCCGATCCCGGCCGCCCTGGAGGCGCAGGCCCGGCTGCGCGACTTCACCGAGCTCGCCGCAGGAGCCGTCCGGGCCTGCCGGCTCTCCGCCCTGGTCGGCGCGCTGGACGACGAGGGCGTCGGCGTGCTGATCACGCTCGGCACCCAGCAGGACGAGCACGCCGCCCTGGACGCCTTCTCGGCCACGCTGCGCCGGATGTCGGCCGAGGCCGGCCGGGACGACGCCGCCGCCGCACCGGCCCCGGTGGTCGCGGTCGGCTCCTCGGTCGGCTCCGTCCGGGACGCCCGGCGCACCCTGCTGGAGGCCACCCAGGTCGCCGACGCGGCCCTGCACGACGCGCCCGGCGGCCGGGCCGCCTCGTACTACCGGCTGCCGGACGTCCGGCTGCGCGGCCTGCTCCACCTGCTGCGCGACGACGCCCGGCTGCAGACCTACGTGGAGCGGGAGCTCGGCCCGCTGCTGGCCCACGACGCCGAGCACAACGGCCAGTTGGTGCAGATGCTGCGGATCTACCTGGAGCAGGGCCGGAACAAGTCGGCGGCGGCCGACGCCGCGCACCTGTCCCGGCCGTCCTTCTACGACCGCCTGCACAAGGTCGAGCGGATCCTCGGCGTCGACCTCGACCAGGTGGAGTCCTGCCTCTCCCTGCACGTGGCACTGCTCGCCCTGGACGCCGTCCGCCGCTGACCGCTGCACGCCGGTTGCCTACACGCCGGTGATGCGCCCCCAGACCTTGTGCAGTTCGGGCCGCTCCGCCGAGGTGACGTCGCGCATGGTGTGCAGCCGGGCGCGCATCTCGTCGGTCGGGAAGAGCAGCGGGTTCTCCGCCAGTTCGGCCTTGTCCTTGTCACCGCTGGCCGCCAGCACCTCGCGGGCGGCCGGCACCGGGCAGATGTACTGGACGAACGCGGCGAGTTCGGCGGCCACCTCGGGCTGGTAGTAGTGGTCGATCAGCAGCTCGGCGTTGCGCTTGTGCCGGGCCCGGTTGGGGATCATCAGGCTCTCCGCCCACAGCTCGCCGCCCTCCTGCGGCACCACGAACTCGATGTCCGGGTTCTGGGCGGTCAGTTGGACGGCGTCGCCGGAGTAGGCCTGGCAGGCGACGGCGGCGCCGGAGGCGAGGTCGCTGGTGTAGTCGTTGCCGGTGAAGCGGCGGATGTGGCCGGTGTCGACCATCTTCTGCACGATGTCCATCGCCCGGTGCGCGTCGTCCTCACCGAACCGGGAGACGTCCGCGCCCTGGGCGAGCATCAGCAGCCCGAGCGCCTCGTCCAGCCCGGCGAACAGGGTGACCCGGCCCTTGAGGTCGGGCGCCCAGAGGTCCGCAGTCGACTTCAGCTCCCGGCCGAGCGCCTTGCGGTTGTACGCGATGCCGGTGATCCCGGACTGCCAGGGCACGCTGCGCCGGCGCCCGGGGTCGAAGGCCGGGTCGGCGAGCTGCGGGTCCAGGTTGGCGGTGACGTTGGGCAGGTTGGCCCGGTCCATGGCCTGCACCCAGCCGAGCGAGACGTACCGGCCGGCCATCCAGTCGCTGACCACCATGAGGTCCCGGCCGGGGTCGGCGCCCTGGGTGAGCACCGGGCTGATCTTGCCGAAGAACTCGTCGTTGTCGTTGATGTCCTCGGTGTAGGTGACCGCGATGCCGGTCCGCTCGGTGAAGGCGTCCAGGGTCGGCCGGTGCCCCTGGTCGTCGGTGTCGATGTACTGGGTCCAGTTGGAGAAGGCGAGCCGCTGCTCGCGGTCCGAACGGTCCTGGACCGAGCGGCGGTCCTCGGCGACGTACGCGGACGGGATGCCGCAGCCGGTCAGCGTGCCGGCGCCGAGCAGCGCGGCCCCGCCGAGCACCGAACGCCGGCGGATCGTACGGGAGTTGTGGGGGCGGGTCGGGGTGGTGCTGCTGGGCATGGGGAAGGCCTCCGGAGCGTGGGACGGCCCCGGGCGTGCGCGACACCCGGGGCCGTCCGGTCGGTACGTCAGACGGTGTGCGCGTCGGCGAGCGACAGCACCTCGTCGAGCACCGCGAGACCGGTCTTGGCCTCCTCCTCGGTGACGGTGCACGGCGGGACGACGTGGAGGCGGTTCATGTTGACGAACGGCCAGAGCCCGCGCTGCTTGCAGGCGGCGGCCAGCTCGGCCATCGGCGCGTTGGCGGCGCCGGCCGCGTTGTACGGGACCAGCGGCTCGCGGGTCCCGCGGTCCTTCACCAGGTCGAGCGCCCAGAACACGCCGAGGCCGCGGACCTCGCCGATCGAGGGGTGCCGCTCGGCCAGCTCCCGCAGGCCGGGGCCGAGCACGGTCTCGCCGATGTGCTTGGCGTTCTCGACGATGCCCTCCTCCGCCATGGCGGTGATGGTGGCGACGGCCGAGGCGCAGGCCAGCGGGTGGCCGGAGTAGGTGAGCCCGCCCGGGAACGCCCGCTCGGCGAAGGTGGCGGCGATCTCGGCGCTGATCGCCACGCCGCCCAGCGGGACGTAGCCCGAGTTGACGCCCTTGGCGAAGGTCAGCAGGTCCGGGGTGACACCCCAGTGGTCGGCGGCGAACCACTCGCCGGTGCGGCCGAAGCCGGCCATCACCTCGTCGAGGATGAACACGATGCCGAAGCGGTCGCAGATCTCCCGGACCCCGGCCAGGTAGCCCGCCGGCGGGATCAGGATGCCCGCCGTACCGACCACGGTCTCCAGGATGATCGCCGCGATCGTCCCGGGGCCCTCGAAGGCGATCACCTGCTCCAGGTGCTCCAGCGCGCGCTCGCACTCCTGCGCCTCGTTCTCGGCGTGGAAGTTGGAGCGGTAGGCGTACGGGCCCCAGAAGTGCACCACGCCGGAGACGCCGGTCTCGTTGGCCCAGCGGCGCGGGTCGCCGGTGAGGGCGATCGCGTTGGCGGTGGCGCCGTGGTACGAGCGGTAGGCGGACATGACCTTCTGCCGGCCGGTGTGCAGCCGGGCCAGCCGGACGGCGTTCTCGACCGCCTCGGCGCCGCCGTTGGTGAAGAAGATCTTGTCGAGGTCGCCGGGGGTGCGCTCGGCGATCAGCCGGGCGGCCTCGCTGCGCGCCTCGACCGCGAAACCGGGGGCGATGGTGCAGAGCTTCGCCGCCTGCTCCTGGATCGCGGCGACCACCTTCGGGTGCTGGTGACCGATGTTGGTGTTGACCAGCTGCGAGGAGAAGTCGAGGTAGCGGTTGCCGTCGTAGTCCCAGAAGTACGAGCCCTCGGCGCCGGCCACCGCGAGGGGGTCGATCAGCGCCTGGGCGGACCACGAGTGGAAGACGTGCGCGCGGTCGGCGGCCTTGACCGCCTGGCCGGCGGCTGAGTCAGCGGTGGGGATGCTCATGCCGGTAAGGCTAGGGAGTCGCGGCCCCGAAGTGCAGTTTCATCTTGTCAGCCGGTCACGCGAACGGCCGACAGGATGCAAAGACACCGGGCCCGGGTCGAAAGGACCCGGGCCCATTGTCCGTTCACACGATGGCCGCGCGATCAGATCGCGGTCATACGGCGCCCGATCGTCACGACCCGCTAGATCGCGGTCATACAGCGCCGACCGCCACGACCCGCTGGATCGCGGTCATACAGCGCCCGACCGTCACGACCCGCTAGATCGCGGTCATGACGTGCTTCACCCGGGTGTAGTCCTCGAAGCCGTACGCGGAGAGGTCCTTGCCGTAGCCGGACTTCTTGAAGCCGCCGTGCGGCATCTCGGCGACCAGCGGGATGTGGGTGTTGATCCAGACGCAGCCGAAGTCCAGCCGGCGCGACATCCGCATGGCGCGGGCGTGGTCCTTGGTCCACACCGAGGAGGCCAGCGCGAAGTCGACGCCGTTGGCGTAGTCGACGGCCTGGTCCTCGTCGGTGAACTTCTGCACGGTGATGACCGGGCCGAAGACCTCGTTCTGGATGATCTCGTCGTCCTGCCGCAGGCCGGAGACGACGGTCGGGGCGTAGAAGTAGCCCTTCTCGCCGACCTGGTGGCCACCGGCCTCGACCTTGGCGTGGGCGGGCAGCCGCTCGATGAAGCCGGCCACCTGCTTCAGCTGGTTGGCGTTGTTCAGCGGGCCGTACAGCACGTCCTCGTCGTCCACGCCGCCGGTCTTGGTCTCGGCCGCGGCCTTGGCCAGCGCCTCGACGAAGGCGTCGTGGATCGACTCGTGCACGAGCACGCGGGTGGCCGCGGTGCAGTCCTGGCCGGCGTTGAAGTAGCCCGCGACCGAGATGCCCTCGACGGCCTCGGCGATGTCGGCGTCCTCGAAGACCACGACCGGGGCCTTGCCGCCCAGCTCCAGGTGGACGCGCTTGACGTCCTTGGAGGCGGACTCGGCGACCTGGATGCCGGCCCGGACCGAACCGGTGATGGAGGCCATCGCCGGGGTCTTGTGCTCGACCATCAGCCGGCCGGTCTCGCGGTCGCCGCAGATCACGTTGAAGACGCCGGCCGGCAGCTCCAGGTCCTTGAGGACCCCGCCGATGATCGCGGCGAGCAGGACGGTGGAAGCCGGAGTGGTGTCCGAGGGCTTCAGGACGACGGTGTTGCCCGCGGCGATGGCCGGGGCGAACTTCCAGACGGCCATCATCATCGGGTAGTTCCACGGCGCGACCTGGGCACAAACGCCGACCGGCTCGCGGCGGACGATCGAGGTCATCCCGTCCATGTACTCCCCGGCGGCCTTGCCCTCCAGCATGCGGGCGGCACCGGCGAAGAAGCGGATCTGGTCCACCATCGGACCGATCTCCTCCGAGAGGGTCAGCCCGCGCGGCTTGCCCGTGTTGCGGACCTCCGCCTCGACGAGCTCGTCGGCCCGGGCCTCGACCGCGTCGGCGATCTTGAGCAGCAGCTTCTGGCGGGTGCTCGGGGTGGCGTCGCGCCAGACCGGGAAGGCGGCGGCGGCCGAGGCCATGGCGGCGTCCACATCGGAGGCACCGGACAGCGGGGACGTCGCGTAGACCTCACCGGTGGTGGGGTCGACGATGTCGAGCGTGCGGCCGTCCGCCGCGTCGACGAACTCACCGTTGATGTAGTTGCGCAGCGTGCGAAGGTCGCTCACGGGGTCTCTCCTCGGTCTGGGCCTGCGGCGTTGCAGTTTCCGGCGCCATGGTACGTCGGCGGGTCCGGCGCACGAAGGGTGTCGGGTGGCCGGGCCCTGGACGGCGCGGTCCACTGGTTTGGGGGAACGCGCGCTGCGCTGCGGGGCTGCGCGCGTACCGTGCCAGGGTAGCCGCATGACTGCTGGTATCGACAGGTGCAGTGCACGTAGGCGATGAAATCCGTACGCGGATTCCAAGATCACGACGAAATCAGCAGATTCCTCGCTTGCGAACAGGAGAACGATCAGGCACAGTGGCGGCGTGGCCAACCGCGACCGGAACGCGAGCGTTCCCCTCGATGCCGCCTCCAAGGCGATCATCGAGCAGCTCCAGGAGGACGGACGCCGCCCGTACGCCGCCATCGGCAAGGCCGTCGGCCTGTCCGAAGCGGCCGTGCGCCAGCGCGTCCAGAAGCTGCTCGACCAGGGCGTGATGCAGATCGTCGCCGTCACGGACCCGCTCACCGTCGGCTTCACCCGCCAGGCGATGGTCGGCATCCGGGTCGAGGGCGACATCGAGCCCGTCGCCGACGCGCTGGCCGCCCTCGACGAGGTCGACTACGTCGTCTGCACCGCAGGCTCGTTCGATCTCCTGGCCGAACTGGTCTGCGAGGACGACGAGCACCTGCTCGAACTGATCAACAAGCGCATCCGCGCGCTTCCCGGCGTGCGGAGCACCGAGAGCTTCGTCTACCTGAAGCTCCGGAAACAGACCTACACCTGGGGCACCCGATGACAGCCGACCCGGCGCAGAAGGACCTTTCCAAGACCGCCTACGACCACCTGTGGATGCACTTCACCCGCATGTCGTCGTACGAGAACTCCCCCGTGCCGACGATCGTCAAGGGCGAAGGCACCTACGTCTGGGACGACAAGGGACGCAAGTACCTCGACGGCCTCGCCGGCCTGTTCGTCGTCCAGGCCGGCCACGGCCGCGAGGAGCTGGCCGAGGCCGCCGCCAAGCAGGCCAAGGAGCTCGCCTTCTTCCCGGTGTGGAGCTACGCCCACCCGAAGGCCGTCGAGCTGGCCGAGCGCCTGGCCAACTACGCCCCGGGCGACCTGAACAAGGTCTTCTTCTCCACCGGTGGCGGCGAGGCCGTCGAGACCGCCTGGAAGCTCGCCAAGCAGTACTTCAAGCTGACCGGCAAGCCGACCAAGTACAAGGTCATCTCGCGCGCCGTCGCCTACCACGGCACCCCGCAGGGCGCCCTGTCGATCACCGGCCTGCCGGGCCTGAAGGCCCCGTTCGAGCCGCTGGTGCCGGGCACCCACAAGGCCCCGAACACCAACATCTACCGCGCCCCCGCCTTCCTCGAAGGCCCGGACGGCACGGTCGACCCCGAGGCCTACGGCCGCTGGTGCGCCGACGAGATCGAGGTGGCCATCCTCAACGAGGGCGCCGAGACCGTCGCCGCCGTCTTCGTCGAGCCGGTGCAGAACGCCGGCGGCTGCTTCCCGCCGCCGCCCGGGTACTTCCAGCGCCTGCGCGAGATCTGCGACCGCCACGACGTGCTGCTGGTCTCGGACGAGGTCATCTGCGCCTTCGGCCGCCTGGGCACCATGTTCGGCGCCGACAAGTTCGGCTACCAGCCCGACATGATCACCTGCGCCAAGGGCATGACCTCGGGCTACTCCCCGATCGGCGCCACGATCATCTCGGACCGCCTCGCCGAGCCGTTCTACAAGGGCGACAACACCTTCCTGCACGGCTACACCTTCGGCGGCCACCCGGTCTCCTCCGCGGTGGCGCTGGCCAACCTCGACATCTTCGAGCGCGAGGGCCTGAACCAGAACGTCCTCGACAACGAGGCCGCGTTCCTGGGCACCCTGAACAAGCTGCGCGACCTGCCGATCGTCGGCGACGTCCGCGGCAACGGGTACTTCTACGGCATCGAGCTCGTGAAGGACAAGGTCACCAAGGAGTCGTTCAACGACGACGAGGTCGAGCGCGTCCTCTACGGCTTCCTGTCGAAGGCCCTCTTCGACAACGGCCTGTACTGCCGCGCCGACGACCGTGGCGACCCGGTCATCCAGCTGGCCCCGCCGCTGATCTCCAACCAGTCGACCTTCGACGAGATCGAGCAGATCCTGCGGACCAGCCTCACCGACGCGTGGGCGAAGATCTGACCCCCTGATCCTCCTTCCCCACCCTCCGCCGAAGGGCGGTCCCACTCCCCCGGGACCGCCCTTCGGCGTTTTCCGGCGCGGACAGCCGATCAAACATGCCTGATTGCGGGTGATTTGCCCGCGATGGACCAGAGCGCCGCAACCGCGCCAGGCCCCAGTCGTTCTAATCTGACGACTGTCATATCCCTGCGGCCACCCAGGATGGAACCTCATGTCAGCGGCACCGCCTGACAACGACGTGCTGTGGGCCCGGGGGATCGTCAAGTCCCATCACGGCACCCCCGCCCTGCGGGGCATCTCGATCGGCGTCCGCGAGGGCGAAGTGCTCGCCGTCACCGGACCGCGCGGCTCCGGCAAGAGCACCCTCCTCGGCTGCCTCTCCGCCCTCCTCACCGTCGACGAGGGCGAGGTCTGGTTCAACAGCGCGCCCGTCCACACCCTCGGCCGGGCCGGGCGCGAACGGCTGCGCCGCGACCGCTTCGGCTTCGTCGGCTCCGAACCCCACCTGGTGCCCGAACTGACCGCCCGGGAGAACGTCGCCCTGCCGCTGCTGCTCGCCGGCGCCGGCAACAAGGCCGCCTACACCGCCGCCGACGAATGGCTGGAACGCCTCGACGTCGGCGAGGTCGCCCGGCAGCGCCCCGACCGGCTGCTCCAGGACCAGCGCCAGCGGATCGCCGTCGCCCGCGCCCTCGCCCCGCTGCCGCCCGTCGTCTTCGCCGACGACCCCACCGCCCCGCTCCACCGAGAGGCCGCCGACCAGGTCCTGCGGATACTGACCAGCGCGGCCCGGTCGCACCAGCTCACCCTCGTCCTGGCCACCCACGACCCCGAGCTCGTCCGGTTCGCGGACCGCGCCGTCGCCCTCGTCGACGGACGGCTCACCGCCCCCGCCGCCCCCGTCCCGCGCGGCCCCGCCGTCCCGGGGGCGGCCGGCGCGTCCGCCGTGTCGGCCACCCGCCGCTGACGACGCCGAGCCGCTGAAAGAGTCGACGTGTTCTATCTCCGTCTGGCCCGGGGCTACCGGGTGCCCGACCTCAGCCGCTGGCTGCTCACCGTGCTGGCCGCCGCCGTGGTCTCCGCCTTCCTGCTGCGCTCCCTCGGCCGGGCGATGAGCGACCCGCTCGGCGGCGAGGACGCGCTGGTGCGACTGCTCTGGTGCCTGCCCCCGCTCGCCGCCGTCGCCTGGTTCGCGGCCGTCACCGCCCGCGCCGTACCCGCCCAGCGGCCCGAACGGATCACCGGCCTGCGCGCCGCCGGAGCCGGCTCCGGCCGGATCCGCACCCTGATCGCCGGTGAGGTCGTGCTCGCCTGCACCCTCGGCAGCGTGCTCACCCTGCTGGTCTTCCTGGTCCTGCGCAACGACATCGCCGGGCCCGCGCTCGCCCCCGACCTCGGCATGGGCGTACCGCTGCCGGCCGTCGCGCCGGTCGCCCTGCTCGCCCTGGTCCCGCTCACCGCCGGGATCGCCGCCGCCTGCGCCGTCCCGCCCACCGAGTACCTGCCCGGCAGCCGCACCCACCGCGGCACCGGCTTCGGCGCGCTGCGGGTCGCCCTGCCGGTCGGGCTCGCCGTGATCGGCCTCGCCCTCGAACTCATCGCCCTGCGGCCCGGCGCCGCCGCCGACGGCCGGCCGATCCACCTGCCCGCCGGGCTCGGCAGCACCAGCACCGCCGCACTCGGCGGCTGGGCCGCCAGCGCGGTCGGGCTCGCCCTGCTCACCGGCCCGTTGCTGTCCTGGACGGGACGGCTGCTCGCGCTCGGCCGGCCCACCCCGCTGCGGCTGCTGGCCGGCCGCGGACTGACCGCCCAGGCCCGCCGCCTCGGCCCTCCGCTGGCCGTGCTCACCCTCGCCCTCGCGCTGGTGCTCACCACCATCCGCTACTGGATCGGCACGCCCGACAGCGCCGACGTGCTGCCCGCCGTCGAGGCCTGCCTGGTGCTCGGCTGCGCGGCCGCCGCCGTGGCCGCCCGGCTGGCCGAGGTCCGCACCGACCGCCGGGACGTCACCGACGTGCTGCTGCGCCTCGGCACCTCGCCCCGGCTGCTGTTCGGCGCGGTCGCGCTGCGCACCCTGGCGGTGGGCACCACGCTGCTGGTGACCGGCGGGGCGACCGCCGCACTGGCGGCCGCCGGCCTGCGCTGACTTCCCAGCCTGCGGTGATTGCCCGGCCTGCGGTGACCCGCCGGCTCAGCCCGCCGGCTCAGCCCGCCGCGGCGAGCTGGCCGCAGGCGCCGTCGATCTCCTGGCCACGGGTGTCGCGGACGGTCGTCGGCACCCCGTGCGACTGGAGCCGGCGGACGAACTCGCGCTCGTCCTCGGGCCGGGAGGCGGTCCACTTGGAGCCCGGCGTCGGGTTCAGCGGGATCAGGTTGACGTGCACCCGGTGGTTCTTGATCAGCCGGCCGAGCAGGTCCGCCCGCCACGCCTGGTCGTTGATGTCCTTGATCAGCGCGTACTCGATGGAGATCCGCCGGCCGGACTTCTCCGCGTAGTTCCACGCGGCGTCCAGCACCTCGGCAACCTTCCAGCGGGTGTTCACCGGCACCAGCTCGTCGCGCAGCTCGTCGTCCGGGGCGTGCAGCGACAGCGCCAGGCGGCAGCTGAGGCCCTCGTCGGCCAGCCGGTTCATCGCCGGGACCAGGCCGACGGTGGAGACCGTGACACCACGCTGGGACAGGCCGAAACCGTCCGGCGCCGGGTCGGTCAGCCGGCGGATCGCGGCCAGCACCCGGTTGTAGTTGGCCAGCGGCTCGCCCATGCCCATGAAGACCACGTTCGACAGCCGCGCCTCGCCGCCGGGGATCTCGCCGGCCTTGAGCGCGCGCATCCCGGCGGCGATCTGCTCGACGATCTCGGCGGTGGACAGGTTGCGGGTCAGCCCGGCCTGGCCGGTCGCGCAGAAGGGGCAGTTCATGCCGCAGCCCGCCTGCGAGCTGATGCACATGGTGACCCGGTCCGGGTAGCGCATCAGCACCGACTCGACGAGCGTACCGTCGAAGAGCTTCCAGAGCGTCTTGCGGGTGCTGTCGTCGTCGCAGGACACGTGCCGCACGACCGACATCAGCTCCGGCAGCAGGCTCCCGGTGAGCTTCTCCCGGCTGGCGGCGGGGATGTCCGTCCAGCCCGCCGGGTCGTTCGACATCCGGCCGAAGTAGTGGTTGGAGAGCTGCTTGGCGCGGAACGGCTGCTCGCCCAGCTCGGCGACGGCCTCCTTGCGCTCGGCGGGGCTCAGGTCGGCGAGGTGTCGCGGGGGCTTGGCGCCGCGCGGCGCGACAAAGGTGAGTTCTCCGGGCTTAGGCATGGTTCATCCAGTGTCGCAGACGCCGGGAGCGGGCCGGGACGTGCGAGGGCCCCGGACGCGCAGACGTCCGGGGCCCTTCCGCCGCTCGGGCCGGAGGCCGGGTCGAGGACCTGTCCGAGGGCCGGACAGGCCCTAACTGCCGACGAAGGCCGCCAGCAGCAGCCAGACCACCGGGGCGGTCGGCAGGAGCGAGTCCAGCCGGTCCATGATGCCGCCGTGGCCGGGCAGCAGCGTGCCCATGTCCTTGATGCCGAGGTCGCGCTTGATCATCGACTCGCCCAGGTCGCCCAGGGTCGCGGTGACCGCCGCGCAGCCGCCCAGGATCAGGCCCTGCCACCAGCTGCCGCCGTCGATGATCAGCTCCATCAGCACGGCGCCCGCCAGCATCGACAGGCCGATGCCGCCGGCCAGGCCCTCACGGGTCTTGCCGGGGCTGATCGTCGGGGCGAGCTTGGTCTTGCCGAACTTGTAGCCCACGGCGTAGGCGCCCGTGTCGCTGCAGATCGTGACGATCAGGAACAGCACGATCCGCTGGGGGCCGTCGTCGGCCGCCAGCATCAACGCCACGAAGGTGGCCAGGAACGGCACGTAGAAGGCGGTGAACACCCCGGCCGTTATGTCCCGCAGGTAGTCCTCCGGCGGCTCGGCCATCCGCCAGACCATCACCGCCAGCCCGGTCAGCGCGAGCGAGGCCGCGGCCCACTGCACCCCGGCCCAGTAGCCGGTGGCGATCATGGCGATGCCGCCCGCGACCAGCGGCACCAGCGGCGCCTTGATCTGCTTGCGCTCGGCGAGCCGACTGGTCAGCTCCCAGACGCCGACCGACACCGCGGCCATCACGACGAACAGGAACAGCGCCTTCACCACGAACAGCGAGGCGATGATCACCGCACCGAGACCGACCCCCACGCCTATCGCGGCCTGGAGGTTACGGCCACCGCGCTGCTTGCGCGGCTGCGGCTGCGGGGCGGACTGGGCGGCCACGGGTGTCTCCTGCCCTGGATGGGACGACGGCACGAAGTGGGGCTGCCCGGCCGCCGGGTAACTCGACGGCGGCGCGGGAGGCACCGAGGCCCCGGGGCGCGGCGGGGCGCCGCGGCCGGGGGTGGCGTCATCGGTTATCGCGCGCAGCACGACCGTCTCCGTCACGCCCGGCGCCGCCGCCTCGGACCGGTCGTCCCGGAACAGTGGGCCGCTCAGCCGACCGGCCTCCCGGGACTGACCGGCGGCGGGGTCACCCGGCCGGCCGGAGCCCGCCGACGGGCCCTGGTCCGGCACGCCGGGGAACGGGCCGGGGCCCGCCGGTACGGGAGGCATGACCTGAGTCTCCTCCGCGTCGCCGCCCCAGTACACCGGAGGCTGCTGCGAGTGATCCGAACGGTGGCCGGGGTCACCCGGCGCGCCGCCCGGCGCACCCGGGTGGGCGGCCCCGCCGCCCGGGTGACCGGGGTAGCCCTGGGCCTGCGGCGGCGCCGGGTACTCGCCGTACCCCGGCGCCGGGTGCGCCTGCTGCAGAGGAGCCTGCGGCCGGGGCTGCGGCGCCGGGCGGTAGGGCTGGAACTGCTGGTCGGACGGGCCCCAGTAGCCAGGGGCGTCAGGGGCGTCGTTCATCAGACTTCGAGCAGCTCGGCTTCCTTGTGCTTCAGCAGCTCGTCGACGGCGGCCACGTACTTGGCCGTGGTGTCGTCGAGCTCCTTCTCGGCGCGGCGGCCGTCGTCCTCGCCGACCTCGCCGTCCTTGACCAGCTTGTCGATGGCGTCCTTGGCCTTGCGGCGCACCGCGCGGATCGAGACCTTCGCGTCCTCGCCCTTGCCCCGGGCCACCTTGATGAACTCCCGGCGGCGCTCCTCGGTCAGCTCGGGCAGCACCACCCGGATGAGGGAACCGTCGTTGGACGGGTTGACGCCCAGGTCGGAGTCGCGGATCGCCTGCTCGATCGCCTTCAGCGCGGTCTTGTCGAACGGCGAGACGACCGCCATCCGGGGCTCCGGCACCGAGAACGAGGCCAGCTGGTTGATCGGCGTCACGGTGCCGTAGTACTCGGCGACGATCTTGGCGAACATCGCCGGGTGGGCACGGCCGGTGCGGATGGCGGCGAAGTCGTCCTTGGCGACGGCGACGGCCTTCTCCATCTTCTCCTCGGCTTCGAGGAGGGTCTCTTCGATCACTGTGATCTCCCTGTCCGGTTCATCTGCGATTGTCCCGACCGGTGTCGGCGTCGAGGCCGGTCACGGCGACGGCGCCGTCCCGTACGGCTGATTGCTGCTCAGGCCCGGACAGAATCCTGGCTGATGAGTGTGCCGATCTTCTCACTCTTCACCGCGCGCGCGATATTGCCCTCCGCCAGCAGCTCGAAGACCAGCATCGGGAGGTTGTTGTCCTTGCACAGCGTGATCGCGGTGAGGTCGGCGACCTTGAGGTCGCGCGCGATGACCTCGGAGTACTCCAGCGCGTCGAACTTCACCGCGTCCGGGTTGGTCCGGGGGTCCGAGTCGTAGACGCCGTCCACGCCGTTCTTGCCCATCAGCAGGACGTCGGCGTGGATCTCCAGGGCCCGCTGGACGGCGGTGGTGTCGGTCGAGAAGTACGGCATGCCCATACCGGCGCCGAAGATCACCACACGGCCCTTCTCCAGGTGCCGGACGGCCCGCAGCGGCAGGTACGGCTCGGCTACCTGGCCCATGGTGATCGCGGTCTGGACCCGGGTCTCGATGCCTTCCTTGACCAGGAAGTCCTGCAGCGCCAGGCAGTTCATCACGGTGCCGAGCATGCCCATGTAGTCGGAGCGCGCCCGGTCCATGCCGCGGACCTGCAGCTCGGCGCCCCGGAAGAAGTTGCCGCCGCCGATGACCACCGCGACCTCGGTACCGGCACGGACGACGGTGGCGATCTCCCGGGCGATCGCGTGCACGACGTCCGGGTCGACGCCGAGTCCGCCACCACCGGCAAAGGCTTCACCGGACAGCTTGAGCAGCACCCGGCGGCGCGAGCCGGCCTTGGGGTCCTGCGCGGTCTCCTGCGTCTCCTGCATGGACTTCTCCTTTTTGCACCTACTGGCTCACAGGCGCGGGTGTGCGGATGCCCGGCCTGCGCGTACGCGAGAGGAGGCCACTGCCGCGGGAACCGGTTCGGTGTCCTGCACGGCAATGGCCTCCTCGTCGTTCATGGTGCCGACGCGGCCCGCCCGTGGACGGTTGGCACTGGGTGAGCCCGTTCGGCGTTCCGCCCGCCCCGGTCAACGGGCGGGGGCGGTTCCCAGCGTAAGGGCGCCGGGGACCAGGTGGAACGTGGCTCAGGCGCCGACGCGGAAGCGGGCGAAGCGCTTGAGGGCGACGCCGTTCTCCTCGAGGACCTTGGCGACGGTCTTCTTGTTGTCCTTCGCGAAGGCCTGCTCCAGGACGGAGTTCTCCTTGACGAAGCCGGTGACGCGACCCTCGACGATCTTCGGCAGGGCGGCCTCGGGCTTGCCCTCCTCGCGCGCGGTGGCCTCGGCGACGCGACGCTCGTTCTCGAGGTCCTCGGCCGGGATCTCCGCGCGGGACAGGAACTTCGGCGCGAACGCGGCGATGTGCTGCGCGACGTCCTTCGCGACCTCGGCGTTCTCCTTGTCCAGCTCGACCAGGACGCCGACGGCCGGCGGCAGGTCGGGGCTGGTCTTGTGCAGGTAGACCGCGACGAAGCCGTCACCGTCGAACTGGGCGAAGCGACGGAAGACGATCTTCTCGCCCAGGGTCGCGTTGGCCTCGTCGACGAACTGCTGGACGGTCTTGCCGGCCTCGATCTCGGACGCCAGGGCGGCGTCCAGGTCGGCCGGGGCGGTCTTGGCCACGTGAGCGGCGATCGCGTCGGCGACCTTGACGAAGTTGTCACCCTTGGCGACGAAGTCGGTCTCGCAGTTCAGCTCGACCAGAACGCCGGACTTCTTGTCCTCGGCGATCAGCGCGGCGACGGCGCCGTTGGAGGCGTCACGGCCCTCGCGCTTGGCAACGCCCTTCTGGCCCTTGATGCGCAGGAACTCGACGGCCTTCTCGACGTTGCCCTCGGCCTCGTCCAGGGCCTTCTTGCAGTCCATCATGCCGGCGCCGGTGAGCTCACGGAGCTTCTTGACGTCCGCGGCGGTGAAGTTCGCCATGGTGTGAATCTCTTCTCGCGTCTCGCGTGTCTGCGTGGGGAGACGCCGGGACCGATGGTTCGGTCCCGGCGCGGGAGAGAGGGGCACCTACCGGTGTCGTACCGGCGGGTGCCCCTCACCCTTGGTACGTCAGGCCTGCTCGGCCGGCGCCTCGGTGGCCGCAGCCTCGGTGGCCGCTGCCTCGGTGGCGGGGGCCTCGACGGCCGAAGCCTCGGCGGCGGGGGCCTCAGCGGCCGGAGCCTCGGCGGCGGCGGGGGCCTCCTCGGCCTTCTTCTCGCCCTCGATGAGGTCCTTCTCCCAGTCGGCCAGCGGCTGGTCGGCGCCCGGCTCGGCCTTGACGTCGCCCTTGGCGACACCGGCGCGGGCCTTCAGACCCTCGGCCACGGCGTCGGCGATCACGCGGGTCAGCAGGGTGACGGAGCGGATCGCGTCGTCGTTGCCCGGGATCTTGTAGTCGACCTCGTCGGGGTCACAGTTGGTGTCGAGGATGGCGACGACCGGGATGTTGAGCTTCCGGGCCTCGCCGACCGCGATGTGCTCCTTCTTGGTGTCCACGATCCACACGGCGCTGGGAACGCGCTGCATGTCACGGATACCACCGAGGGTCTTCTCCAGCTTGTCGTGCTCGCGCTGGAGGACCAGGAGCTCCTTCTTGGTGAGGCCGGAACCGGCCACGTCCGAGAAGTCCAGCTCGCCGAGCTCCTTCAGGCGCTGCAGGCGCTTGTAGACGGTCGAGAAGTTGGTCAGCATGCCGCCGAGCCAGCGCTGGTTCACGTAGGGCATGCCCACGCGGGTGGCCTGCTCGGCGATGGCCTCCTGGGCCTGCTTCTTCGTGCCGACGAAGAGGACGCTGCCGCCGTGGGCAACGGTCTCCTTGATGAACTCGAAGGCGCGGTCGATGTAGTTCAGCGACTGCAGGAGGTCGATGATGTAGATGCCGTTGCGCTCCGTGATGATGAAGCGCTTCATCTTCGGGTTCCAACGGCGGGTCTGGTGACCGAAGTGGACGCCGCTCTCCAGCAGCTCCCGCATCGTGACGACGGCCATAGCCGTGCTCCTCAGGTGTTACGGCCCGGCGGTCGCGCAACGGACGGCGGGTTCGCGCGGTGGCGCTCCCCGCTCGCGCGGTGCGTCCGGCCGGGTCAGGCTCGGTTTGTCCGTGGCAGCCAGGTGACAGCCACGCCTGACGCCCCGAACGTGCCGAGCCGCTTGAACCCACACGGTCCGGGGACCAGGCGGGCTCGGCGGACCGAGCGGCACTCGCACCTGGCGGGGGCAGCGGCCGGGCCGCGTCCGTCCACCGGTGGCGGGGCGTGCGAAGTCGACCCGGCGGACCGGGTCGCGTGTGAAGTGTACGGGAAGCGCTGCGGGGCGGGCGACTCCGCGACCGGCGGGGGCCCTGGGCGGGCGGATCAGCGCTGGCGGGAGCTGGGCGGAGGCGGGCCGGAGACGGACCGGAGGCGGGCCGGCCGGGCCCTGGGAGCGCCGCTGCTGCGGTGCTTGTACACCGGATGGCGGCATCCGTACACCCGCTAGAGGGACGGGATCCGGCCACGAGGGCGGTTTGTCCACAGGAGTCCGGAAGTGGGTGGCACCGGGGCGGCGGCGCAGCAAGCCTCGGGGCATGACTGCTCGCGCTGGGTACCCGGTTCTGTCCGCCGTCGGTCCGGCCCGCTTGGGGCCGGACCGGTTGGGGCCGCGCTCGTTTGGTGTGCTGCGGGGGGTGGTCGCCGTGCTGGTGACACTGGTGCTGCTGGTCTCGGGCGGCGCGGCGCGGGGCGCCGCTCTCAGTGGGGGTGTCGGCCCAGGTCCGGGCGGGGGTGCCGGAGGTGCTGGCGGGGGCGGCGAGACCGGCCGGACCGGTTCGGGCGGTGCGCGGGCCTGGCCGGTGGGCGGGCCCGGCGGGGTGCTCGGGCGATTCGAACCACCGGCCGCGCCGTGGGCCGCCGGACACCGGGGAGTGGACCTCGCCGCCGCACCCGGGGCGGAGGTACGGGCGGCTGCCGCCGGGGTGGTCACCTTCTCCGGGCTGGTGGCGGGGCGCCCGGTGGTGACCGTCACCCACCCCGGCTCGGGGTCACCCCCCTTGCGGACCACCTACCTGCCCGTCGCCGGCACCGCCCCGGTCGGCACCGAGGTACCCGCCGGACAGGTGATCGGGCGGCTCGCCCCCGACGGGCGGCACTGCCCAGCGCGGCACTGCCTGCACTGGGGGCTGCTGCGCGGCGGACGCTACCTCGACCCGCTGGCCCTGTTCGGCGCGGGAGCGGCGCGGCTGCTGCCGCTGGGCGGCGCTGGGCGCACCTGATGAATCAGCTGAACCGGATGAACCAGACGAACCGGGCCGAATGGCGGTTCAGGCCCGGTCGAGGCCGTGCAGGGCCATGGCCACCGCGGCGTCCGCGATCAGCTCGGGGCGCTCGGCCGCACACCCGGCGCGGCCCCCCGCCGACACTTGCTCGGCCCGGCGCACGGCCGCCTCCACGACCCCTTGGAGCAGCGCCGCAGCGAGCCGGGGCTGCGCGTGACCGAGATCCTCCAGGGCCCGGACGACCAGGCCGACCAGCTTGCCGTGCGCCGCCCGGATGCGCTCGCGCGCGGCCTCGTCGAGTTCGAGCGCGGAGATCGCCACCACCGCCCGGTGGCGCGGGTCCGCGGCCAACGCCAGCTGGCCGCGGACATACGCCTCGATCCGGTCGGCCGCGCTGTCACAGCTCTCCATCCCGGCCTCGATCTCGGCCGCCCAGAGCGGGAAGTCCACCTCGCAGAGCGCCTCGACCACGGCGGCCCGGGAGCGGAAGTACTCGTAGACCGAGGAGCGCGCCAGGGAGGTGCGCGCAGCGAGCGCGGGGAAGGTCAGCGCCTCCATGCCGCCCTCCGTGAGCAGGGTGCGGGCAGCGTCAAGGAGGGCTGCGCGCTGCAGCTGGCGATGCTCGGCCACCGTGGCCGCTCGGATCTTCGGCACGCTCCCACTGTACGGAGCCCTACCTTCGGCCGGTACGGCGCCGCGCATCTGGCCGGGGAGCGAGGGCGCGCAGGCGCGCGGCGAGGCGTGCGAGTGGGCGCGCAACCCGGGGTCCGGCCCGGAGTAACGGCCCAGGGTTCCGGCCAGGCAGGTGCGGACCGGGCACGCGGCCGGGCGGGTGCGGACCGGCGGCGTGGTCGGGGTCGCGACCCGGAGGTCGGCCGGGCCGGGACGGGCCCCGGCCCTCGCTACCGGATGTCCGACAGCTTGGCGCGCAGTTGGAGGACGGACTTGGTGTGGATCTGGCTCACCCTGCTCTCCGTCACCCCCAGCACCTGGCCGATCTCGGCGAGGGTGAGGCCCTCGTAGTAGTAGAGCGTCACCACGGTCTTCTCCCGCTCGGGGAGGGTGTTGACCGCATGGGCCAGCAGCCTGCGCAGCTCGCGGTCCTCGGCCACCTCGACCGGGTTGTCGGCACCGTGGTCCACCAGGGTGTCCATCAGGCTCAGCCGGTCGCCGCCCTCCCCCACCGGGTGCAGCAGTTCGTCCAAGGCCACCACGTTGGCCAGGGACAGCTGGCTGAAGATCGCGTGCAGATCCTCGATCGCGATGCCCATCTCGGCCGCGACCTCGGGCTCGTGCGGCGTACGGCGCAGCCGGGCCTCCAGCGTCGCGTACGTCCGCTCGACGGCCTTCGCCTTCTGCCGCACCGAGCGCGGGATCCAGTCCAGGGCACGCAGTTCGTCGATGATCGCGCCGCGGATCCGGCTGATCGCGTAGGTCTCGAACTTGATCGCGCGGTCGACGTCGAACTTCTCGATCGCGTCGATCAGCCCGAAGACCCCCGAGGAGACGAAGTCGGCCTGCTCGACGTTGGAGGGCAGGCCGACCCCGACCCGCCCCGCCACGTACTTGACGAGCGGTGAGTAGTGCAGGATCAGCTGCTCGCGCAGCCGCTGGTCGCCGGTCTCCTTGTAGGAGCGCCAGAGCTCTTCGAGCGCGGTGCGCCCCTGGGCTCCGGGGCCCTGACCGCTCGGCCCCTGCTCCGGGCCTGGCGGGGGGGTGCCGTCCGGTGGCAGGGCACCGGCAGCGATCGGGCGGGCTGCGCCGTCGCCGGTGGCGGCGGCGGCGGCGACCGCGTCGGTGGGCTGGCCCGGCACCGCCGTCGGCCGGCCGCCCTGGCGCGACAGGCCCCCCATCGTCCCCGTCGCCTTGGGCGGGAACTCAGTCACGGGGCGCCGCTCGGTCCGCGGCCCTCCCGAGGACCGGGCGCCACCGGTCACTCTGTGTCCGGGAATGTGTGTGGGCATGCGTTGGTCTGCGCCGTTCTGCCGAGTCATGTGCTGATAGGGAAGGCATGTGGAGCGTAGCGTGACCGACTCGCTGCAATGCGCTACCGCCACTCGGTCGTCCCCCGATCCGGTGGCGTTCGCGCCACCGGATCCGGGCACGCGAACGGACGAACCGGAGCAGCAGGTCAGCCAGGCGATTCCGACACTCCCTCTCCACGGCACGGATGTGCGCTTCGTTCCGACCGTCACCTCCTCCGCACCAGGCGCCAGTGCGCGCCGTGCCGCTCGACGTAACCGAGCGAGCCCAACTCGTAGAGCCGCTGCAGTACTTCGTCCGGAGGGAGTCCGGACTGTCGGGCCAACCGCTCGATCGGCGCGCCCTCCGCCGTCGCCGGGACGGCCTCCAGCACCCGGGCCACCGCCGGCTCCAGCAGATCCCTGGGCAGGACCGGGCCGCTGCGCTGCGGCGCCAGGTCGTCCCCGATCGCCCCGATCAATTCGGCGATCTCGGCGGAGTCGGTGACCAGCGTGGCGCCGCCGCTGCGGATCAGGGCGTGCACCCCGGCCGAGAGTTCCGAGGTCACCGGGCCGGCGACGCCCATGGTGTGGCGGTTGAGGTCCCGCGCCCGTCTGGCCGTGCTCAGCGCGCCGCTGCGCATCGCCGCCTCGACCACCACCGTGCCCCGGGTGAGCGCCGCGATGACCCGGTTGCGGAGCACGAAGCGGAAGCGGTTCGGGTGCTCCCCGGGCGGGAGTTCGCTGACCAGCAGCCCCTGGGCGCCGATCCGCCGGATCAGTTCGGCGTTCCCCTTCGGGTAGGCCACGTCGACCCCGCAGGCGAGCACCGCGATGGTCATCCCGCCGACGGAGAGCGCCCCTCGGTGGGCGGCCGCGTCGATCCCGTAGGCGGCTCCGGACACCACGACCCAACCTCGCTCGGCCAGTTGGGCCGACAGTTCCCCAGCGACGTGGGCGCCGTAGGCCGTGCAGGCCCGGGAGCCGACCATCGCCACCGAGCGGAGCGCGAGCAGCCGCAGCGAACCCGTGCCGGTCGTCCAGAGCCCGATCGGGCGCCCGTCGCCCAGATCGTCCAGTTGGCTGGGCCATTCCGTGTCCCCCGGAATGATGAAGCGTCCACCGACGGCTCGTACCCGTTCCAGGTCCTCGGCCGGGTCCAGACCGGGGAGTCTCGCCTGGTAGCCGGCCAGCCGGGGGCCGTCCAGTCCGGGGTGCGCGGGCACCGTCCCGTCGCGGATCGCCCGGACGACGTCGGCTGCGGAGAGCTGACCGAGCCACCGGCCGACCACCGCGTCCCCGGGCTCGCTCAGCCGGCTGAGTACGGCGCGGGCGAGGCGCTCCGGTTCGGGACCGGACTCGGGCTCTGCCCGACCGGGAGGCTGAAGGTGCGTCATCATCGGGTTCATGCCTCACCGCCCTCGTTCGCCGGATGCTGGTCGCGTTTCCCGGACCGCTTGGCGGAGCCGGACCGGATGGATCGGCCAGGGGCATCGGGGCGGTCCGACGGACCAGGACTCTCCGGGCCAGGACTCTCCGGGCCAGGACTCTCCGGGCCAGGGCAGTCGGGACGATCGGGCTTCTCGAACCGGCCCGACCGGCTCTGCCCTTCGGGCGGCTCGTCGACCGGCCCGCTGCGCTGGGCCGGGATGCCACCGAGTCGGCCGTAGACCCGCTCGCCCAGCGGCAGCCCCTGCTCGACGCCGGTACGCAGGACCAGTGCGGTGCGGACGTCCCGCTGGTCCGGCCGATCGCGACCGGCGAGGTCGGCGACCGTCCAGGCGACCCGGAGCACCCGGTCCAGGCCGCGGGCGGTCAGCACCCCTCGCTCCAACTGGCGGGCGACATCGTTCAGTGCGCCGGGGGCGAGCTGCCAGCGGGTCCGCAGTTCGTGGCCCGGGACTTCCGCGTTGGTCCGCCACGGGGTGGCCGCCAGCCGGGCCGCCGCCCGTTCCCGCGCGGCCAGCACCCGGGCCGCGACGGTCTCGGTGTTCTCCGCCGTGGCGTCCCGTTCCATGAGTTCGATCCTCGTCACCGGGGCGACCTGGACCTGGAGGTCGACCCGGTCCAGCAGCGGCCCTGAGAGCCGCCCCTGGTAGCGGCTGACCATCGTAGGAGTGCACTCGCAGCCCTCACCCCGCCGTGAATGCCGACCGCACGGGCAGGGGTTGGCGGCCAGACAGAGGAGGAACCTGGCCGGGAGCCGGAGTGAGCCGGCCGAGCGGGCGATCACCACCTCGCCCGACTCCAGCGGCTGGCGCAGTGAGTCGAGCACCCGGACCGGAAACTCCGGCGCCTCGTCCAGGAACAGCACGCCCCGGTGGGCCAGCGAGACCGCCCCCGGTCTCGGCAGGCCGCTGCCGCCGCCGACGATCGCCGGCATCGTCGTGGAGTGGTGCGGGGCGCAGTACGGCGCCGTGTCGATGAGCGGGCGCCCTGCCGGGAGCAGCCCGGCCACCGAGTGCACGGCGGTGACCTCCAGAGCCTCCTTCTGGGTCAGTGGCGGGAGCAGCGAGGGCAGCCGCTCCGCCAGCATCGTCTTGCCCGCGCCCGGTGGGCCCTTGAGGTACAGGTGGTGACCTCCGGCGGCGGCGATCTCCAGGGCGCGCCGGGCCTCGTACTGTCCGGCCACGTCGGCCAGGTCGAGGCGCGCCGACTTGTCGTCGGACAGTCCCCGGACGCCGGCGCTGGGCAGCATCAGGCCGGCCATCAGCGGATCCGGCCGGCCGCCGATCGGGTCGGGCGGCTCCTCCGGCGCGGGCGCGCCGGTCAGGACGGCGATCAGCTGCCGCAGGCTGCGGACGCCGATCACGGTCACGCCCGGGACGAGCGAGGCCTCGGGCGCGGTCTGCTCCGCGACCACGACCCGCTGGTATCCCGCGTCGGCTGCGGCCAGCACAGACGGCAGCACCCCGCGGACCGGCCGCACCCGGCCGTCCAGCCCCAGTTCGCCGATGATCAGCAGCTCGGCGATGGAGGAAGGGTCGAGCCGCTCGGCCGCGGCCAGGACGGCACAGGCCACCGCGAGGTCGAAGCCACTGCCGCTCTTGGGCACCGAGGCCGGACTGAGCCCGACGGTCAGTTTGCGCTGCGGCCAGGCCTCACCGCTGTTGACCACGGCCGCGCGCACCCGGTCACGGGCCTCGGACAGCGCCTTGTCGGGCAGGCCGACCAGGGTGAACGCGGCCACCCCGGGCTCCAGGTCGGCCTGGACCTCGACGATCACTCCGTCGACGCCGACCAGCGCGACGGAACAGGTACGGGCGAAGGCCATCTCAGACCACCCCCCGCAGGTGGTCGACCAGGGCCGCACCCCGGGCCCGGTTGACCACGGCCACCAGGTCGATCCGCACGCCCCCGGGCGGAGCGGGCGGCCAGTGCGGGTCCGTGGGCCCGGGGTCGTACCCGGGACCGGCCAACCGCGCGAAGTGGCCCGGCCAGCGTTCGGCCATCCAGCGCTCCGCCAGGCGTTGCAACCGGGCGGCCTTGGCCTGGCCGATGGCCTCGCTGGGTTGTTGGAAGCCCCGCTCGGAGCGGGTCTTCACCTCGCAGACCGCCACGGTGTCGCCGTCGAGGGCGACGATGTCCAACTCACCCTCGACACAGCGCCAGTTGCGGTCCAGGATGCGGAGCCCGGCCTCCGTGAGACGGCGGGCGGCGACCCGCTCGCCGTAGCGGCCGAGCCCGTTGTTGGTACTGCGGCCCGGGCCCGGTCCGGTTCCGTCCCTCGTGTCGTCTTTCGTGCCGTCCCGCACGGCTGCGGCCGCTGCGGCCTGGTCCAGTACGGCCGCACCCGGTACGGCCTGGTCCTGCGTGATCGTGTTCTGCACGGTGACCACCTCCGCCGTGGAGGTTGCACCGTCGCGCACGGCGGGGCCGGGGATTTCCGGTTCCCTGTGGATAACTCGAGCCTGTGGATAACTTTTGTCACCCGCAGGAGTGAGACGCCCCGATCGCGCGAAATTCCGCTGGACAACGCCGGTCCGAGCAGTCCAACGTCAGTTCCCGAAGCCGGACTCGTCCGAGGGCAGCTCCAGATCGCTCTTCGCGAGTTCCTCGATGTTCACGTCCTTGAAGGTCAGCACCCGGACCTTACGGACGAACCGGGCCGGCCGGTACATGTCCCAGACCCACGCATCCGCCATCGACACCTCGAAGAAGACCTCGCCCTGCACCGAGTGCACCTGCAGCTCGTAGTCATTGGTGAGGTAGAACCGTCGCTCGGTCTCGATCACGTACTTGAACAGGCCGACGACGTCCCGGTACTCCCGGTAGAGCTTGAGCTCCATCTCGGTCTCGTACTTCTCGAGATCTTCGGCACTCATCCAGGCGTCCCCTCAACTTGTCACGTCCACCCATTGTGGACCACCGCACCCACGCTCAGAGCCGTACCGGGGCGACCGGCGGGCCCTCGGCCAGCAGTCGCTCCAGGAAGTCCGCCAATCCGGCCGGGTAGACCGTCTCGGCGGTCCCCCTCAGCTCCTCGACCGTCCACCAGCGCGCCGCGAGCAGTTGGGCGTGTTCCTCCTCGCCCATCCCCGAGTGGTCGAGCCCCGTCTCCGTGGTCCGGGCCAGATGGAACCACTGATCCTGCTCGTAACGCCGTCCCTGAAAGGAGAACGACACCGTGCCGTACGCCACCAAGGGCCCCAGGTCCACACCCCGCAGGCCGGTCTCCTCCGCGAGTTCCCGCGCGGCGGCCTCCCGCACGTCCTCCCCGGGCTCCAAGCCGCCGCCGGGCGTGAACCACCACGCCTCCCCCGGCGTCGCCGGGTCGGAGCCCAGGAAGAGAAGGATGCGGTCCTGCCCGTCCAGCAGCAGGATCCGCGCCGCCCTGCGCCGTTGTGCCGTCATGGCAGCGCTCCACGCTCCTTCCGTTCGCATCGGTGGCGCTACCGATCCTGCCACCCGGCGCCGCCGTCCGGGGCGATGTTCGGCAGAGCGGCCCGGGCCGCGACGACCGCGATCAGGAGCTGCGCCCCCGGCTGAGCCGGCGGGCCAGGCCCGCCACCCCGCCCACCGCCGAAGTCACGAGGATCAGCGCCGCGCCCGCAACGGTCGCGAAGGCGGCCGGTTGCAGCGGCCCGGGCGCACCGGCCTTCGGTCCGGGAAGCCCGTCGAAGGCCGCGGTCCGGCCGAGGTCGCCCACCCGGCCGAACGGCATCATGGTGGCCTCGACCCTGGCCTCCACCGCGCCGGCCGGGACGGTCCCGCCGTCGACCTCCAGGTGGGTGCGGGAGTCGAGCGAGCCCAACCGGTTGTCGCCGAGCAGGAACAGCCGCCCCGGCGGCACCGTGACGCTGAACGAGGAGCCCTGCGGGCCCTGCGCCGCGAGGTACGGCTCCTCCACCGTCTGTCCGTCGACCGTCAGCCGGTGGTCGTTGCCGGTGGCCGCGACGGTGTCCCCGCCGACCGCGACCACGCGCTTGACCATGAGCTCGCCACCCCAGTCCTGGTCCCGGAAGACCACGACGTCCCCCCGGCCGACGGCCCCGCCGTCGATCTTCCGGGCGAGCACGGTGTCCCCGATCCGAAGCGTGGGGGACATCGAGGCGGTCGGGATGCTGTACGGCCGGTAGTCGATCGCGATCAAGGCGAAGCCGCCGATCATCAGCACCAGCCCGAGCGCGATCGCGACGCCCTGCAGCACCGCCGCGGGCCGGCGGCCCGGACGGGCGGGCGAAGCCGGGTGGTCGGCCGTCTGATCAACGACACCGCTCATCGAATCCGTCCACCTCTGGCCGACCGGAGAACACCACTGGCACGCCGGGGGCACCGGCGGAAAAGCCGACGGGCCGTGGCACGTCCGAGCAGATTACTCGTCGGTACCACGGCCCGCGCAAGGGCTGGGGAGAACCCGGTGGAGCTCAGGAGTCCTTCCGGCCGTCCCTCCGCTCCCGCACCCGACGCACCAGCGGAAGCAGCGCGACCGCGCCCACCGCGCCGGCCACGGGAGGCGCCAGAGGCGCGGCCACCGCCAGACCCTTCTGGTCAAAGGTGTTCGGCACCGAGAGCGTCGACCAGTGGCCGACCGGCCAGGCCACGACGAAGGCCCGCCCGATCACGTTGCCCACCGGAACGGTGCCGCCACCCGGCTGGTCCATGTGGAAGCGGGAGTCCAGCGAGTCGGCGCGGTGGTCGCCCATCACCCAGATCCGGCCGTTGGGCACCTTCACCGGGTCGAACGGGTGGTCACCGCAGGGGGTGTTGCCCTGGTAGACGTACGGCTCGTTGAGCGCGACACCGTTGACCTTCACCGGCCCGGTGCCCTGGCACTCGACGGTGTCCCCGCCGACCGCGATGACCCGCTTGATCAGGTCCTTCTCGTTGGCCGACGGCATCAGACCGACGAAGCTGAGCACGTCCTGGACGCCCCGGACGAAGGAGTTGCTGCTCTGCGGGGTCGGCTCGTCGTTCAGCCAGCCGCCCGGGTCGTGGAACACCACGACCTCACCGCGCTCGGGCTCCGCTCCGAACCAGGGGGTCAGCTTGTCCACCAGGACACGGTCACCGACCTGCAACGTGTTCTGCATCGACTCCGACGGAATGGAGAAGGCCTGGACGAAGAAGGTCTTGATCACCAGCGCCAGGACCAGCGCGATGCCGACCAGGATCGGCAGTTCCTTCCAGAAGGAACGCTGCTTGCGCTGCTTGCCGGGGGCCTGCGACTCCGACTGGTCCGCCGACTCGGCGTCGGGCCGGTGGGACTCCGAAGAGCCCCCGGTGGGGCCCTCCGTCCCGTCGCCATGCTCGTCGGCGGTCTGGGCCGCCGCGTCCTCGACCGAGGCCGAGGACGCACCGGACTCGGCGGACCGGGCCGCTCGACCGCCAGAGCCCTCGGGCTCGCCGGCACCTGAGCGGGCGCCGATCACCACATCCCCCACAACGTCTCCTCCCTGCTGTGCGGACGCCCGCGCGCCCGCGCTCACAGTGCCGCACAGCGGGCACCACGCTCACCACGACCATGGACGCTTCGGGACTGCCCATCGCGGGCTCCCCTGACACCAGCACAGCCTCGACGCACGACCGGGACCTCCCGGCCGCACCTGCACTTCTCTATCACTCCAAGGCATCCGGCTCGCGGTCCCACGCGCGCGGCCCGGCCGCGAGACGCCCGGCCCGGCTCACTCGGGCGGCCGCCCTGGCCGGCGAACGACGGCCGGAAGGATGCCCAACACACCCATAACGAGCGGAGGTTCCATCGGAACCGGCCCAACGCCCACGGATTCCGGCGCAGTTCCGCGCGCCTGCGGAGCCCGGGCCAACGAGGAGAGTGAACTCGGCACGCCAAGTTGATGGAGGCGGTCCAGCGGCCAGGCGTTCATGAAGGCCCGGCCGACCACACCGCTCAGCGGGATGGTCCCCTGCCCCGGGTTCCCCATGTGGAAGCGGGAGTCGGCGGACACGTCCCGGTGGTCGCCCATGACCCAGAGCCGGCCCTGCGGCACCCGCACCTTGAAGGGCTGCCGGGACGGCGGGTTGGCGGGCGCGAGGTACGGCTCGTCCACCGGCGTGCCGTTGACGCTCAACCGGCCCTGCGTATCGCAGCACTCCACGGTGTCCCCGCCGACGCCGATGACCCGTTTGATCAAGTCCTGCTCGCTGTCCGACGGCAGCAGCCCGACGTAGGTGAGGACCTGCTTGGCCGCCCCCAGCACCGGACCGTCGCCGGACGGTTTGTGGTCGCCCTCCAACCAACCGCCCGGATCCTTGAACACCACCACGTCGCCGCGCTGCGGCTCGCTGCCGAACCAGGGGGTCAGCTTGTCCACCAGCACCCGGTCCCCGACCTGGATGGTCTGCTCCATCGAGCCGGAGGGAATCACGAACACCTGGAGCAGGAAGGTCTTCATCACCAGCGCGACCAGCAACGCCACCACGATGATCAGCGGGAACTCCCTCAGCAGCGACCGCTTGCGCCGCCGGGCCGCGCGTCGGGCGCTGCGGCGGCGATCGGCCCGGCCCCGGACCGGCAACACCACGGCTGGGCCCGCACCCCCGGGGGAGGCGTCTCCTGGTCCGGCACCGTCAGATCCGCCACTCGCGGGGTCGGCCTCCACACGCCCGGCCTCCACACGCCCGGTATCCACACGTCCGGCCTCCGCAGGTCCGGCACCTGCGGATCCGGCGCCGACCGGTCCGCCGGCGCCAGGCTCCGGGGCCGGGCGGTCCGCCACCCGGCCCCTGCCCCTGCTACCTCTGCTCCCCATGACCGCCCGTCCCCGCAGTCGCGGCGAAGGCTGCGGGCCGGTCCAGGCCGGTCAAGCGCGAGAACGGGTAGACCACCCAGTCCGCCCGGCCGATCACCCTGCTCTCGGGCACGAAGCCGCCGCCGGGCTCGCCGAGGTGGTCGCGGGAGTCACGGGAGGCGCTGCGGTGGTCCCCCATCACCCAGAGCTTGCCGGTCGGCACCACCACGTCGAAGGCCACGCTCGACGGCTGGTCCCCCGGGGCCAGGTAGGAGGACTCGTCGATCGGCACCCCGTTGACGGTGATCGGCCCGCCCGGGCCGGTGCTGGTCACCCGGTCCCCGCCGACGCCGATCACCCGTTTGACGTAGACCGTGTTCCCGGCCGGGGCCAGCCCGAGGTCCCGGCCGAGCGAGCTGAGCCCGTCCCAGAAGCCGGTCGGCCCGCCCGACCCCGGCAGGAAGGAGCCCGTCCCGTCGAAGACCACGACGTCGCCCCGCTGGGGGTGGCCGCCGAAGGCATAAGCGAGCTGGTTCGCGATCAACCGGTCGCCCGGTCGCAGGGTCTCCTCCATCGAACCGGACGGCACCGAGAACGGGCGCGCGACGAAGGCGTTCACCAGCAGCAGGGCCAGCAGGCAGATCCCCACGAGCAGCAACAGGTCCCGCGAGCGCGAGTGGCCCGGCTCCTCATCCCCCGGCGCGCGCTCACCTTCCGGCACGCCCCCACCTTCCGGCGCGCGCTCACCTTCCGGCACGCCCCCACCTTCCGGTGCACGCTCACCTTCCGGCGCGTTCTCACCCTCTGGTGCGTCCTCGTCCTCGGAAGCGGCCTCGCCCTCCGGCGCACCCCCGGCGTCCGCCCGCGGGTCCCCACCGGGGCCGGATCCCTCCCCACCGGGCCCCGGGACGGCCCCCGAAACGACCGCGGACCGCGACAGCGAGTCCGCACCGGTGGGTGCGGGACTGCCGTCGCGGTCCGCGGGTGGTTCGTGCGTGCTCATCGGGGGCTGAGCTTACCGTGCGGCGGCCCGGCCCCTCAGAGCGATCCGATCCCCCGGCGAGGCCGGGGGACGGTGGATCAGCGGTCGCGCTTCTCCTTGATCTTCGCGGCCTTGCCGCGGAGGTCACGCAGGTAGTACAGCTTGGCGCGGCGAACCGCACCGCGGGTCACGACCTCGATCTTCTCGACGACCGGGGTGTGCACCGGGAAGGTGCGCTCCACGCCGACGTTGAAGCTGACCTTGCGAACGGTGAAGGTCTCACCGACGCCGGCGCCGTGGCGGCGGATGACGACGCCCTGGAAGACCTGGACGCGGGAGCGGTTGCCCTCGATGACCCGGACGTGGACCTTCAGGGTGTCACCGGCGCGGAAGGCCGGAATGTCGCTACGCAGCGAGGCCGCGTCGACAGCAGCGAGCTTGTTGCTCATGTTGCTCTCCATCGCAGGCGCCACGGGCCGCCCACGGAAGTTCGTCACAATGGGGTTTGCTGCGGGCCGCATCGGCTGACGACGATCCCCCCGTGGCGAGGGCGCCGGTCCACGTGGCCCCTACGAAGGGGGCCCAGCAACAGACAGCAGCGGCCTATTCTTCCACACCGACGGCCACGGACCGAAATCGGCCGAGCTCCTCGTCCCAGGCCAGGCCGAGGATGCTGAGCGCCTCCCGGTCCTTCTTGTCGAAGGCTCCGTAGCGCCAGCGCTCGACCAGGTCGGTGCGGTTCGCCAGGGTCCGGGCGAAGGCCTGTTCCCGCCGCCAGCGGGCGATCCGGCCGTGGTTTCCGCTGAGCAGCACGTCCGGCACGGTCCGGCCGCGCCATTCGGCGGGCTTGGTGTAGACCGGGCCCTCCAGCAGGTCGGCCATCGCACCGGGCGCGAAGGAGTCGTCCCGGTGGGACTCGGCGTTGCCGAGCACCCCGGGCAGCAGCCGGGCGATCGCCTCGACCATCACCAGCACGGCGACCTCGCCGCCGGCCAGCACGTAGTCGCCGATCGAGGCCTCGACCACCGGCATCCGGGTGGCCGCCTCCTCGATGACCCGCCGGTCGATGCCCTCGTACCGGGCGGGGGTGAACGCCAGCCACGGGCGGCTCGCCAGTTCCTGGGCGAGTTCCTGCGTGAACGGCCGCCCGCTGGGGGTGGGCACGACGAGCGTCGGCAGCTGGCCCTCGGGCCCGCCGGCGACCACCGCGTCCAGCGCCTCGCCCCACGGCTCGGGCTTCATCACCATGCCGGGGCCGCCGCCGTACGGGCTGTCGTCCACGGTCCGGTGCACGTCGTGGGTCCACTCGCGCAGGTCGTGGACGTGCACGTCCAGCTGGCCGCGGGAGCGGGCCTTGCCGACCAGCGAGATGTTCAGCGGTTCCAGGTACTCGGGGAAGATCGAGACGACGTCGATCCGCATCCCGTCCTGGACCTGCGCGACGCCCTCCTCCACCGTCACTCCGACCCCTCCGCGCCCTTGGCGCCGGCCGCACCCTCAGTGTCCTCGACACCCTCAGCATCCTCGACACCCTCAGCGTCCTCGGCGTCCTCGCCCTCGGCGGAGGCACCACGGGCGACCTCGGCCTGCTCGGGTTCGATCAGGCCGACCGGCGGGGTGATCACGGCACGCTGGTTCTCCAGGTCGATGGTCGGCACGATCTGGCGGACGAAGGGCACCAGCACCTCCGTCCCGTCGGCCTTCTCCACCGTGAGCAGGTCCTGGTACGGCAGGTGGACGACCTCGGTCAGCTCGCCGACGAGGGTGCCGTCGAGCAGCACCACGTCCAGGCCGATCAGCTGGTGGTCGTAGTACTCCTCCGGGTCCTCGGGGCTCTCCTCCGGGTCGACCTCGGAGATGAGCAGCGTGCCCCGCAGCGCCTCCGCCGCGTTGCGGTCCTTGACGCCGGCGAAGCGCAGCAGCAGCCGGCCGCTGTGCACCTTGCCGGACTCGATGGTCAGCGGGCCCACCGACGCGGGGTCGGTGAACAGGACGGCACCGGGGCCGAGCCGGAGCTCCGGCTCGTCGGTGCGGACCTCGACGCTGACGTCCCCCCTGATGCCGTGGGCGCGGCCGATCTTGCCGACGACGAGCTGCACGGTGATCGTTCTCCTGGAGTTCCTGAAGCGGGACGGAATGCGGGAAGCGCGAGAAACGCGAAAGGCCGACCGGGACGACATGCGTCCCGGCCGGCCTCACAAGCCCTGACGGCTGAACGAGCAGCTGCGTCAGCGAATGTTGTCCACGTCGACCAGGTCGACCCGGACGTTGCGACCGCCGAGGGCGCCGACCACGGTGCGCAGTGCGCGCGCCGTGCGGCCACCCCGGCCGATCACCTTGCCGAGGTCATCGGGGTGCACTCGCACCTCGATGGTGTTGCCCCGACGCAGGTTGCGCGAGCGCACCTGCACCTCGTCGGGGTGCTCGACGATGCCCTTCACCAAGTGGTCGAGGGCGTCCTCGATCACGCTCAGGCCTCGGCGGCGGCGTCGGCCTCAGCCTCGACCTTGTCCGACTTCTTGGCCTTCGGGGTGATGGCAACACCGGTGGTGGCGTCCTCGAAGCCGGCGACGGCCTTCGCGAACAGGTGCGAGAAGTCCTCGACCTTGGGCTCGGCGACCAGCAGCGGCGCCGGGGCCGGGAGGCCCTTGAACTTCTGCCAGTCGCCGGTCAGCTTGAGGATGGCGAGCACCGGCTCGGTCGGCTGGGCGCCGACGGACAGCCAGTACTGGGCCCGGTCGGTGTCGACCTCGATCTTCGAGGGGTTGTAGGTCGGCTGGTAGATGCCGATCTCCTCGATCGCGCGGCCGTCACGCTTGGTGCGCGAGTCGGCGACGACGATGCGGTAGTGCGGGGAGCGAATCTTGCCGAGACGCTTGAGCTTGATCTTGACTGCCACGGGAGTGGATTCTCCTGGTGTTGACGTGGGTGAGCGGCCGCGCCGTCGCGTGGGGTTGCGCCGTGGGCCGTTCAAGGGACACGCCAGCCGTAGGAGAGAGGGGTCCTGCTCGGCTGCCGAGTACTCAGCTGTCCATTCTGCCATACCGGCGCGAACCGCCTTCGCTCGGCCATCCGCAGGAGGCATCCCGGCTGCATCCCAGCCGTACCCCGGCCGCGCACCCAGCCGTGCCCCAGCGGCGCGCCCGGCCGTCCGCGGGCCGCGCACGACCCTCCGGAGGCCGCCCCCCGACCGCCTCCGCAGGCCCGTCCACAAGGCGCGACCGGGAGCCCTCGCTCCCGGTCCGCCCACGAACTCACCGATGTACCGCTCGCTCCGGCCGGATCCGCTGCCCGCACAGCCGTCCGCCGGCCTTCCCCGTCTTCTGGTGTTCCGGTCTAACGATCTCCCGGTCCGGTGGACCGATCGGTCACGAGATCTTGAACGGCTGCTGGCACGCGCCGCAGACGATGGACGCCTGGGCGAGCACCGACGGCACGACCCGGACGTTCCGTCCGCAGCCGCACACCGCCTTGACCCGGACGCCGCCCCCGGAGGAGCCGTGCCGGGCGGCCGGGCCGCGGAAGGCCCGCGTCGTACCGTCGCCGGCCACCGCCTCCTGGTGCGCGCCGAGGGCGCGGTCCAGTCGCTCGATGGTCTCCGCGTAGCGCTCCTGGGTCTCCTTGAGCATGGTCACCTGGGAGAAGCCGCTGCTCGCGTGCGGTTCGACCGGGTGCGCCAGTCCGAGCTCGGAGGCGAGCAGCAGGAAGCGCCGGTTGTGGTAGCGGCCGGCTCGCGAGGTGTCCCGGATGTCCCGGGCCGCGGCCAGACCGTGGGCAGCCTCGTGGAGGAGCCGCTCGAAACCGAGCCGGGTGCCACAGGCCGAGGAGGATTCGCCGATCAGGGCCTCGGGCGAGGCCAGGTCGGGGAGGTCCTGGTGGTGGGCCTGGATGTCACTCCAGGCGGCGGCCAGTTCGGCCGCGAGGACGAGGGGCTGTGTCGTGCTCACGCTAGACCAACGATGGAGTGCGAGCCGATGTTCCGCATGTTCTCGTTCTTCGGGAATTCCCAGGAAACTCCCAGGAATGCATGGTCGCGCGCGAATTGCGCGTTCCGGATCTGACGCAAGACCAACCCCCTGCCGGTTTCGGCTCGCCGCAGCTCGGCGGGCCTCGTGAATTCCGTCCGGGGGCGGGCTGTCGCCCCCTGGACGTACGGCCCGTGGACCCGTCGAGTTGACAGGGCCACGGGCCGTACACCGTACCGCTATTGCGTTAATACCGGCAGTTGACCGGCCAGTAGGGATGTCCGCGGTCGGGGCGCCCCTCGGACAGTTACCGGATTCTTACTCATCCGCATTCCGGGCAAATGTCGCCGGCAACGGTCATTACCTGCTGGTAACAGGCATCAGTACGCGCGGGCCACGATCGCGATATTGCCGTCCTGGTCGTCCGCCAGCGGCACCGAGCCGTCGGCCGCGACAATGCAGCGCACCGAAACGCCCTGCTCGGCCAGCTTGGCCTCGCCCTCCGGGCCGAGGTCGGCCCAGGAGATCCGGCCCCAACCGGTCGCGGCGGCCTCGGCGGCCTCCTCGATGGTCTTGACGTCGACGGTACGGGCCTCGCGGCGCTCGCGGGACTGGCGCAGCAGCAGCGCCTGGTCCTCCTCCAGGATGCCCGGGACCAGCGCGGCCAGGGAGTCGATGGAGACGGGCTCCTTGCCGCCGGGGATCCGGCGGGCCAGCATCGCGGTGCCGTTCTCGAGGTCGCGCGGGCCGACCTCGATGCGCAGCGGCACGCCCTTGAGCTCCCAGTCCACCGCGCGGCGGCCGAACGGGGTGTCGGTGCGGTCGTCGACGACCACCCGGACACCGGCGGCCTCCAGCGTGGCGCCGATCTCGCGCACCTTGGCGATGACCGCGTCGTCGCCCTTGATGGCGAGCACGACGGCCTGGACGGCGGCCAGTCGCGGGGGCACCCGCAGGCCGTTGTCGTCGCCGTGGGACATGATCAGGCCGCCGACCATGCGGGTCGAGACGCCCCACGAGGTCTGCCAGACGTGCTCGCGCTCGCCGCCCTGGAGCTGGTAGGTCGTGTTGAACGCCTTGGCGAAGTTCTGGCCCAGCTCGTGGCTGGTGCCCATCTGCAGCGCCTTGCCGTCGCCCATCATGCCCTCCAGGGTGAGGGTGTTGATGGCGCCGGCGAACCGCTCCTTGGCCGTCTTGCGACCGAGCACGACGTCGATGCCGAGCACGTTCGTCATGAAGTCGCCGTAGACCTGGGTGTGGATCATCGACGCGTACGCGCGGGCGTCCTCGTAGGTGGCGTGGGCGGTGTGGCCCTCCTGCCAGAGGAACTCGGTGGTGCGCAGGAAGACGCGCGGGCGCAGCTCCCAACGGACCACGTTGGCCCACTGGTTGATCAGCAGGGGCAGGTCGCGGTGGCTCTGCACCCACTTCGAGAAGTACTCGTTGATGATCGTCTCGGAGGTGGGCCGGACGACGACCGGCTCGTCGAGCTGCTTGCCGCCGCCGTGGGTGACCACCGCGAGCTCGGGGGCGAAGCCCTCGACGTGCTCGGCCTCCCTGGTCAGGTAGGACTGCGGGATGAACATCGGGAAGTAGGCGTTCTGCGCGCCGGCCTTCTTGATCCGCGCGTCCATCTCCTGCTGCATCCGCTCCCACAGGCCGTAGCCGTACGGTCGGATGACCATGGTGCCGCGCACCGGACCGTTGTCGGCCAGCTCGGCCTTGTTGATGAGGTCCTGGTACCAGCGCGGGAAGTCTTCCGCCTGAGGGGTGAGAACGGGTGCCTTAGCCATGGCCCGAATGGTACGGGGCGCGGCCCCCTGACTTCGAATCGATAACACGCCCGCGGCCGCCGGACGGACGACCGCCGCACCCGCCGGACGGGCGACCGCGCACCCGCCGGCGGCAGGAGGCGGCACCCGCCGACCGCAGGGGGCGCACGACCGCGACACGCGCGCACCACCCTGCACCCCTCTGGACGCCGGGCCCGACCCGCTGTTCGCTGGAGTGGGGCGGGACTTTGGGGGAGCCGTAGCAGCACACCGAAGGACCGGATGGGAGGCCGCGATGGCTTCAGCTCGGACGACCGGCACGACCGTACGACCGACAGGCGCACGACCGCACCACCCGCAGCCCGGGGCGGCGCGGCCCGCGCGGGCGCGCGACTGGGCGGAGATCCAGGAGCGCATGCTCGTGCCGCTCTACGAGGCGGTCCACGACCGGCTGGAGGTCGGCCCGGCGACCAGCGTGCTGGGCCTGGGCTGCCGGTCCGGACTGGCGCTGCTGCTCGCCGCCGGGCGCGGTGCCCAGGTCACCGGCCAGGAGCCGCGGGACGAGCTGCGCGAGCTGGCCCATGACCGTCGGCTGCGGGTGTGCGCGGGGGCCCGGCCGACCGCTGCCGTCCCCCGCTCGGCCCATTCGCTGGTGACGGTGTTCGAGCAGTTGCCCGGTTGCGCCGAGCCGGGTGCGGTGGTCGTCGAGGCCGCCCGGCTGACCCTCCCGGGCGGGCACGTGGTGCTGGCCGCCTGGGGCCCTCCGGAGCGCTGCCAGAGCGCCCCGGTGCTGGACGTGGCGCGTCGGCGGGCGGGCCGGACCACCGCGCGCGACCCGTTCGAGCTGAGCACGCCCGGCACGCTGGAGGACCTGCTCGCCCCGGCCGGCCTGCGCCCGGCCGGCAGCGGGCGGGTGAGCTGCCCGTTCGCCTACGCGGACCTGGACAGCGCGGTGCGCGGCCTGCTCTCCACCGGTCTGTTCGAGGCGGCCGAGGAGTTCTCCGGCGCGTCGCTGGTCGCCAAGGAGCTGGAGGAGGCGCTGCAGCCGTACCTGCGCGCGGACGGCTCGGTCCGGATGGAGAACGTCTTCCGCTACCTGATCGCCGAACGGCCCCGGTAGCGGCTGGCGGCGGCCGACCCCGACGGCGTTGGGAACGGGGCCCACGGCGACGCCCGGAACGAGACCCCGACGGCACTGGGAACGAGACCCCCGGCGGCGATCGGAACGGCCCCGGGCGACAACAGATCCGGCAACGACGAAACCGGGGGCGCCCGCCAGCGCGGCGAGCGCCCCCGGCCCGCCGGTTCACGCCTGGTCGAGCGACTTCTGGTCGGAGCCGGAGCCCTTCCGCGGCACCCCGGCCGCCCGGTACGCCTGCTCCTCGTCCAGCGTCTCCCCCTCCAGCAGCGCCGCCGCCAGCGCGTCCAGCCGGGCCCGCTGCTCGGTCAGCAGCCGCACCGCGTCCTCGTAGCACTCGGCGACGATCCGCCGGGCCTCCTCGTCCACCGCGTCGAGGGTGGTCGGCGCGGCGGAGAGCCCGTAGGCGCCCTGCGGGTCGGCGGGCACCGCGGTCAGCCGCCCGACCCGCTCGCTCATCCCCCACCGGCCGGCCATCCCGCGGGCGATGTTGGTGACCTGCTCCAGGTCGCTCTCCGCCCCGGTGGTGATCACCCCGTAGACCACCTGCTCGGCCGCCATCCCGCCGAGCGCGCCGATGATCCGGCCGCGCAGGTAGGGCTCGGTGTACGAGTAGCGGTCGTTCTCCGGAGTGGACAGGGTGACGCCGAGCGCCCGGCCGCGCGGCACGATGGTGATCTTGCGGACGGGGTCGGCGCCGGGCTGCAGCATGCCCAGCAGCGCGTGCCCGCTCTCGTGGTAGGCCGTGCGCTCGCGCTCCTCCTGCGGCATCACCAGCGGCCGGACGGCGCCGAGCTGGACCTTCTCCAGGGCGTCCGAGAGGTCCCGCTCGTTCACCGCGTCCTGCTTGCGCTTGACGGCCAGCAGGGCGGCCTCGTTGACCAGGTTGGCGAGTTCGGCGCCGGTCATCCCGGGGGTGACCTTGGCCAGCCGGGTGAGGTCGGCGTCGCCGGCCAGCGGGACGGTCCGGGTGTGGATGCGCAGGATGGCGGCGCGGCCGTCCCGGTCGGGCGGGCTGACGGTGATCCGCCGGTCGAACCGGCCGGGGCGCAGCAGCGCCGGGTCGAGCACGTCCGCGCGGTTGGTCGCGGCGATCACGATGACGCCCTCGGAGCCGGTGAAGCCGTCCATCTCGGTGAGGATCTGGTTGAGCGTCTGCTCGCGCTCGTCGTGCCCGCCCATGCCGCCGCCCGCGCCGCGCTGGCGGCCGATGGTGTCGATCTCGTCGATGAAGATGATCGCCGGGGCGACCTTGCGGGCCTCGGCGAACAGTTCACGGACCCGGCTGGCGCCGACGCCGACGATCATCTCGATGAACTCGGAGGCGGAGGCGGAGAAGAACGGCACGTCCGCCTCGCCGGCGACGGCCCTGGCGAGCAGGGTCTTGCCCGTCCCGGGCGGGCCGCTCAGCAGCACGCCGCGCGGCATCTTGGCGCCGAGCCTGCGGTACTGCTGCGGGTTCTTCAGGAAGTCGACCACCTCGGTGAGTTCGGCCTCGACCTCGTCGATGCCGGCCACGTCGGCGAAGGTGGTGCGCTTGCCCTGGTCGGCGGTGACCGGCTTGGGCGGGGCCTTGCGGCCGAGCGCGCCGGCGCCCAGCCCGCCGGCCATCCGGCGGGCGAGCAGCACCCAGATCAGGATCAGCAGCACCATGGGGGCCAGCGAGATCAGCAGGTTGGCGAGGAAGCTGCGCTGCTGGACCACCGGGGAGGTGGCGGTGACCTCGACGCCCTGCTGCTGCAGCGTGGTCCACAGGTTGTCGTTGGCGAAGGACGGCCGCTGGGTGGCGAAGTCGGTGTAGTCGCCCTTGCCGCCGTCCGGTTTGGGCTGGGCGCTCTTGAGGGTGCCCTCGATCGCGTCGCCCTTGGAGTAGATCTTGGTGATGTTGCCCTTGTTCAGCTGGTTGTTGAACTCGGTGTAGGAGATCGTGGTGGCGCCGGCGTTGCCGAAGAAGGACAGCAGCAGGTCGGAGATCAGGAACACCACGAGCGCGGTGAGGGCGAGCCCCATCCAGCCGCCGGGCATCCGGCGGCGGGGCGGCGGCGGGGGCGGGGCGCCCTCGGACCGCCAGGGCTGGTCGGGGGTCTGGCGCGGCGGCACGGGTTCGGTCACCCATCGGACGATACGGACGCGGGCTCGGGCGAGCCACCCGAAACGCCGCGCCGAGCACGCCCCTGACCAGCCTCGACGGGGCCCCGCCAGTGGCTGAGCACCGGTGCCCCGTCAGTGGCCGTGCCGCCCGGAGCCCCGCCCGTGGCTCAGAGGCCTCGCCGCCCCGTCAGTGGCCGCGCACGTGGCTCGCCCCGTCAGTGGCCGCGCGGCGCCCCGCCCGTGGCTACGCCTCCGCGCCCGGCCACTCCTCGGCGGTCAGCGCGAACCGCTCGTGGTCCCGCCAGTCGCCCTGGAGGAACAGCATCCGGGGGGTGAAGCCCTCGTGCCGGAAGCCCAGCCGCTTGGCCATCGCGACCGACCGCTCGTTGTCCGGCTGCACGTTGATCTCCAGCCGGTGCAGGCCCAGCCCGCCGGCCGACTGCGGGGCGAAGCAGCGGTCCAGGACCAGCCGCAGCCCCTCCGTCATCCGCCCGGTGCCGGCGAACGGCAGGTACGCGTCGTAGCCCAGCGCGCCGTTGCAGAACCGGCCCATCACGATGTTGGCGACGTTCACCTTGCCGACCAGCCCGCCGGTGTCCCGGTCGACGATCAGGAAGGTGCGCAGGCCCGGCCCCTGGCGGTCCAGCAGTTCGGCCAGGCCGTCCGGCTCGACCGGGTTCCACCGCCCGATGTGGTCGGCGGACCGTCGGACCGCCTCGGCGTACACGTCCTTGTCCTCGGCCCGCGGGGCCCTGATCGTCACTCGCACACCACCATCATCGGGCATGCGAGCGGCCCGCCGCCCGGAAGGTCCCGGACGGCGGGCCGCTCGAACGACGGACCGGTCTACAGCAGGTCCTTGAACTCCTTGGGCAGCTCGAAGTCGGCCGGGCCCTTGCCCGCACCGAGGCCGAACGCGCCGCCGCCGGCCGGGTCCTGGTCGCCGCCCGGGCCGAGCGCGCGGCGCTGGGCGGCCGCGGCCTCCTCCTGCGCCCGCTTGAGCGGGTTGCCGCTCTTGCGCTTGCCCTTGGCCTGCGGGGCCTTCTTGCCGGACTTCTTGGCGCCGCCGCCCATGCCCGGGATCCCCGGCATGCCGGGCACGCCCTTGCCGGAGGCCATCGCGGACATCATCTTGCGGGCGTCGAAGAACCGCTCGACCAGGTTCTTCACCTCGCCGACCTGGACACCCGAGCCCTTGGCGATGCGGGCCCGGCGGGAGCCGTTGATCAGCTCCGGCTCGGCGCGCTCGGCCGGGGTCATCGACTTGATGATCGCGCCGACCCGGTTGACGTCCTTGTCGTCGATGTTGTTGATCTGGTCGCGGATCTGGCCCATCCCGGGCAGCATCCCCAGCAGCTTGGAGATCGAGCCCATCTTCTGGACCTGCTCCAGCTGCGACAGGAAGTCGTCCAGGGTGAACGCCTTCGGACCGCCGCGCAGCTTGGCGGCGATCTTCTCGGCCTCCTCCTGCGAGAAGGTCTGCTCGGCCTTCTCGATCAGCGAGAGGACGTCACCCATGCCGAGGATGCGCGAGGCCATCCGGTCGGGGTGGAAGGCGTCGAAGTCGTCGACCTTCTCGCCGTTGGAGGCGAACATGATCTGCCGGCCGGTGACGTGGGCGACCGACAAGGCGGCACCGCCGCGGGCGTCGCCGTCGAGCTTGGAGAGCACGACACCGGTGAAGTCGACGCCGTCGAGGAAGGCCTGCGCGGTGGTGACCGCGTCCTGGCCGATCATCGCGTCGACGACGAACAGGACCTCGTCCGGGTTGACCGCGGCGCGGATGTCCGCGGCCTGCTGCATCAGCTCGGCGTCGATGCCCAGGCGTCCGGCGGTGTCGACGACGACGACGTCGTACTGCTTCTGCTTGGCGTACTCGATCGAGTCCTTGGCCACCTGCACCGGGTCGCCGACGCCGTTGCCCGGCTGCGGGCCGTAGAAGGCCACGCCGGCGCGGTCGGCGACCACCTGGAGCTGGTTGACGGCGTTGGGCCGCTGGAGGTCGCAGGCGACCAGCAGCGGGGTGTGCTTCTGGCTCTTCAGCCAGTGGCCGAGCTTGCCCGCGAGGGTGGTCTTACCGGCACCCTGCAGACCGGCGAGCATGATCACCGTCGGGCCGTTCTTGGCGAACCGGACCCGGCGGGTCTCGCCACCGAGGATCGCGATGAGCTCCTCGTTGACGATCTTGATGATCTGCTGCGCGGGGTTGAGCGCGCCCGAGACCTCGGCGCCGGCCGCCCGCTCCTTGACCTGCTTGATGAAGGCCCGCACGACCGGCAGCGCGACGTCCGCCTCCAGCAGCGCGATGCGGATCTCGCGGGCGGTGGCGTCGATGTCCGCCTCGCTCAGGCGGCCCTTGCCCCGGAGGTTCTTGAACGTCGCTGCGAGGCGATCGGAAAGAGTGTCGAACACGTCGTCGCGGGTCCTCTGCGGCATCGGTATCGGTACGGTCGTCGCCCCCCAGGGTATCCGGCCGCCCCGGGTACGGTCTCCACCCGGGTTGCCACGACCTCGGAACGGACCTCGGCAGGCGCCGGCGGGCCCCGGCGGGCCGACCCCCGGCAGCCCCAGGCGGGCCCCGGCGGAACCCGGCGGAACCGCACCCCGGCGAGCCCCGAAGGCCCCCGGTACGGCTCAGCCCAGCGCCGCCCGAACCGCCGCCGCCACCTCCCCGGCCCGCCCGGCGGAGAGCGACCGCCCCTCCCCGTCGGTCAGGTAGAAGGAGTCGACGGCCTCCGCGCCCAGCGTCGAGACGTGCGCCGTCCGCACCCGCACGCCCGCCCCGTCCAGCGCCCGGCCGATCCGGTGCAGCAGCCCCGGCGCGTCGTGCGCGCGGACCTCCAGGACGGTCGCGGTCGCCGAGGCCACCGCAGGCGCCACCGCGACCACCGGCGGCGGGGTGGGGATGCCCCGGCGGCGCGGGGCGGCGGCGTCCCGCTCGGCCAGCCGGCGCGCGACGTCCAGCGAGCCGTCCAGCGCCCGGCGCAGGTCGGCCCGCAGCCGGGCGGCCTCCGGCAGCTCGCCGAACTCGGCGGCCACCCGCCAGGACAGCAGCAGCACCGGGCCGGCGCCGATCGGGTCCAGCTCGCGCAGACCGGCCGAGCGGACGGCCAGCCGGTGCAGCGCGAGCACCCCGGCGACGGTGCCGAGCAGTCCGGGCCGGTCCGGGACGGCCAGGGTCAGCTCGACGCCCATCGGCTCGGCGCCCGGCTCCGCCCCCTCGGACCGCGCCAGCAGCGACAGGGCGGGCCCGCCGGTCCGGGCGGCCTCCACCGCGAGCCGTTCCTGCGCGGCGGTCGGCGCGGTCTCCACGGGCGCGGCGTAGGCGCCGGCCAGCCGGGCGGCGACCCGGGCCGCCAGGCCGTCCACCAGCGAGGCCCGCCAGCCGCTCCACGCGGCCGGGCCGGTGGCCAGCGCGTCCGCCTCGGTGAGCACGTGCAGCAGCTCCAGCTGGGCCGCGGTGCCGACCACCTTGGTGATCGCCTCGACGGTGGCCGGGTCGTCCGGGTCCCGTCGGGTCGCGGTGTCGACCAGGGTCAGGTGGTGGCGGACCAGCACCGCCAGGGTCTCGGTGTCCTCGGGGCCGAAGCCCATCCGGGCGGCGACGTCCCGGACGATGACCTCGCCGGCCTCGCTGTGGTCGCCGGGCCAGCCCTTGCCGATGTCGTGCAGCAGCGCGGCGACCAGCAGGAGGTCCGGCCGGGCCACCCGGCGGGTCATCGCCGCGGCCCGCACCGCCGTCTCCACCAGGTGCCGGTCCACCGTCCAGCGGTGCACGGCGTTGCGCTGCGGACGGCAGCGCACCCGCTCCCAGTCCGGCAGCAGCCGGGTGACCAGTCCCTCCGCCTCCAGCGCCTCCCACACCGGGACGGCCGCCTCGCCCGCGCCCAGCAGGGTGACCAGTTGCTCGCGCGCCTCGTCCGGCCAGGGCACCGGCAGCGGGCGGCACTCGGCAGCCAGCCGGCGCACCGTCGCGTACGAGACGGTGAGCCCGTTCTGCGCGGCGGCGGCCGCGGCGCGCAGCGGCAGCACCGGGTCGGCGGCCGGGCGGGCACCCTGGGCGAGCACCGCCTCGCCGTCCTGCTCGACCACGCCCTCGGCGAGCGGCCGGCGCGCGACCGCGCCCCGGGCCACCGCGCCCGCGCCGCGCCCGGCGCCGGTGAACGGGAAGGCCAGCCGGGCGGCCCGGCGGCCCCGGCCGGACCGGGCGGCGAGCACCCGCTCCACCGCCCGCCAGGTGACGTCACTCGCGTAGGCGACGGTGCGGGCGGCCTCGTAGACCTGGCGCAGCAGGGTGTCGGCGTCCAGCACGCCGAGCCGTTCGGCGACCTGGTCCTGGTCCTGGAGGCCGAGCCGCTCGGTGGCCCGGCCGGTGGCCAGGTGCAGCGCGTCGCGGACGTCGGCGAGCCGCAGCGCGGCGGCGTCCAGGCCGTCCCGGGGGGCGTCGGCGAGCCAGGTGGCGGCGACGGCGTTGAGCGCGACGGCGTCGCGCAGGCCGCCGCGGGCCTCCTTGAGGTCGGGCTCCAGCAGGAACGACAGCTCGCCGTGCCGCTCGGCCCGCTCCCGCCCGAGGTCGCGCAGTTCCGGCAGGCGCGCGGGGGCGCTCGCGCGCCAGTCGGTGAGCACGGCGGAGCGCAGGGCGGCGGTGAGCTCCTGGTCCCCGGCGAGGTGGCGGGCGTCCAGCAGGCCGAGCTGGGCCTTGAGGTCCGCGGCGGCGACGGATCGGGCCTCGGCGACGGTGCGCACCGAGTGGTCGAGCGCGGCGCCGGCGTCCCAGACCGGGTACCAGATTCGCTCGGGCAGGTCGGGGTCGAGCCGGCCGTCGTGCAGCAGCAGGACGTCGAGGTCGCTGCGCGGGGACAGCTCGCCGCGCCCGTATCCGCCGACCGCGACCAGCGCGACGCCGGGCGGGCCGCCGGCGGCCGCGAGCAGACCGGCCAGCCAGTCGTCGGTGAGCCGGGCGAGAGCCGCGCGGCGGGGCCGCCCGGCCGGGCCGGGGCCGGCGAGCAGCGCGGCCCGGGCGGCGCCGTAGTCGGGAGGGCTGGTCTCGGTGGTCATGGCGTTTTGGTCCCGTCCGTCGTGCGGTTGAGCGGGCGGCGCCGGACGGCCTGCGGGCGGCCGATGGGAGATCTGCGGACGGCCCGGGCGGCCTGGCGCCGATGCGCCGTCGGCGGACCCGCGACCCCTCGGGGACGGCGGGCCCGCCTGCGGCGCGTCCTACGGTTCAGGGCCCTCGACGAAGGGCCCTCGGCGAAGGGCCCTCAGAGGGCGTCCGGCCCGCGCTCTCCGGTCCGGACCCGGACGGCGGTGTCGACCGGGACGCTCCAGACCTTGCCGTCGCCGATCTTGCCGGTCCGGGCGGCCTTCACCAGGACCTCGATCAGCTCGTCGGCGTCCTCGTCCTCGACCAGCACCTCGATTCTGACCTTGGGGACCAGGTCCACGGTGTACTCGGCGCCCCGGTAGACCTCGGTGTGGCCGCGCTGGCGGCCGTAGCCGCTGGCCTCGGTGACGGTCAGGCCGTGCACCCCGAAGGCCTGTAGGGCGGCCTTCACCTCGTCCAGGCGGTACGGCTTGATCACGGCGGTGATGAGCTTCATCGGGCGTCGACCTCGGTCTTCTCGGTGGGCTCGGCGGTGGTCGTGTCGGCGGCCTTCCCGGCGGCCGTGGCGGCTGGCTCGGCGGAGGGCTCGGCGGCGGCCTTCCCGGCGGCGGGCCTCTCCGCGGACCTCGCGGCCGCCGCGGCGCCGACCAGGCCCGGCAGGGCCCGCGCCAGGCCCGCGCCCACCGCGCTGAAATCGTAGGCGGACTCGGCGTGTTCGGCCTGGTCGATGCCGCCCACCTCGACCTCCTCGGCGACCCGGAAGCCGACCGTCCTGTCGATCGCCTTCGCCAGCAGCCAGGAGAGGACGAAGGAGTACGCGGCGACCACGGCCACGCCCATCGCCTGCTTGCCGAGCTGCGCCGGCCCGCCGCCGTAGAACAGGCCCTTGGCGGTCTGGCCGACCCCGCCGGTGGCGAACAGGCCGATCAGCAGCGAGCCGATCGCGCCGCCCACCGCGTGCACGCCGACCACGTCGAGCGAGTCGTCGAAGCCGAGGCGGTACTTGAGGCTGACCGCGGCGGCGCAGACCGCGCCGGCGATCAGGCCGATCGCCACCGCGCCCAGCGGGCTGACCGAGCCGCAGGCTGGGGTGATCGCGACCAGGCCGGACACCGCGCCGGAGGCGGCGCCCAGCGTGGTGAACGCGCCGTGCCTGAGCTTCTCGTAGACCAGCCAGCCGACCAGCGCCGCACCGGTGGCGACCTGGGTGTTGACCATCGCCATCGCGGCGACGCCGTTGGCGGCCAGCGCCGAGCCCGCGTTGAAGCCGAACCAGCCGAACCACAGCAGCCCGGAGCCGAGCATCACCAGCGGCAGGCTGTGCGGGCGCATCGGGTCCTTCTTGAAGCCGACCCGCTTGCCCAGCACCAGGCAGAGCGCGAGGCCGGCCACGCCCGCGTTGATGTGCACGGCCGTGCCGCCGGCGAAGTCGATCACGCCGTTGCGGTCGCCCAGCCAGCCGCCGTGGCCGCCGTCGAAGAAGAACACCCAGTGCGCGACCGGGAAGTAGACGACGGTCACCCAGAGCGCGATGAACAGGCCCCAGGCGCCGAACTTGGCCCGGTCCGCGATCGCGCCGCTGATCAGCGCCGGGGTGATGATCGCGAACATCAGCTGGAAGGTGGCGAACGCGGTGACCGGGATGGTCCCGGTGAGGTCGTTCAGGCCGATGCCGCGCATCCCGAGGAAGTCCAGGTTGCCGATGAGGCCGGCGAAGGAGTCGGGCCCGAAGCTGAGCGAGTACCCGTAGAGGACCCAGAGCACGCTGACGATGCCGAGCGAGAGGAAGCTCATCGCCAGCATGTTCAGGGTGCTCTTGGCCCTGACCATGCCCCCGTAGAAGAAGGCCAGGCCCGGGGTCATCACCATGACCAGGGCCGCACTGATGAGCACGAAGGCGGTGTCGCCCGCGCTGAAGCCGTCCGGCATCGGCGTCTCCTCTGCGTGGAAGCCGATCCAAACCCGGATTACCCGTCCCGTGCCACCCGGGGTGTCGGCGATGAAGAGGAGAGTGCCGAAGGCTGGTTTCGGCCAGTGCGGCCCGTTGTTTCGCGGCCGTGACGCGTACGACGCGCGGGTTACGCCTTCGTGAACGACGGCCGTGCCGCAGGGCCGAACGGGTTACCGTGCCGCCGAACGGGACGGCCGGTGGCACGACGGCCACCGACCGTGGCGGCGGCGGCCGTCACGGTCGGCGGGGTCCTCGGGCCGGATCCGCGGCCCACGGGCTCGGGGTGCTCAGACCACCGAGACGTACTCGGGGATGTCCTGGACGACGCGCTCCTTGAGCCGGCTCACCGCGTCCACGCCCTTGAACCGGGCGGCCGCGGCCTCGGTGGTCTTGCGGACCCGGGAGTTCAGCCGCTCCGAGCGCACCTTGGTGGCGATGTCCACCGCCTGCTCGGCCATCACCGCGGCCTGCTCGGCCTCCCGCTGCAACAGGTGGACGCTGGCCATGCCGATCAGGTTGAAGGCGTACGAGCGCACGTGGTCGCCGTCCTGGCGGAACAGGTCGACCGCGCGCTCCATCACCGGCGCGGACATCGAGGCGTACAGCTGGGCGTTGTCGGAGTGGTACGCGAGGTCGCGGAAGGAGTGCGCGTTCTCGGCGTTCAGCTCGGCCGGCGAGAAGAACTTCAGCCAGTCCGGCTCCTCCTCCCCCTCGCGGATGTCGGTGAAGGTGTCCTCGGCCAGCCGGACGGCCCGGGCGCAGCGGTTCACCTCGCCGATGGTGGCGTAGGCGCGCGCCTCCATCGCGTACAGCAGGGACTGCTGGCGCGCACTGGCGGTGTCCCGGCTGCCGTACTGCGCCAGGTGGATCAGCTCCAGGGCGTCCTCGCCCCGGTTGAGGTGGATCATCTGGCGGCTCATGTCGGTGAGGATGAGTGCGCCGAACGGGCGGTCCCCGGCCTCCTTGGCGGCGTGCAGGGCCAGCACGTAGTACTTCTGCGCGCTCGGGTGCATTCCGACGTCGTACGACATCCACCCGGCCAGGTGGGCGAGTTCGGCGGTGAGCCGGAACAGCCGCCGGGTGGTGTTCTCGTTGTACGTCTCCTGGAGCAGGTCGGTGACCTCGTGGAGCTGGCCGACGACGGCCTTGCGGCGCAGCCCGCCGCCGTTCTGCGCGTCCCACTGCCGGAACATGACCGTGGTCTGCTCCAGCAGTTCGAGCTCGGGCTCGGACAGCCGGCCGGTGAACGGATCGCCGCCGTTGGCCGCGGCGAGGATCGGGGTGGGGGCGCCGGTCGGGCCGGGGGTGAGCCAGCGCTGCATCGGCTCGATCAGCGCGGCGCCGGCGGTCAGCGCGAGCGAGGTGCCGAGGAAGCCCCGGCGGTTGAGCATCAGGTCGCTGCGGGAGTAGTCGCTGATCAGCTGGACGGTCTGCGGCGCGCTCCACGGCAGGTCGACGCCGCCGCCCACGGTGGAGACCGGGATCGCGGCGCGCAGGCCGAGGTCCTCGATCGAGACCACCGAGCCGAAGCGCTCGGAGAAGAGCTCCGACATGATCTTGGGAATCGGCTCGCGGGGCTGTTCGCCGTCGAGCCATCGGCGCACCCGCGAGGTGTCGGTGGACACGTGGTGGGCACCGATCTGCCGGGCCCGACGGTTGACCTGACGGGCCAACTCGCCCTTGGACCAGCCGCTGCGGGCGAACCAGGTGGTCAGCTTCTCGTTGGGTTGCTTCTCTGCCATGGGAACGTCCCCATCCCGCCCGGCCCCCTCGGGGCCCCGATCGTGACGCCCGACGGTTTCGGGCCCTTGCCAGACGTACCGTGCCTGAGGTGTTGCCGTACCACGCTCTCGCACTGGTGTGCCATCGTTACGGACGGACCGTCAGATTCCCAACTCCCGCGCCCTGGCGGACCGGAGTCGATTCCACGATGACGTCCGTGTGCTGAACGTAATGCCCCGCGCGGCGCCCACGGGAGCGGCCCTGGCGAAACGCCACCTTTCGCCACCCCCACGAGTGAACCGAAGCCACGGCCCACGCGCTTCACTAGGAAGTCCGACGGCCCGGCATATGCGGGCCGCCAAGGCCTCCGGCGAAACCCGGCAGCCCCGGCAACCCACCGCAGTCACAGGCGAGTTCGACGCCCACCCTGATCGGCGGCCGCCTCGCCCACCCCACGATCCGGCATCGGTGCCGCCAGCCACAAGGCGGCGCCCGAGGCGCACCACCACGACAGGCGCACACCGGGCGCTGCACGCCGCCACCGCACAACGCACCACGCAACGGACAATCAACACACAGTCACCATCCCGTAACCATCGGCGACGGGAACCTGTTGGGGGAGGCATGGACAACCTGTTCGGCGAACTTCGACTGGGACACCTGCGGTTGACTCCGCTGGGCGCGCGCCGCCGCACCAAGGTCACCGCGTCCCAAGCCGCCGCGGAGTACACCGGCCGCTGGGGCTGGACGGTCGCCACCGGCGCCCCGGCCGGCTCCGCCACCGCCCCGACCCGCTGTCCCTGCGGCTCCGACCGCTGCGCCGCGCCCGGCCTGCATCCCGTACCGGGCGGCGAGGACCGGTCCCGGGAAGCGGGCGCCGGGGGCTCGGTTCTCTTCCCCACCGGCCGCGCCTTCGACGTCCTGGACGTCCCCGAGCAGGCCGGACTACAGGCGCTGGTCCGGCTGGAGCGGATGGGCACCCAGGTCGGCCCGGTGCTCGCCCCGCCCACCGGCCGGCTGCAGTTCCTGGTCGCCGCCGGCGCCGCCCGCCGACTGCCCGACCTGCTCTACCGGATGGGCTGGGACGACGCCGCGCTCGACCTCACCTGCCACGGCGAGGGCAGCTACGTCGCCGCCCCGCCCACCGTGCTCGGCGCGCTCGGCCCGGTCCGCTGGCTGCGCCGCCCCACCCGCGACAACGCCGGCTGCCCGCCCGAGGCCCGGCTGCTGCTCGGCACCCTCGCCTACGCCTGCCACCGCGGCCGCGAGCGCACCGCCGAACCTGCCTGGCTCGCCTCGTAGGCCTCCGCGTGCCCCGCACGTCTCGGCGTGCGCCCCTCCAGCTCGGCGCGCCCCTCCAGCTCGGCACGCTCCTCCGGTCCCGGGCACCCCGCCGGCCCCCGGGCGGCAACGCGAAAGGGCCCGCCCCTCGCGGAGCGGACCCTTCGTGCGTACGGGGCCTCAGTCCCCGATCAGCGCGTCCACGAACGCGCCCGGCTCGAACGGCGCCAGGTCGTCCGCACCCTCGCCCAGGCCGACCAGCTTGACCGGCACGCCCAGGTCGCGCTGGACCGCGACCACGATGCCGCCCTTGGCGGTGCCGTCCAGCTTGGTCAGCACGATGCCGGTGATGTCGACCACCTCGGCGAACACCCGGGCCTGGATCAGGCCGTTCTGGCCGGTGGTGGCGTCCAGCACCAGCAGCACCTCGTCCACCGGGCCGTGCTTCTCGACGACCCGCTTGACCTTGCCCAGCTCGTCCATCAGGCCGGTCTTGGTGTGCAGCCGGCCGGCGGTGTCCACCAGCACGGTGTCGGCGCCCTCGGCGATGCCCTCCTTGACCGCGTCGAACGCGATCGAGGCCGGGTCACCGCCCTCCGGGCCGCGCACGGTGCGCGCACCGACCCGCTCGCCCCAGGTCTGCAGCTGGTCGGCGGCGGCGGCCCGGAAGGTGTCGGCGGCGCCGAGCACCACCTTGCGGCCGTCGGCGACCAGGACGCGGGCGAGCTTGCCGGTGGTGGTGGTCTTGCCGACGCCGTTGACGCCGACCACCAGGACCACGGCCGGCCCCTCCGCGTGCTTGGTGGAGCGGACGGTGCGGTCGGAGTCCTTGCCGATCAGCTCGACGAGCTCCTCGCGCAGCAGCGCGCGCAGTTCGTCGGGCGTCCGGGTGCCGAGCACCTTCACCCGGGTGCGCAGCCGCTCGACCAGCTCCTGGGTGGGGGCCACGCCGACGTCGGCCGTCAGCAGGGTCTCCTCGATCTCCTCCCAGGTGTCCTCGTCCAGGTGCTCGCGGGAGAGCAGCGAGAGCAGTCCCTTGCCGAGCGAGTTCTGCGAGCGGGAGAGCCGGGAGCGCAGCCGGACCAGTCGGCCCGCGGTGGGCTCGGGGACCTCGACGGCGGGTGCCGTCTCGGCCTCGGCGGCCTCGACCTCGACCTCGGTCGGGGCCGTGGCCGGGGCTCCGGTCGAGGCTTCGGTCGGAGCCTCGGTCTCGGGGAGCTGCACCTCCTCGACGGTGCGGCGGGGCTCCTCGGTCGGCGGCGCGGCCTCCTCGCCGACCTGGGGCTCCTGCGGGGTGGTCGGCGGCGCCGTGATGACCGGCGACTGCGACTTCGGGGGCAGTTGCTGGCGTCGTCTGCCGGAAACGACGAGGCCGGCGATCGCGCCGATGGCGACCACGGCGATGACTACGGCAAGGATCACGTATTCCACATAAATCTCCTTCTCGGGATCCCACGACAGAGTGATCCTTCGGTCACCGACGCACGGAGCGTCGCCGCCTCCCTTACGCTGACCGCTGTGCCGTGCGGCACCGGTCAGGGCTTGGCCGTCATGAGGTCGTCAAACGGCTGAACGAGAAGCCCCCTCGCGAGCGAGGGGGAGGAGTCACAACCGCTCCAGTATCCGTGATCGGAGCGTCCGGGAGCATCTGCCCGGGCCAGGCCGGTGGATCAGTCTGTCGACCCGGAGACAACAGCCTCGTCGCGCCGCCGAGGAGGCATCGGGCGCGCCCTTCGCTCCCGGCGCCCCTCGCGCAGCCGCTGGCTGATCACCTGCGAGATGCCGTCGCCCTTCATGGTCACGCCGTAGAGGGCGTCCGCGGACTCCATGGTCAGCTTCTGGTGGGTGATCACGATCAGCTGGGAGCTCTCCCGCAGCTCCTCCATGATCCCGACCAGCCGGCGCAGGTTGGTCTCGTCGAGCGCCGCCTCCACCTCGTCCATCACGTAGAACGGACTGGGCCTGGCCTTGAAGATCGCCACCAGCAGTGCCACCGCGGTCAGCGAGCGCTCGCCGCCGGACAGCAGCGACAGCCGCTTGACCTTCTTGCCCGGCGGGCGGGCCTCCACCTCGACGCCGGTGGTGAGCATGTGGTCGGGGTCGGTCAGCACCAGCCGCCCCTCGCCGCCGGGGAACAGCCGGGCGAAGACGCCCTCGAACTGGGCGGCGGTGTCGTGGTACGCCGAGGCGAACAGCTGCTCGACCCGTTCGTCCACCTCCCGGACGATGTCCAGCAGGTCGCGCCGGCTGCGCTTGAGGTCGTCCAGTTGCTCCCCGAGGAACTGGTGGCGCTCCTCCAGCGCCGCGAACTCCTCCAGCGCCAGCGGGTTGACCTTGCCCAGTTGCTGGTACGCCTTCTCGGCCGCCCTGAGCCGCTTCTCCTGCTCGGCCCGGTCGTACGGGCGCGGCTCGCCCGGCTCCCGTCCTTCTTCCGGGGTCGACGGCGGGACGGGCTGGTCCGGCCCGTAGGTGGCGAGCAGTTCGCCGCCGTCGATGCCGAACTCCTCCAGCGCCCGGGCCTCCAGCTGCTCGATCCGCAGCCGCTTCTCGGCCCGCAGCACCTCGTCCCGGTGGCCGGCGTCGACCAGTTTGTCCAGTTCCTCCTTGAGACCGCGGCCGTGCTCGCGGTGCGCCCGCAGTTCGGTCTCGCGCTCGGCGCGCGCCTGCTCGACCGCCGCCCGCCCGGCGTCCGCGCGGGACAGCGACACCTCCAGGCAGGCCAGCAGCTGTCGGGCGCCCGCCGCGACGGCGTTCGCCACCCCGGCGTCGTGCTCGGCGCGTCGGCGGCGCTCGGCGGCCCGGGCACGCGCCTCGCGCTCGGCGCGGGCGGCCCGGTCCAGCTGGTCCGCCCGGCCGGCGAGCGCGCGGACCCGCTCCTCGTGGGTGCGCACCGCGAGCCTGGCCTCCAGCTCGGCCTGCCGGGAGCCGGTGGCGGCCTCGGCCAGCCGCTGCTGCTCGGCGGTGTCCGGCTCGTCCTCTCCGGAGTCCTGCGAGTCCTCGGCCGCGGCCAGGCGTTCGGCCAACTCCTCCGCGGTGGCGAGGAGTTCCGCCAGGTCCTGGTCGGCCCGCGCGGCGGCGGCGGACAGCCGCTCGGCCTCGCCGGCGGCGGCCCTGGCCTGCCCGCCGAGGCGGCCGAGCGTGCCCGCCACCTGGGCGCGCTCCTTCTCCTGCCGCCGCCGCTGCTCGGCGAGTTGCTCCACGGCGGCGTCCGACTCCCGCCGCTGCTCGGCGAGTTCGGCCAGGCGTGCGGCCGACTCGGTGCAACGGAGGGCGAGTTCGGCGATCGCCCGGGCGGTCTCCTCGACCGCCGCCCGGATCTCCAGCAGGCTCGGCACACCGTCGGAGCCGCCCTGCGCGAAGTCGGCGCCGAGCCGGTCCCCGGCGGCGGTGACGGCGGTCAGCCCGGGGTGGTCGGCGACCAGCCGCAGCGCCTCATCGAGGGTGCCGACGACCGCCACCCGGGCCAGCAGGCCCCGCACGGCACCGACCAACCCGGCCGGCCCGTCGACGAGTTCGGCGGCCCAGCGGGCTCCTTCCGGCAACTCTCCGACGCCGGCGAGCGGTTCACCGGCACCCCCGATCGGCAGCGCGGCCCGGCCGGCACCCTCGATCAGCAGCGCGGCCCGGCCGGCGTCCTCGGCACGCAGCAGCCGCAGCGCCTCGGCGGCGGTGCCGGGCGAGTCGACGGCGACCGCGTCGGCGGCCGCGCCGAGCGCCGCCGCCACCGGCACCTCGTACCCGGGGGCGATCCGCAGCAGCGCGGCCGCGGGGCCCCGCAGTCCGCTCAGCCGCTCCCCCGCGTCGAGCAGGGCGCCGGTGCCGTCCTTGCGGCGCAGTCCGAGGGAGAGCGCCTCGTGCCGCGCGGTGAGCCCGGCCCGTTCGCGCTCGGCGGCGCCGGCCGACTCCCGGGCGGCGGCGAGGTCGCGTTCGACGGCGGCGAGCCGCTCCCGGGCCTCCTGGTGGGCGGCCTCGGCCCGCTCGTCGTCCCCGGCGGGGCCGCCGACTTGCCGCTGGAGCTCCTCGTACTCGGCCTGCGCGGCCTCGGCCCGCAGCAGTGCCTCGCCGCCGGCCTCGGTCAGCCGGCCGATCTCGGCTTCGGCGGAGGCCGCCTTGGAGCGGGCGGCGGCGGCCTGCCCCTGCAACCGGGCCAGGCCCTCCCGGCGGTCCGCGATGGCCCGGGCGGCGTCCCGCAGCCGACGTTCCTCGGTGGCCAGCCCGCGCTCCAGTCCACTCCTGCGTTCGACCGCCTCGGCCAGCGCGTACTGCGCCTCCTCCAGCGCCTCGGCCAGCGCGGCCTCGTCCTCGCGGACCCGCGCGGCCTCCCGCTCCAGTTCCTCGGGATCGCGGCCGCGCCGCTCCTCGGCCTGCCCGCCCGCGGCGGCGTGCCGGGCGCGGGCCTCGGCCAGCCCGATGGTGCCGCGGGTGCGCTCGGCGAGCGCGGAGAGCCGGTACCAGGTCTGCCGGGCGCCCTCCAGGCTCGGGCCGAGCTGCTGGACCTGTGCCTCCAGCACGGCCTCGCGCTGGACGACACCGGCCAGCTCCTGCTCGACGGTGGTGCGGCGCAGCCGCAGTGCCAGCTCGTCGGCGATCTCGGCCTCGACGGCCTGCCGGAGGGCCAGCAGGTCGTCGGCGAGCAGCCGCAGCCGGGCGTCGCGCAGGTCGGCCTGGATGCCGGCGGCGCGGCGGGCGATCCTGGCCTGCCGGCCGAGCGGTCCCAGCTGGCGGCGCAGTTCGGCCACCAGGTCCTGGACGCGGTTGAGGTTGACCTGCATCGCGTCCAGTTTCCGCAGCGCCTTCTCCTTGCGCTTGCGGTGCTTGAGGACGCCGGCCGCCTCCTCGATGAAGGCGCGGCGGCCCATCGGGTCGGCGTGCAGGACGGAGTCCAGCTGGCCCTGGCCGACGATGACGTGCATCTCGCGGCCGATGCCGGAGTCGGAGAGGAGCTCCTGGATGTCCAGCAGGCGGCAGGTCTCGCCGTTGAGCGCGTACTCGCTGCCGCCGTTGCGGAACATGGTCCGGGTGATGGTCACCTCGGAGTAGTCGATCGGCAGGGCGCCGTCGGCGTTGTCGATGGTGAGGCTGACCTCGGCCCGGCCGAGCGGGGCGCGCCCGCTGGTCCCGGCGAAGATGACGTCCTCCATCTTGCCGCCGCGCAGCGACTTGGCGCCCTGCTCCCCCATCACCCAGGACAGCGCGTCGACGACGTTCGACTTGCCGGAGCCGTTCGGGCCGACCACGCAGGTGATGCCGGGCTCGAAGCGCAGGGTGGTGCTGGAGGCGAAGGACTTGAACCCGCGCAGCGTCAGACTCTTCAGGTGCACGCGGCCGGTCTCCTCGTCGCTCGCCAGGGCCCAGGGCCTGTCGTCAACGGCGACTGTATCCCCGGCGGGCCGCGAGCCCCGGGCCCGGACACGACGAAGGGACGCCACAACCGGGCGTCCCTTGCAAGCTGCGTCCCTTTCGGAGCGGCTCAGTGCACAGCGGCGTCGATCTGCGAGGACCGGGCGGGACTCAGGTGAGAGCCGGCTCCCGCTGATCCAGATCGATGCTGTTGAGCAGCGAGTGCCCGTCAGCGACAGCGGCGAGCGCGTCGTTCTCGGCCTGCATCCGAAGGAGCTCGGATTCAAGGTCCTGGACGCGCTGCTGAAGCCGTCGCATCTCGGAGAGCATTCGCGGGTCGGGGCCGCCGACGTACCCGAGAAGCGCCTTTGCCATGATGAATGGTCCTCCACGCTGAGTGACCGAACCGGAACGGTACAGGTCTAGGGGGAAGGGGGACGCACGCGCGGCGCGTCACCGGTAGTGCTGGCTGGGCACTTACGGCACAACCATCGTGAGCTGGGCTCACGAGGGCAGGCGCCTGCCGGGAAAACGCGGTCGTGTGCGCGGGTTTCCAGCGTCTCACCAAAGACGGAAAGGGTCAACACGATCACCGCACGCTACCGCGACCCTGTCACCTGCCTGGCGGTGTCGTCACGCCTGGGGGCCTCGGGCCGGGTCCACCAGCTGCTCGTGGATCATCGTTCGATGCGGAGTCAACCACGAGTCTGCCCGAATGGCAACCGCATGACACCGGCAGTTGCGGATCAGTTCCGGCCCGCGCGGGTGTTGCCGGGCTCAGCGGATCTCGAAGCCCTCGTAGCCGGGGCCCACGGCCGTCCAGATCTCGGTGACGCCGCTGACCTCGCCCGGGGTGTCCGGGCCGCGCAGCAGGTCCAGCAGCAGTTCGCAGTCGGCGGCCAGGCCCTCGGCGACCACCTGCACCCGGCCGTCCCCGAGGTTGCTCGCGTAGCCGGTCAGGCCGGTCTCCAGCGCCCGTGCCCTGGTCCACCAGCGGAACCCGACCTGCTGGACCTTCCCCCGGACCCAGGCGGTCACCCGGACCGGTTCCTCACTGTGGGCGTCGCGACCGTGCATGCCCCGAGCCTAACCAACGCGACGGACGGTCACAGGTCCACGGGGCCGTCGACCACGCGGAGCGGCCCCGCCGGAGGAAGTCCGGCGGGGCCGCAGGGGTGTCGCGGTGGGGCTCAGCGGGTCACCAGTCGCCGCCGCCGAAGTCCCCGCCACCACCGAAGTCCCCGCCACCGAATCCGCCGCCGTCGCCGAAGCCGCCGCTGAAGTCGGAGGAGTTGAAGTCGGCGCCGGTGAAGTCGCCGCCCTCGTGCTGGTCCTGGTAGCCCTGGTCCATCATCGGCGCCGCGGCGTAGGCCGGGCTGCTGATCATCGAGCCGAGCATGGTGCCGACCAGCAGGCCCGGCAGCAGGCCGCCGCCGAATCCGCCGAAGTAGCCGCCCGCCCAGGGGGCGTAGGCCGGGCCGGCGTTCCAGTACGGCTGCGGGCCGTGCTCGGTCTCGACGGTGCGGATGGCCGGGTCGAGGCCGGAGGCCAGCCGGTCCGCGTCGGACCGGCAGACCGGGACGGTGCGGGCGGCGCCGTCGGCCGGGGCCCAGTCGACGTCCTTGACCGACGGGCCGTGGCGCGGGTCGAAGAAGCACGGGGGACGGCGCTCGGGCACCGGGCGCTTCTCCCGCCGGGCGGCCAGGGTGGCCAGCGCGAACCGGCCGTCCTCCAGCGCCTCGGTGACCGGCTTGACGTCGTCCGGCCGCTTGGCCTCGTCCATCAGCCGCTTGGCCTTCTCGTACGAGTCCAGGGCGTGGGTGTAGTCGGTGCGCTGGGTGTCGTCGGCGCCGGTCGCGGCCGGGTTGAAGTCGAGCCGGTCCAGTTCCTCGCCGAAGGCGGTGATGTCCTCGTCGACCACCCGGCGCAGCTGCTCCAGCTCGGCCCGGGCCTGCTCCTCCTTGCGCGTCTTGGCGCGGCGGAAGAGGAGGAAGACGCCGGCACCGGCCAGCGCGAGCAGCACGACCGGGATGACCACCCAGGCGATCGAGGTGCTGTGGTTCACCCCGGTGCCCTTGGCCTGCGGGGCGGCGCTGTCGACGAACTCGTTCAGGGTGGCGTCGATGTCGCCGTTGTGGGAGCGGAAGGCGGCGCCGGCGATCCGCTCGGCACTGCCCTGCGACATCGCGCCGCGGTCTGCCTTGGCCGCGAACTGGTCACCGCGCCAGATCGCGTAGGCCCCGTCGATGCCGACCTTGGTGCGCAGGTCGTTGAAGACGGTCCGCTCGCCGTAGGGGGCGCTGGCCGGGACGACCGCGACGAAGATCGGCTTGTCGGCCTTCTTGATCTTCTCGGTCAGGGCGTCGGCCTGGCTCTGGCTGAATCGGCTGGTCATCGCCGGGTCGACGTAGACCCGACCCTGCTTCAGGGTGGAGGCCGCGTCGTCCAGCCCGCCCGCGGCCGAGGCCGTCGGTGCGAGCAGGAGCAGCAGCCCCAGCAGCGCCGCCACCAGGGCAAGCGGCCCGGCGCCCCGGGAACGTCGTGCAAGGGTTCTCATGCCCTCGACGCTACCCCGACGGGCGTCGAGGCACGGCATACCCTTCGCATACTGGTAGTGACAAGATTCCCCGCCGACCGCCGGGGCCGCACCCCTCCTCGGGGATGATGTTTCCCCCACTCACCCCTGACGCGGGTGGTGCGCGGGAACTGCGACCGGCGCCCGGACGTACGTCCCGGCGGGCCCAGGGTGTTCCGGGCGGTGCGCCGACCGTACCGCGCGGACGGGCATAGTGGTCCCGGACCACTGGTCCCATTACCTGTTCTTGACCCATCTCCCGATCGGAGCACCCGGTGATCATCGGCCTCGTCACCGCCGTGGCGGCATCCGCCTGCTACGGCACCGGCTCAGTCCTCCAGGCCGTCGGATCCCGTCGTTCCGCGCGCGAGGAGGCCGCCAAGGGCGCCGCCGGCGCCACCACCGAGCACGGCGGGCCGAGCCTGTCCTCCACCGCGAAGGCTGCCGTCACCTGGGAGTTCATCGTCGGCACGGTGCTCGACCTGATCGGCTTCGGGCTGGGCGCGCTGGCCGCGCGGCTGCTGCCGCTGTTCCTCTCGCAGACCATCATCAGTGCCAACCTGGTGATCACCGCGGTGCTGAGCATCAAGCTGCTCGGCATCCGGCTCAAGCAGCTGGAGTGGGCCTCGATCGGCGTGCTCTGCTCGGCGCTGGTGCTGCTGGCCGTCTCGGCCGGCCCGGAGGGCGGTCACCACGCGTCGATGTCCTTCCACTGGGGCCTGCTGCTGGTCACCACCGTGCTGCTGGTCGGCGGCGGCCTGCTGGTGCGGCGGATGGGCTCCAAGGGCGCGATCGTCGCCGGCCTGCTCTCCGGCCTGGGCTTCGGCGCGCTGGGCGTCGGCGTGCGCATCCTGAACGGCATCGACCCGTTCGACGTCGCCAAGCTGCTCTCCGACCCGGCGCTGTATGCGATCCTGGTCGGCGGCCTCGGCGGCATGTACGTGCACACCGTGGCGCTGCAGATCGGCTCGGTGAACGGCGCGACGGCGGCGCTGGTGGTCGGCGAGACGGTGCTGCCCGGCGCGATCGGCGTGCTCTGGCTCGGCGACTCCTCCAAGTCCGGCCTGGGCTGGCTCGGCGTGGTCGGCTTCCTGCTCGCGGTGGTGTCCGCGGTCGGGGTCGCCTACTTCGGCCAGGACACCCACGGCTCCCCCGGCGAGGCGGCCGCCGACCAGCCGGAACTCGCCAAGCACTGAGCTCCCCTGCCCCCGCTTCCAGCCCTCGCTGTCAGCCCCCGCTGCGGGCCCGCGGCACCCGCTGGCAGCGGGGGCAGAAGTAGCTGGAGCGGTTCATCCAGGCGGCCCGCCGGATCGGGGTGCCGCAGCGGCGGCAGGGCTCGTGCTCGCGGCCGTACGCGTCGAGGTCGCGGGAGAAGTAGCCGCTCTCGCCGTTCACGTTGACGTACAGGCTGTCGAAGCTGGTGCCGCCGACGGCGAGCGCCGCCGTCATCACCTCGCAGGCGTTCGCCAGCAGTTCGGCGGCCTGCGGGCGGGTGAGCGTCGCGGTCGGGCGGTCGTAGTGCAGCCGGGAGCGCCAGAGCGCCTCGTCGGCGTAGATGTTGCCGACCCCGCTGATCAGCGTCTGGTCGAGCAGCGCCCGCTTCACGGTGGTGCGCTTGGCCCGCAGCGCGGCCGCGAAGGCGGTGTCGTCGAAGCGCGGGTCGAGCGGGTCGCGGGCGATGTGCGCGATGGAGAGCGGCGTGCCCTCCGGGTCGCCGTCCTCGGCCTCCTCGACCGCGAGGCCGCCGAAGGTCCGCTGGTCGACGAAACGCAGTTCGCGCCCGCCGTCGGTGAACCGCAGCCGCACCCGCAGGTGCGTCTCGTCGGGTACGGACGGGTCCTGGACGAGGAGTTGGCCGCTCATGCCGAGGTGGCCGATCAGCGAGAAGCCCGTGCCGGACCCCGCCAGCGGCACCCACAGGTACTTGCCGCGCCGCTGCGCGGTGCCGAGGGTGGTGCCGGTCAGCCGGGCGGCGAAGTCGGCGGCGCCGGCGGGCTGGCGGCGCACCGCGCGCGGGTGCAGCACCTGGACGTCGGCGACGGTCCGCCCGGCGACCCAGTTCGCCAGACCGCGGCGGACGACCTCGACCTCGGGAAGTTCGGGCACGGGAACAGGCCTCCTGCGGAAGGGATCAGCAGGAGGAAGGCTACTGCTCCCTCACGCCCCGGCGGGCAGCCGGTCGGCGTACTTCTCCTTGATCGCCCGCCAGGCGCTCTCGGCGGCCTTCTGCTCGGCCTCCTTCTTCGAGCGGCCGACGCCGCTGCCGAAGTCCTCGCCGGCCACCCGGGCCGCCGCGGTGAAGGTCTTCTCGTGGTCCGGACCGGATTCCATGACCACGTACTCGGGCACCCCGATGCCCACCGAGGCGGTGAGCTCCTGGAGGCTGGTCTTCCAGTCCAGGCCGGCGCCCAGCTGGGAGGACTCCTCGATCAGCGGGTCGAACAGCCGGTGGACGAACTCGGTGGCCGCGTCCAGACCCTGGTCCAGGTAGACGGCCCCGATCACGGCCTCGACCGTGTCGGCGAGGATCGACGACTTGTCGCGGCCGCCGGTGCCCTCCTCGCCCTTGCCGAGCCGGATGAACGTGCCGAGTTCCAAGCCCCGGCCGACGTCCGCGAGCGCGCGGGAGTTCACCACCGCGGCGCGCAGCTTGGCGAGCGTGCCCTCCGGCACATCCGGGTGGACGCGGTAGAGGGTGTCGGTCACCACGAGGCCCAGCACCGAGTCGCCGAGGAACTCCAGGCGCTCGTTGGTGGGCAGACCCCCGTTCTCGTACGCGTACGATCGGTGGGTCAGGGCGCGCACCAGAAGGGCGCGCTCGAGCGTGTACCCGAGGCGCCCTTCCAGGACGTCGTATTCGGTCGAAGCCGGCCCACCGGCCTTGCCACCGCCCGAAGAGGAACCCTTCGGGGCGGAGGACGCCTTGCGGGTGGAGTTACCGTCCGACATCGATCCGTGCACCCCGCCGATCAGACCGAGAGGACCTGGCGACGGTTGTACGTGCCGCAGCTCGGGCACGCGATGTGACCCAGCTTCGGCTCGTGGCAGCGGTCGCACGCCACGAGGGCCGGAACAACGGCCTTCCAGTTGGACCGACGGTGGCGCGTGTTGCTGCGCGACATCTTCCGCTTCGGAACAGCCACGGCTACTTCTCCTGGTTCTCGGCGAGACCCTCACGGGTGTCGCTGTTCTTGATCCCGTCACCCTCGTCGCCGGGGGCGGCGGAGAGTCCCTGCAGAGCCGCCCACCGGGGGTCGGCGGCGTCGTGGTGGTGCGTCGGGTCGTCGCTCAGGCGCGCTCCGCACTCGGAGCACAGACCCAGGCAGTCTTCCTGGCACACCGGCTGCAGCGGCAGTGCGAGCACCACCGCGTCACGCAGCACCGGCTGGAGGTCGAAGAAGTCGCCCTCCAGGCGGTAAGTATCTTCTTCCGAGTCCTCGTCGAGGTCCTCGGCCCCGGCGGTCCGGGCGCGGTGACGCTCGTCGGACTCCGGGTAGTAGTACAGCTCCTGGAAGTCGACGTCGAGGTCGTCCTCGACGGGCTCCAGGCACCGGGCGCACTCGCCCTCGACCTGGGCCTCGGCGGTGCCGGTGACCAGCACGCCCTCGACCACGGACTCCAGGCGGAGCTCCAGCCGGAGCTCGCTCTTCTCGGGGACGCCGATCACGTCGATGATCCCCAGGCCCGCGGGGGCCTCCAGAGTGCGGGACACCTTGCGCAGCGAGCCCGGGCGACGTCCCAGCTCGTGCGTGTCGAACACGAGGGGGTCGCGGTGGTCGAGGCGGTTCAAGGTGTCCTGACTTCCATGGGGAATCTTCGATCGCGGTGCCACCGCACCAACGGTGCGCGGGCAAGCCGACAGTCCGACACGAAAAGGCCGGAGTGGTCAGCCTACCGGAGTCTCCCGCCAGGCCCAACTTCGCTCCCGTCAGGAGCTTCCGCCGGGCCCGCGCGGGGCCGGCTCAGCGACCGCCCAGCTCCCGGAGCCGGGTCATGTCGATCATGCTGGTGTCGAAGAAGCTGGTCTCGTCCAGACCCGGCTGCTGCTGTTGCGGCACCGCCGGCGGGGCGGCGGGCTGCTGCGGGTAGGTGTAGGCGTCGTACTGCTGCGCGCCGTAACCCGGCTGCTGCTGTTGCGGATAGCCGTAGTCCCCGTGCTGCTGCTGGGCCGCGTAGTCCGGGTGCTGCTGCTGTGGGTAGCCGTCCGCGGCGCCCTGCTGCTGGTGCCCCCACTGGGCACCGTACGGGTCGCCCTGGCCGGCCGGGTCGTAGCCGCCGGCGTACACCTCGGCGTACTGCCCCTGCTGCTGCCCGCCCTGCTGCTGGGCGGCCGCGTACTGGTCGACGCCGGGGGCCTGCCAGCCCGCCGCGGCCGGAGTCTGCTCCGGCCAGGTCTGCTGCTGCGGGACGTCCTCGCGGTACCAGGCGATGTCGTCGCCGTTGGCTTCGGCGTCGGTGGCGAAGCCGGCGGCCACCGCCTCGGCGCGCTCCTTGGCCTGCTGCGCCTCGTCGGCGGCGGCCAGGTAGGCGCCCAGCTCGTCGATCGGCCGCTTGCCGAGCAGCTTGTCGCGGCCCTTGCCGACGGCCTCCAGGGTGGCGCTGAGGACGTTCTCCAGCGTGGCGAGCTTCACATCGACGTACTCGTCGACCTCGGGGCTGGGGGTGATCCGCTGCGGCTGGAACTCCTCGCCGTCCGTCTCGCCGTCGAACTCGGTCTCGAAGACGCTGGAGTCACCGCGCAGCTTGGTCCGGCCGCGGCCGACGGCGCCGAGCGTCTTGGTCAGCACGACCTCGAAGTTGGCGAGCTTGCTGTCCACGTAGTCGTCGGCCTCGGCACGCTTGGCCTCGGTCTCGCCACGGGCCTCGGCGAGGATCCGGTCGGCCTCGGCCTGGGCCCGGCGGACCACCTCGGTGTCCGAGATCAGCGAGCCGCGCTCGGCGTGCGCACCCTGGATGATCCGGTCGGCCTCGGCCTGGGCCCCGGCCACCACCTGCTCGTGGTCGGCCATCATCGACTGGGCCTGGGCGAGTTCGGCGGGCAGCTCCGCCTTGAGGGCGTTGAGCAGGCCGATCAGTTCGGCCCGGTTCACCACGCAGGAGGCCGACATCGGCATCGAGCGGGCGTTCTCGACCGCCGCGACGATCTCGTCGACCTTGTTCTGCACGTCCACGGGGCTTCGTCTTTCCGTGTGCCGCCGACGGTCCGGCGGAGGCAGGCCCGACGCGGTGAACCTCACCGCAGGGGCAGGAATACAGACTGTACGGCCACCGCGCGGCGTGGTCACAACGCCCGAGCCGAACCGGTCGACCGGGCATCGGACAAGTCATGACGAACCAGCAGAAACGGACGCCCGCCCCGCGATGCCGACGCTCCCGCCTACTGCTGGGCCCTGCGCTCCGCGATCCGCTCGACCAGCCGCCGGTGCACCGTCTCCGGCAGCAGGTGGGAGACGTCCCCGCCGTACGAGGCGACCTCCTTGACCAGCGTCGAGGAGAGGAAGCTGTACGTCGGGGAGGTCGGCACGAACAGCGTCTCCACCCCGGACAGGCCGTGGTTCATCTGGGCCATCTGCAACTCGTAGTCGAAGTCGCTGACCGCGCGCAGGCCCTTGATGATCGCGGGGATCCCGCGCTCCCGGCAGAAGTCCACCAGCAGGCCGTGGTACGACTCGACCACCACGTTGCCGAAGTCCGCGGTGACCTCCTCGATCAGGCCCATCCGCTCCTCGACGCTGAACATGCCCTGCTTGTTGCGGTTGATCAGGACCGTGACGTGCACGACGTCGTACAGCTTCGAGGCCCGCCCGATGATGTCGAGATGACCGTTGGTGATCGGGTCGAACGAACCGGGACAGACGGCGCGGCGCATGGCGTGGGTGCTCCCTCGTGGGGTGACGGCTGCTGCGGGCCTCGGCCCGCTACTCGTGCTGGCTGGTCTCGGCGGCGGCGCGACCGTACCAGAGCGTGCCCTCGCCGTAGCGGCGCGAGCGCAGCACCTCGAAGCCCTCGGGCCAGCCGAACTCGCCGCCACGGGTGCTGCGCTCCACGGTGACGAGTGCGTCCTCCGCGAGCCAGCCCCCGGCCAGGAGTGTGATCAGCATCTCGCGCAGCTCGTCGTCCGTCACGGCGTACGGCGGGTCGAGGAAGACCAGGTCGTAAGGGGCCTGCGGGGGCGGGCCCGCGATCACCTGCTCGGCCCTGGCGGCCTTCACCTCCACGCCCGGCAGGCCGATCGTGCGGACGTTCTCCCGGATCACCCGGGCCGCCTGGCCGTCCGCCTCGACCAGCAGGACGTGCTCGGCGCCGCGCGACAGCGCCTCCAGGCCGACCGCGCCCGATCCACCGAACAGGTCGAGCATCCGAGTCCCGTGCAGGGTGCCGCGCAGCGCCTCCAGGGTGGAGAACATCGCCTCACGGGCCTTGTCGGAGGTCGGGCGGGTGCCCCGGCCTGGCGGTACGGCCAGCCGGCGGCCGCCGGCCAGCCCGGCGATCACGCGGGTCATGGTGGGGGAAGGTCCTTTCGTCGCTGCCCGACCACGCTATACGGGTCGAGGCCCCACCGACGGATCGGTGGGGCCCCCGGGTCACGGCTCAGCCCGCCCCGGAGCCCGCCTCAGCCGGCCCCGGGGCGCGTCTCAGCTCGCCTCGGAGCCCGCCGGCGGGGTCGGGACGGCCGCGCCGAGCAGCGCCGGCGAGGCGTAGCGGGACCAGGACAGGCAGCCGTCGGGCGGGCAGAACTCGGGGCGACGCGGGTCGTGCCCGAGCTCGCGCAGCTTGGTGCGGACGGAGTCGGGGGTGCGGCCGAAGCGGGCGGCGATCCGGGCGACGGTCTCGCCGTCGTGGAAGCGCCGGACCAGCTCCTCCTCGTGCTGCGGGACCCAGGGGGCGCCGTGGCCGGGGTACAGCTCGCGCAGCACGTCACGGTCGGGGATGGGCTCGGAGACGTCGGCGACGATCGCCAGCGCCCGCAGCGCGCGGTTGAGCGCGATCCGCAGCGAGGCGACGTCCTCGACCGGCAGGCGGAGCTTGCCCGAGGCGAGCGGCTGGGCGGCCGCCCCCTCGCGCCAGCCGGTCAGGGTGAGGGTGACCTCGCGGTCGTCGTCGCTGGCGAGTTCGATCCGGAAGACCTTGTCGCCCAGCGGGAGCTCGTTGAGATGACGGAATGCCATGGCAGGACCCCCAAATGTCGTGCCAGGTACGCACCTTGGGGGTGCGCCCTGAACACCTTCATTCTCTCGCGGGGGTCTGACAATTCCGGGGCCGGCGGCGGCCGCTCAGCCCTTCTCCATGTAGGCCGCGCGGTCCTCGTCGAGCAGGCTCTCCAGCGCGGTGCGCAGCTCCGGGTGGGCGGTCAGCTCGCGGTCCTCGGCGACCAGCCGGGTGGCCTCCGTCCTGGCGGTGAGGATGACCTCCTCGTCCTCCAGCACCGAGAGCACCTTGAGCGAGGACTTCACCCCGGACTGCGCCTGGCCCAGCACGTCGCCCTCGCGGCGCTGTTCGAGGTCGATCCGGGACAGCTCGAAGCCGTCCAGGGTGCCGGCCACCGCGTCCAGCCGGGCCCGGGCGGCGCTGCCCGCGGGCATGTCGCTGACCAGCAGGCACAGGCCCGCGGCGCTGCCGCGGCCGACCCGGCCGCGCAGCTGGTGGAGCTGGGAGACACCGAAGCGGTCGGCGTCCATGATGACCATCGCGGTGGAGTTGGGGACGTTGACGCCGACCTCGATGACGGTGGTGGCGACCAGCACGTCCACCTCGCCGGCCGTGAAGCGGCGCATCACCTCGTCCTTGGCCTCCGGGGCCAGCCGGCCGTGCAGGATCTCCACCCGCAGGCCCTGCAACGGCCCCCCGACCAGCTTCCCGGCGGTCTCCACCACCGAGAGCGGGGGCCGCCGTTCGTCGCTCCCGGCACCGGCGTCGGCGACGTCCTCCAGGTCCTCCTCGGCCGCCTTCCGCTTCTTCTTCGGCTCGGCGGCGGGCTCCTCGTCCCCGATCCGGGGGCAGACCACGTACGCCTGGTGGCCCTTGGCGACCTCCTCGCGCACGCGCTCCCAGGCCCGGGCGAGGAAGTTGGGCTTCTCCAGCGCGGGGACGACGTGGGTGGAGATCGGCGAGCGGCCGGCCGGCAGCTGGTCGAGGACGGAGGTCTCCAAGTCCCCGAAGACGGTCATCGCGACGGTGCGCGGGATCGGGGTGGCGGTCATCACCAGCAGGTGCGGCGGCTGTTCGCCCTTGGCGCGTAGGGCGTCCCGCTGTTCGACGCCGAAGCGGTGCTGCTCGTCGACCACGACCAGGCCGAGGTCCTGGAACTGGACCTTGTCCTCGATCAGCGCGTGGGTGCCGATGGCGATGCCCGCGTCTCCGCAGGCCATGTCGAGCAGCGCCTGGCGGCGGGCCGGGACGCCCATGGAGCCGGTCAGCAGCACCACCCGGGTGCCGAGGTCGGAGCCGCCGAGCATGCCGCCCTCCGCCAGGTCTCCCATCATCTCGACGATCGAGCGGTGGTGCTGCTGGGCCAGCACCTCGGTGGGCGCGAGCAGCACGGCCTGGCCGCCCGCGTCGACCACGGCGAGCATGGCGCGCAGCGCGACCAGGGTCTTGCCGGAGCCGACCTCGCCCTGGAGCAGCCGGTGCATCGGGTGCTCGCTCGCGAGATCGGCGGCGATCTCGGCGGACACCTTCTGCTGGCCCTCGGTGAGGGTGAACGGCAGCCGGGCGTCGAAGGCGTCCAGCAGGCCGCCCGCGCGGGCCCTGCGCGGGACGGCGGGCAGCGCGGACTCGGCGGCCCGGCGCTGGGCCAGGGCGACCTGGAGGACGAAGGCCTCGTCCCAGCGCAGCCGGCTCTGGGCGAGCTCGCGGTCGGCCTGGCCGCGCGGGCGGTGGATCAGCTCCAGCGCCTCGGGCAGCGGGATCAGCCCGTGCCGCTCGCGCAGTTCGGCGGGCAGTGGCTCGCCGACGTCGCCCAGGTGCTTGGTGAGGGCCGTCTCGACGCAGATCGACAGCTTCCAGCTGGGCATCTGCGCGCTGGCGCCGTAGACCGGGATCAGCCGGCCGGCGAACTGCCGGGCGGCGTCCGACCCGGCCTCCTCGTCGAGCAGCTGGTAGTCCGGCGAGACCAGCTGGCGGCTGCGGTTGAAGACGCCGACCTTGCCCGCGAACAGGCCCTGGGCGCCGGACTTGAGCTCCTTCTGCCGCCAGCCCTGGTTGAAGAAGACCAGCGAGAGCCGGCTGCGGCCGTCGGTGACGACGACCTCCAGCCGGTCGCCCTTGCGGCCGCGGAACGGGATCAGGGTGACCTTCTCGATCCGGGCCAGCACGGTGACGTGCTCGTCGATCTCCAGCTCGTCCAGGCTGGTGAGCTGGCCGCGTTCGACGTAGCGGCGCGGATAGTGGTGCAGCAGGTCCCCGACCGTGCGCAGCTTGAGGCTGTCGGCGAGCACCTTCGCGGTGCGGTCGCCGACGAGTTTGGTCAGTGGTTCATCGAGAGCGCCCATCAGGCCCCTGTTTACACCACGGGGCCGACATTCCGGGCTCCGCGGCGTGCCCTACTCCACCCCGATGAGCAGCGGCGCGGACTCCTGGCCGCCGTGGAAGACCACCGCGTCGACCTCGGGCCGCCGGTGCCGGGCGTGTGCCACCAGGCGGTCGGCGAGCGCCTCGTCGGCGCCCTCGCCGAGGACCAGGGTGACGAGTTCGCCGCCCGCGCCGAGCATCCGGTCCAGCACGCTCGCCCCGACCTCGGCCAGCCCGGTGCCGATCACCGCGACGTCGCCGTCGATCAGGCCGAGCACGTCCCCGGCCTGGCAGACCCCGGCCATCGTCCAGGACTCCCCCTCGGCCACGGCGAGTTCGGCGTACCGGGTGGCGCCGGCCGCGGAGGTCATGGCGACCACGTCCTCGTCGAAGCGGCGCCCGCCCTCGTGCACCGCGAGCGCCGCCAGGCCCTGCACCGGCGAGCGGGTCGGCAGCACGGCGATCCGCACGCCCTCCTCGCGCAGCTGGTCGGCGGCGGCCCCGGCGGCGGCGCGCAGTTCGGGGTCGTTGAGCAGCAGGACGACCTCGCGGGCGGCCGAGCGGCGCACGGCGGCGGCGAGTTCGGCACTGGCCGGCGGGCGGTCCGGGTCGGCGTGCAGGGCGACGGCGCCGGCCTGCTCGCACAACTCGGCCAGTCCCCCGCCGGACACCACGCAGAGCACCGCGCGGGCCCGGTCCCGGCGTTCGCCGCGCTCGGCGGCGCTGCCGGCCCGGGCGGCGGCCTCGGCGAAGTGCGTGATCCGGATCTGGTGCGGCCGCCCGGCCTCGACCCCGGCCTCGACGGCGGCGCCCGCGTCGTCCACGTGGACGTGCACGTTCCACAGGCCGTCGCCGCCGCCGACCACCAGGGAGTCACCGAGCGCGCCGAGCCGCTCGCGCAGCGCGGGCAGGGCCTCGTCGGGCGCGTCGAGCAGGTAGATCACCTCGAACGCGGGGTGGCCGGGGCCCGGCGGCCTCAGGTGCACCGCGCAGCTGTCGACCTCCCGGACGTCCCCGCGCAGCGCGACCGGGCCCATCGGCTGCTGCCCGGCGACGGCGTCGGCGAGCGCGCCGAGCACGGCGACCAGGCCGCGTCCGCCGGCGTCCACGACCCCGTTCTCGGCCAGCACGGCGAGCTGTTCGGGGGTGTGCCGCAGCGCGTCCCGGGCGGCCCGGTAGGCGGTGTCGGCGACCTGCGCGAGCCCGTCCCCGGCCCGGACGGCCTCCCGGGCGGCGACCCGGGCGACGGTCAGCAGGGTGCCCTCGACGGGCTCCGCGACGGCCTGGTAGGCGGAGTCGGCGGCCCGTTGCAGGGCGGCCCGCAGCTGGTCGGCGCCGCCGCCCTCGGCGAGCGTCTCGGCGGTGCCGCGCAGCCATTGGGCGAGGATCACCCCGGAGTTGCCGCGGGCGCCGACCAGCGCGCCGCGGGCCATCGCCCGTGCGGTGTCGGCCAGGCCGGGGGCCGGGTCGGCGGCGGGGTCGGCGAAGCGGCTCTCCACCTCGGCGGCGGCGGACTCGACGGTCAGGTAGAGGTTGGTGCCGGTGTCACCGTCCGGGACGGGATAGACGTTGAGCGCGTCGATCTCCTCGCGGGCCTGGCCGAGCGCACGCAGGGCGAGCTGGCACCAGGTGCGCACGGCCGGGGCGTCGAGCGTGTGCAGCACCAGGTCTCCTCCGGGTGGGACGCCGCGACGGCCTGCGGGGCAGCAGCACGGCCAAGGCCGCGGCGAGGGGTGATACCGGCAGGTTATCGGGGGCCGGGGAGGGTCGCCCGGACCGGCGACCGGAGCGATCACCCTGCCGGACATGGTAGTTTCGTTGAACCGGAACAGGCGTTGTATGCTCTTCCGGTTGCCTGGAACAATCCAGGCTCACCCCTCGGTCCGGTCAGGTTCACGCGAGTGCTCCGCTGGTCCAGCGGGGTTGTCGAACGTAAATGATCTGAAGTCTTGGAGTGACTCCTGTGGCTGCCAACTGCGACGTCTGCGGCAAGGGGCCGGGCTTCGGCAACAGCATCTCCCACTCGCACCGCCGTACCCCCCGTCGTTGGAACCCCAACATTCAGACGGTGCGCGCTGTGATTGGGCGGACGCCGAAGCGGCTCAACGTCTGCACCTCGTGCATCAAGGCCGGTAAGGTCTCGCGCTGACGCGCAGACCGGCATGCCGGTCCTCCAGTGAAGCCGGTTCATCCTCGGATGAACCGGCTTCACTGTTTTTCCGCCGCGCTTTCCGGCCGCTGATTTCCCGCCGGCTTCCCGCCGCACCCGTGTTCCCCGCCACATCCGTGGTGGTGGGCGGGCCCGGGGGCCCGCCCCCCGGCCGGGTCAGCGCCAGCGCCAGGCGTGGTCGACCGGGCCGATCCCGGCACCGAGCGCGAAGCCGCCGGCGATCGCGCCGGTGATGTAGGCCTTGGCCGAGCCGACCGCCTCCGGCAGCGACTCGCCCTTGGCCAGCCCGGCCGCGATCGCGCTGGCCAGGGTGCAACCGGTGCCGTGGGTGTGCCGGTTGTCGTAGCGCGGCGCCCGGTACCAGTGCACCTCGCCGGGCCCGCCGTAGAGCAGGTCCGCGGCCTCACCCTCCAGGTGGCCGCCCTTGACCAGCGCCCAGCGCGGCCCGAGGTCGAGCAACGCCTTGGCGGCGTCCAGCATCTGCCCCTCGCCCTCGACCGTCCGGCCGGTGAGCTGGGTCACTTCGTGCAGGTTGGGGGTGGCCAGGGTGGCGACCGGCAGCAGCCGCTCGCGGACGGTGGCGACGGCCTCGGCGGCCAGCAGGGCGTCCCCGTGCTTGGAGACGCCGACCGGGTCGACGACCACCGGGGCGTCCACCCCGGCCAGCAGTTCGGAGACGGTCTCGACCAGTTCGATCGAGGCGAGCATGCCGGTCTTCACGGCCTGCACCCCGATGTCGTCGACCACGCTGCGGAACTGCGCCCGGACGGCCTCGGCGGGCAGCTCCCAGTAGCCCTGGACGCCGAGCGAGTTCTGCGCGGTGACGGCGGTGATCACGCTCATGCCGTGGACGCCGAGAGCGAGCATCGCCTTGAGGTCGGCCTGGATGCCGGCGCCACCGCCGGAGTCGGAGCCGGCGACGGTGAGCACGCGGGGAGGGGCGGTGGCGGGGCCGCGCGCAGCGCGTCGGCCAGGGGCGGGGGTGGGAGACGGGTGGGCCATGAGGTCAACCTACCTGCGCGCGTTCGGAGCGCGGCACCCTACCTGCGCGCGACCAGAGCACGGCCTCAGAGCACGGCCTCGGACTCCACCCAGCGGTCCTCCGGCACCGTCTTCAGCCTGGTCACCGCGTCGGCGATCGGCACCAGCTCGATCCCGGTCCGGCGCAGCGCGGTGAAGTGGCCGAACGCGCCCTGGTGGACGGCCTCGACGGCGTGCCAGCCGAAGCGGGTGGCGAGCACGCGGTCCCGGGCGGTCGGGGTGCCGCCGCGCTGGGTGTGCCCGAGGATGACCGGGCGGGCCTCCTTGCCGAGCAGGTTCTCCAGTTCGTGGGCGAGCCGGTTGCCGATCCCGCCGAAGGTCCGGTGGCCGTACTGGTCGACCTCGCCGTGGTCGAAGCGCATGGTGCCGGGCAGCGGGGCGGCGCCCTCCGCGACGGCGATGATGGCGAACTTCTTGCCGCGGTCGAAGCGGTCGTCGACCATCCGGGCCACCGCCTCGATGTCGAAGGGCTTCTCCGGGATGAGGATGCCGTGCGCGCCGCCGGCCATGCCCGCGGTGAGGGTGATCCAGCCGGTGTGACGTCCCATCAACTCGACCACCATGACGCGCTGGTGGGATTCCGCGGTGGTCTTGAGCCGGTCGATCGCCTCGGTCGCGACGTGCACCGCGGTGTCGAAGCCGAAGGTGGCGTCGGTGGCGTTGATGTCGTTGTCGATGGTCTTGGGCACCCCGACGACCGGCAGTCCGGCGTCGCTGAACAGCCTGGCGGCGGTCAGCGTGCCCTCGCCGCCGATCGCGATGAGCGCGTCGATGCCGATGTCCCGGGCCAGCGTCCTCGCGTTCTCCACCGCCCAGGAGATCCGCTCGCGCTGCACCCGGGCGGAGCCCAGGACGGTGCCGCCGAGGGTGAGCAGGCCGGTGACGTCGTCGTGCGAGACCGGCCGGGTGCGGCCTTCGATCAGGCCGAGGAAGCCGTCCAGGATGCCGACGATCTCGTCGCCGTGCACGTCCGTGCCCCGGTGCACGACGGAGCGGATCACCGCGTTGAGGCCGGGGCAGTCGCCGCCGCTGGTCAGTACACCGATACGCATGACTGGGTGCGCTCCCGCTCGCAGTGGTTCAGACCACCCACACCAGACGGCGGGCGGGCTCGGTTGTCGCCAGCCTACGCAAAACGGACCCGCGAAGCCCGTGCGCCGCGAGTCCGGGGGTCACGCGCCGCCCGCCGCGCGCCGGTGTCCGGGGGTCACCCGCCGTGTGCCGTACGACAATCGGCGCGGCCGCCCGTCACTCGGCGAAGTGGTCCCAGCCGCCGACCCGGTCCCAGGGCGCGCCGTCCACCGTCACCCGGCCGCTGCGGCTGCCCCGGGGGCGGCCGGTCACCTCGCCCACCACCCGCCAGCGGGCCGGGAGTTGGACCCCGCGCGGGAAGGTCGCCACGATCGCGTGGTCCTCGCCGCCGGACAGCACCCAGACCAGCGGGTCCACCCCGACCGCCTGTCCGATGTCGGCCATCTGCGCCGGGACGTCGAAGTCGGCGGCCTTCAGGTCGATGTCCACCGCGCTGGCCCGGGCCACGTGGCCGAGGTCGGCGACCAGTCCGTCGCTCACGTCGATCATCGAGGTCGCGCCCAACTCGGCGCCGCCCGGGCCCGCGTGGTACGGCGGCTCGGGCCGGCGGTGCGCCTCGACGAAGGCGCGCGGGGAGCGGAAGCCGCGTTGCAGCACGGTGAGTCCGGCGGCCGACCAGCCGAGCCAGCCGGTCACCGCGACCACGTCGCCGACCTGCGCGCCGGCGCGCGTCACCGGCGCGCGCCCCTGGAGGTCCCCGAGCGCCGTGATGGCCAGCGTGACGGTGTCGCCGCGCACCACGTCGCCGCCGACCACCGTCGCCCCGGCCACCTGGCACTCGTCGCGCAGCCCGTCCATCAGCTCGGTGGCCCAGGTGGTGGGCAGGTCGGCGGGGGCGACCAGGCCGAGCAGTATCGCGGTGGGCACCGCTCCCATGGCGGCCACGTCGGCGAGGTTCTGGGCGGCGGCCTTGCGGCCCACGTCGTAGGCGGTGGACCAGTCCCGGCGGAAGTGCCGGTTCTCGATCAGGACGTCCGTGGTGGCCACCACCCGGCCGTCCGGGGCCTTCACCACCGCGGCGTCGTCACCGGGGCCGAGGTCCACCGCGTCGGTGAGCGACACCCGGGCGGTCAGCTCCCTGATGAGACCGAACTCGCCGAGCTCGCCCACGGTCCCCTGCATCTGCCGTCCTCTCGCATGTCCATCTGAACTCGTCCCCGTCGCGCCCCCGCGCGCAGCGTACGCCCTTCCGGGGTGTCGGGGTCTCCCCTCCCCGGCCCACCGCGCGGTAGCGTGGTGATCAGACTGCCGGTGAGCCCGTTCCCACCCCGACGACCGTCCGGGCGATCACGGCGGCGATCCCCGTAACCGGCCGCCGGAGGTCCCCGTGGTACAGGCATACATCCTGATCCAGACCGAGGTCGGCAAGGCCACCGCCGTGGCCCAGTCGATCTCCGAGATTCCCGGCGTCCTCCAGGCCGAGGACGTCACCGGCCCGTACGACGTCATCGTCCGGGCCGAGGCCGACACCGTGGACGACCTGGGCCGCCTGGTGGTGGCCAAGGTCCAGCAGGTCGAGGGCATCACCCGCACCCTCACCTGTCCGGTGGTGCACCTGTAAGACCCGGCTACCATCGGCGGGTGGCCAGAGAACTCCGAATCCCACGGGCGCTGACGGCACTGCCGGCGCCCGTCCGCTGGCTGGCCCTGCCGCTCGCCCTGACCTGCACGGTCGTCGTGCTGCTCGGCAGTTGGGGCTCCGCCGACGAATCGGTGGCGGCCCCCCGGCCGGGCGGCAAGGCGGCCGAGTACTGCCGCGCGCTGGCCGCGGCCCTGCCGCAGGAGCTGCTCGGCCACGCCCGCAAGGACCCGTCGCCCGCCTCGCCGTACGTGGCCGCGTGGGCCAGCTCGCCCCGCACGGTGCTGCGTTGCGGCATCGACCGTCCGGAGGAACTGGACGGCGAGCACGCCAAGGACTGGTCGCCGACCGTGGACGACGTCACCTGGTGGTCGCAGAAGCTCACCGACGGCGGCTACCGCTTCGTGACGACCATGCGCGCCGCCTACGTCGAGGTGACCGTCCCGGCCGGTGCCTCGGCCAACCCCTTCGACCCGGCCGCCGCCCTCACCGGCGCGGTGAAGGCCACCGTCCCGGGCTGAGCCCGCGAGCGCGCCGAGGAGGGCGGGCCGGGAGCTTCCCGGCCCGCCCTCCGTCGTTCGCGCGCGGCTACCGCAGGCCGGTCGAGCGGCGCAGCGCCGCCTGGAGCAGCCGGTCGATCAGCTCCGGGTAGGACAGCCCGGTGGCCTCCCACATCTTCGGGTAGGCCGAGATCGGGGTGAAGCCGGGCATGGTGTTGATCTCGTTGACCATCCAGGTGCCGTCCTCCAGCAGGAAGAAGTCCACCCGGGCCAGGCCCTCGCAGCCGAGCGCGTCGAACGCGGCCACCGCCTGGCGGCGGATCTCGGCGGTCTGCTCGTCGTCGAGCTTCGCCGGGATCTGCACCTCGGACGAGTCGATGTACTTGGCCTCGAAGTCGTAGAAGTCGAAGCCGTCGCCGACCAGCACCTCGGCCGGGAGGCTGGCCTTCGGGCCGTCCTCGGTCTCCAGCACGCCGCACTCGATCTCGCGGCCGCTCACGCCGGCCTCGATGATCAGCTTGGGGTCGTGCCGGCGGGCCTCCTCGATCGCGGCGTCGAGGTCGGCGAGGTCCTTGACCTTGGTGATGCCCATGCTGGAGCCGGCCCGGCAGGGCTTCACGAACAGCGGCAGGCCGAGCTCGGCGGCCAGCTCGCGCACCGCGGCGCGGCCGGCCTCGCTCTCCCAGTCGCGCGGCCGCACGATGGTGTACCGGCCGACGCCCAGGCCGTGCGAGGCCAGGATCCGCTTGGTGAACTCCTTGTCCATGCCGACCGCGCTGGACAGTACGCCGTTGCCGACGTAGGGCACGCCGGACAGCTCCAGCAGGCCTTGCAGGGTGCCGTCCTCTCCCCAGGGGCCGTGCAGCAGCGGGAACACCACGTCGACCTCGCCGAGGGCCTTGGGGGTGCTCCCCGGCTCGCTCAGGACGACCTCCCGGTCGCCCGGGGCGATCGGCAGCGCGACCTGCCCGTCCACGGACTCGGCGACGCCCGGGACGTCCGGCATCCGGCCGTCGGTGATCGCCATCCGGGCGGGCTCGTCGCTGACCAGCGCCCAGCGGCCCTCGGGGGTGATCCCGATCGGGAGCACCTCGTACTTCTCGCGGTCGATCGCCTTGAGCACGCTGCCGGCGGTGACCACCGAGACGCCGTGCTCGGAGCTGCGTCCGCCGAAGACCAGCGCGACGCGCGGCTTCGCAGCGGACGGGTTCGGGGAGGACTGTTCGATGCTCATATCGGGTTTGAGACTACCGTGCGAAGGGTTTCCGGGGCGTCAGCCGCCCCCGACCACCGCCCCGGACCACCGCCTCGCCGTCAGCGCCGCTCGGCACCGCTCGGCACCGCTCGGCACCGCTCGGCACCGCTCAGCGCCGCTCGGCCTTCGCCGAACGGGACATCAGGGCCTGGAGCGCCTCCTGGGTGGGCCGCCCGTTGTGCACGACATCCACCACCGCCTCGACGATCGGCATGTCGACGCCGTTGCGCCGGGCCAGGTCGAGCACCGACTCGCAGGACTTGACGCCCTCCGCGGTCTGCCGGGTCGCCGCGATGGTCTCCGCGAGCGACATGCCCCGGCCCAGGTTCATGCCGAAGGTGTTGTTGCGCGACAGCGGCGAGGAGCAGGTGGCGACCAGGTCGCCCATCCCGGCGAGCCCGGCGAAGGTGTGCGGGTCGGCGCCGAGCACCTCGCCGAGCCGGGTGGTCTCGGCCAGCCCGCGGGTGATCAGCGTCGCCTTGGTGTTGTCGCCGAGCCCCATGCCGGCCGCCATGCCGACCGCCAGGCCGATCACGTTCTTGACCGCCCCGCCGAGCTCGCAGCCCAGCACGTCGGTGTTGGTGTACGGGCGGAAGTACGGCGTGTGGCAGGCCGCCTGGAGCCGCTTGGCGACCGCCTCGTCCGCGCAGGCGACGACGCTGGCGGCGGGCTGCCGGTTGGCGATCTCCCGGGCCAGGTTGGGCCCGCTGACCACCGCGACGCGCTCCGGGCCGACCTTGGTGACCTCGTCGATCACCTCGCTCATCCGCTTGGCCGTGCCGAGTTCGATGCCCTTCATCAGGCTCACCAGCACGGTCTGCGGCTCGATCAGCGGCGTCCAGGCGGCCAGGTTGTCGCGCAGCGTCTGCGAGGGCACCACCAGGACGGCGAAGTCGGCGCCGGCCAGCGCCTCGGCGGCGTCGGTGGTGGCCCGGACGGAGCCCGGCAGCGGCACGCCCGGCAGGTAGTCCGGGTTCTCGTGCGTGGTGTTGATGGCGTCGACGAGTTCCTGGCGGCGGGCCCACAGGACGACGTCGCTGCCCGCGTCGGCCAGCACCATCGCGAAGGCGGTGCCCCAGGAGCCCGTCCCCATCACTGCGCAGCGGGTCACCGGCCGCCCTCCTCGTCGTCGTTGCCGCCCTTGGCGCGCCGGCGTTCGGCGGCGGCCGCGGCGGCGCGGTTCCGGGCGGCCTTGCGCATGTCGTAGCGCTCGGCCGGCGGCTCCTCGCCGCGGACGTCGGCCAGCACGGCGGTGATCGCCGTCATGATGTCCTCGGTGGCGTCGTTGAGCACCTGGGCGGTGAGCTCCTGGCCCCGGTACTTGCTCAGGTCCACCGCGGGCCCCGCCGCCACGGTGACCCGGTGGCGCGGGAAGAGGTTGAACTTGCCCTTCCCGAAGCCCGGACGGCCGTACGGCGGGATGATCTCGTGCGCTCCCCAGTGTGCGACCGGGATGACCGGCGCGCCGGTCATCAGCGCGACCCGGGCGACGCCGCTCTTGCCGGTCATCGGCCACAGGTCCGGGTCCCGGGTGAGCGTGCCCTCCGGGTAGAACTGCACGCACTGGCCGCCGTTGACGGCGTCGATAGCGGCCCGGAAAGCCTGCGCGGCATCGGTGGACTCGCGGAACACCGGAATCTGGCCGGTCTTGCGCAGCATGAATCCGATGAAGGGAATCGAGAACAGCGAGGACTTGCCGAGAATGCGCGGCGGACGGCCGCTGTTGTACTGCCAGTGCGCGTAGATCACCGGGTCGATGATCGAATTGTGGTTCACCGCGGCGATGAAGCCGCCTTCCTTCGGAAGGTGCTCCCAGCCCCGCCAGTCGGGCTTCACCAGCGCGGTCGTCACCGGCTTCACCAGCACGGCCGCGAAGCGGTACCAGATGCCGTAGTCGGCGTTGCCGAACTTGGCGTACGAGCGGCGGGCCACCCCAGGTCCTCCTCATCCGAAGCGGCACGTGGGGTGCCGCGGTCATAACCTCCCGGTGCCGCGCACCGGTACGGGACCGGTGCCCGGGTGACGGGCGCGGAACAGTCTCGCCCGGCTGCTCACCGGCTGTCGAGCGACCGCACCAACCCGCCCGGCAGGCGTGATCAAACGCACGTCCGCACAGATCGGACGGCCTGGCGAGGGCTCCGGGACCGGCGTCACAATGACGCCGATGACCCAGGACACCGTACGCCCCAACGGGCCCGTCGCGCCCCCCGCACCCGCCACCGACTGGTCGCTGGTGCTGCCGCTCAAGCCGCTCGCCCTCGCGAAGAGCCGACTGGCCCCGTACGCCGGGCCGCACCGGGCGGACCTCGCGCTGTCCTTCGCGCTCGACACCGCCACCGCCGCACTGGCCACCCCGGGCGTCGCCCGGGTCCTGGTGGTCACCCGGGACGCGGCGGCCGGCGCCCGGCTGGCGGCACTGGGCGCGGTGGTGGTCGCCGACGAACCCGGCGAGGGCCTCAACGAGGCGCTGGTGCACGGCACGGCGGCCGCCCTGGCGCTCGCCCCGCGCTCGCCGCTGGCCGCCCTCTCGGCGGACCTGCCGGCCCTGCGCCCGGTCGAACTGGCCCGGGTGCTGGGCGCGGTGCCGCCGGACGGCCGGGCCTTCCTGCCGGACTCCCCAGGCCTCGGCACCACGCTGCTCGCCTGTACCCCCGGCCGCCCGCTCTCGCCCGCCTTCGGGGACGGCTCGCGGGCCCGGCACGCGGCCGGCGGAGCACTCGAACTTCGCCTGGCGGACGTGGAGTCGGTGCGCCGGGACGTCGACACCGGCGCGGACCTCGGCGAGGCCGCGGCGCTCGGCCTCGGCCCGTACACCAGCGTCCTGTTCGCCCGGCTGGCGCGGGCCTGACCGGCGCCCCGCGGGACGCCGCCCGGTCGGCCGGGGCCGCTCGCTATGCTGCTGCCATGCAGGCCACCGCGTTCACCTTCGACCCCGCCACCCGGGCCGGCTCCGTGCTGCTCGACGACGGGACCCCGGTGCCGTTCGACGCGGCCGCCTTCGACGCCGGCGGTCTGCGGCTGCTGCGACCGGGCCAGCGGGTGCGGATCCGCACCGAGGGCGCCGGCGAGGCCCGCCGGGTGGTCTTCGTGACGCTGCAGACCTTCCCCGACCCGGCCGCGGGCTGACCGTCCTCCGCTGACCGTCCCCCCGCTGGTCCTCCCCCGCCGTCCGGCACGCCCGCCGCCGCGTTCCGTGCCTGGTCACCGTCGGTCGCAGAATCCTGACTAAGCGCCCGGAAATCGAAAGAGCCGCGGCGACCCGGTCTCCGCAATTCACGGAGGGGGGGTGCCGCGGCTCTCTGCCGAAGGCCGTCCGAGGACCGCTGCGCGGGACTACTTGGCAGAGGTCTTGCGCGCGGTGGTCTTGCGGGTGGCGGTCTTCTTCGCCGGAGCCGTCTTCTTGGCCGTCGCGGTCGCCTTCTTGGCGGTCGCGGTGGTCTTCTTGGCGGCGGCGGTGGTGGTCGCCTTCTTGGCGGCGGCGGCCGTCTTCTTGGTCGCGGTCGCGGTGGTCTTCTTCGCGGCGGCGGTGGTGGTCGCCTTCTTGGTGGCGGTCGCCTTCTTCGCGGCGGCGGTGGTGGTCGCCTTCTTGGCCGCGGCCGTGGTCGCCGTCTTCTTGGCGGCGGCCTTCTTGGCCGGAGCGGCGGCGGCGGCCGTGGCGGCACGCTTGGTGGCGGCGCGCTTGGCGGCCGGGGTGGCGGCGACGCCGCTCTTGCCCGGGGTGAGGGAGCCCTTGGGGGCCTTCTTCACCGAGGGGCCTTCCTTCGGCAGCTTCTTGCTGCCGCTGACCAGGTCCTTGAAGCCCTGGCCGGGACGGAAGCGGGGCACCGAGGTCTTCTTGACCTTGACCTTCTCGCCGGTCTGCGGGTTGCGGGCGAAGCGCGCGGAGCGCTCCACCTTCTCGAAGGTGCCGAAACCAGTGACCGAAACCCGGTCACCGGCCACAACGGCACGGACCATGGTGTCGAGCACTGCGTCGACGGCCTCTGCGGCAGCCTTGCGACCGCCCAGCTGCTCGGCCACCGCTTCGACAAGCTGAGCCTTGTTCACGTCTTCCCCTTCGGAAACGGGCGCCGGATGATTCCATCCGTTCTTTTCGCACGTTAGGTATGTATCTGCGGACTTTCAATTACCAAACGCGCGAATCACCCTAGTGTCGCAATGGATTTGCGCGTCGGCGACCTCAGGCGACGGGCGGGCGCCCCTCGTCGAGGTCATGTACAAAGCGACTCAACCGCCTTGCCGCCTCCGGAAGATCGCGCTTGGCGGTCTCGGTGACGATGAGGAGTTGACGGGAGAGAGCGGTCTTTGCATCGGCAGACACGTTCAGCGCATGCACGCGGGCGTGAGCTTGCTTCAACCGCTCGGCCACAAGCGCGTAGAGCGCTGCGACTTCCTGGTCGTCCGGCCCCTCAGCTGGTGCGGAGGCGACGTCCGGCCGATCGTCAATTCGGCGTTCGGATCCCCGGCCCACGGACTCCGGAGCCGCGGGTTCGCCGCCCGCGTACGGAGGTTCATGGTGCCGGTGCATGTACTGATTGTGCCATCTACCCGCAGTTGTACTTGCGCGGGGCCCTCTCCGGCAAAGCCAAATGGGCAATCCGGGGTGGGCCGCGGCGCTAACTCGTGCTCCGGAACGGCGGATGGCCCGCCCCCCCGAAGGGGAGGCGGGCCATCCGGTGGATCGCCAGAATGCTTGTTCTGAGGGGATCTCAGGCAACCGGCAGAGTACGGGGCTTGAAGGTCGGACGGGTCGCTTCGAAGGCCGCGATGTCGGCCTCGTTCCGCAGGGTGATGCTGATGTCGTCCAGCCCGTTGAGCAGCCGCCACCGGACGTTGTCGTCCAGTTCGAAAGACGCGGTGACGCCCTCGGCCCGGACTTCGCGGGCTTCCAGATCAACGGTGATCTCGGCCGAAGGGTTACTCTCGGTGAGCGCCCAGAGCTGTTCCACGGTCTCTTGCGGCAGGACGACCGTCAGCAGTCCGTTCTTCAGGGAATTCCCACGGAAGATGTCCGCGAAGCGCGACGAGATGACCGCGTGGAAGCCGTAGTTCTGCAGCGCCCAGACGGCGTGCTCGCGGGAGGAGCCGGTGCCGAACTCCGGGCCGGCCACCAGGACCGTGGCGCCCTGCCGCTCGGGCTGGTTGAGGATGAACGACTCGTCCTTGCGCCAGGCCTCGAAAAGGCCGCCCTCGAAACCGGAACGGGTGACCTTCTTGAGCCAGTGGGCCGGGATGATCTGGTCGGTGTCCACGTTCGAGCGCCGCAGCGGAACGGCCCGGCCGGTGTGGGTGGTGAACTTCTCCATGGTTCTCAGGCCTCCACAGCCACGTTGGTGTCCGCCAGGTCGGAGGGCAGATCGGACGGTGCGGCCAGACGGCCCAGGACGGCGGTCGCGGCGGCGACCTGCGGGGACACCAGGTGGGTCCGGCCACCCTTGCCCTGCCGACCCTCGAAGTTGCGGTTCGAGGTGGAGGCGCAGCGCTCCCCGGGGGCGAGCTGGTCGGGGTTCATGCCCAGGCACATCGAGCAGCCCGCGTGGCGCCACTCGGCGCCGGCCGCGGTGAACACCTTGTCCAGGCCCTCCTCCACGGCTTGCAGGGCGACCCGGACGGAGCCGGGGACGACGAGCATCCGTACGCCGTCGGCGATCCGGCGGCCCTCCACGACGGCGGCGGCGGCGCGCAGGTCCTCGATCCGGCCGTTGGTGCAGGAGCCGACGAAGACGGCGTCGACGGTGACCTCGCGCAGCGGGGTGCCGGCCTCCAGGCCCATGTAGGCGAGGGCGTTCTCGGCGGCCGCGCGCTCCTGCGGGTCGGCGAAGGAGGCCGGGTCCGGCACGTCGGAGCCCAGCGGGGCGCCCTGGCCGGGGTTGGTGCCCCAGGTGACGAACGGGGTCAGCGCGGCCGCGTCGACGAAGATCTCGTGGTCGAAGACCGCGTCCTCGTCGGTGCCCAGGGTCGACCAGTACGCGACGGCGGCGTCCCAGTCCTCGCCCTGCGGGGCGTGCGGACGGCCCTTGAGGTAGCCGAAGGTGGTCTCGTCCGGGGCGATCATGCCCGCCCGGGCGCCGGCCTCGATGGACATGTTGCAGATGGTCATCCGGGCCTCCATGGACAGGCCCCGAATCGCCGAACCGCGGTACTCCAGGACGTATCCCTGGCCGCCGCCGGTGCCGATCTTGGCGATCACGGCCAGGATCAGGTCCTTGGCGGTGACGCCCTCGGGCAGCTCGCCCTCGACCGTGACGGCCATGGTCCGGAACGGCGCCAGCGGCAGCGTCTGGGTGGCCAGCACGTGCTCGACCTGGCTGGTGCCGATGCCGAACGCCAGTGCGCCGAAGGCGCCGTGGGTCGAGGTGTGGGAGTCGCCGCAGACCACGGTCATGCCGGGCTGGGTCAGGCCCAGCTGCGGGCCGACCACGTGCACGACGCCCTGCTCGATGTCGCCGAGCGAGTGGATCCGGACACCGAACTCGGCGGCGTTGCGGCGCAGCGTCTCCAGCTGCACCTTGGACACCGGGTCGGCGATCGGCTTGTCGATGTCCACGGTGGGGGTGTTGTGATCCTCGGTGGCGATCGTCAGATCGGTGCGGCGGACCGTCCGGCCGGCCAGCCGCAGCCCGTCGAAGGCCTGCGGGCTGGTCACCTCGTGGAGCAGGTGGAGGTCGATGAAGAGCAGGTCGGGCTCTCCCTCCGCGCGCCGCACGACGTGGTCGTCCCAGACCTTCTCTGCGAGTGTCCGTCCCATCGGATTCCCTCCAGCCGGCCGCGTTGCCGGCCTTCTCGTGTCGTCGAGGTCGGAGCTCCCGCCGCCCTGTGGCGGGCGCGTTCTCGCGACCTGCACGCCGGATCGCTGTCCACGATGCGGACACTCTGGTGAGGTCGCATCCTGGATGCCTCCCGGGCTGCTGCATCCAGAGTGGCGCTTTTCCCGGAAGATTGAACTTGCGTCTCGCGGAATGAGACTGCAGTCTTAGCGCATGGACAACTCTAGCGGCGTCGGCGTTCTCGACAAGGCCGCTCTGGTGCTGAGCGCACTGGAGTCGGGCCCCGCCACGTTGGCGGGGCTGGTCGCCGCCACCGGTCTGGCGCGCCCCACGGCCCACCGGCTCGCCGTCGCACTCGAACACCACCGTCTGGTCACCAGGGACATGCAGGGGCGATTCATCCTCGGCCCCCGTCTGTCCGAACTCTCCGCCGCGGCGGGCGAGGACCGGCTGCTCGCCACCGCGGGCCCGGTTCTGACCCACCTGCGCGACGTCACCGGCGAGAGCGCACAGCTCTACCGCCGCCAGGGCGAGATGCGGATCTGCGTAGCCGCCGCCGAGCGGCTCTCCGGTCTGCGGGACACCGTCCCGGTCGGCAGCACCCTGCCGATGAAGGCCGGCTCGGCCGCCCAGGTCCTGCTGGCCTGGGAGGAGCCCGAGCGGCTGCACCGCGGCCTCCAGGGCGCCCGCTTCACCGCCACCGCGCTCAGCGGCGTCCGCCGCCGCGGCTGGGCCCAGTCGATCGGCGAGCGCGAGCCGGGCGTCGCGTCCGTCTCCGCTCCCGTGCGCGGCCCCTCCAACCGCGTGGTGGCCTCCGTCTCCGTCTCCGGCCCGATCGAGCGGCTGACCCGCCACCCGGGCCGCCTGCACGCCCAGGCCATCATCGAGGCCGCGAACCGGCTCACCGAGGCCCTCCGCCGCGGCTGACCGCCGCACCCGGAAAGGGCCCCGCGCAGCACCACCGCGCGGGGCCCTTCGGAATGCTCCGGGAAATGCAAAAAAGACCCCGGAAACCGGGGCCTTCCAATTTCTGGCTGGGGTACCAGGACTCGAACCTAGACTAAATGAACCAGAATCACTCGTGCTGCCAATTACACCATACCCCAACACAAAGCAAGCGCCGATGGGATAACCCACCGGCTTCATGCTCTGGAGTACCCCCGACCGGATTCGAACCGGCGCTACTGCCGTGAGAGGGCAGCGTGCTAGGCCGCTACACAACGGGGGCTTCCTGGCGATCCCTTGCGGGATCAGTACCCCCGACCGGATTCGAACCGGCGCTACTGCCGTGAGAGGGCAGCGTGCTAGGCCGCTACACAACGGGGGCTTTCCAGGTGATCCCTTGCGGGATCGGTACCCCCGACCGGATTCGAACCGGCGCTACTGCCGTGAGAGGGCAGCGTGCTAGGCCGCTACACAACGGGGGCTTGTTCTTCACTTGTACTGCTGGACTTGCGTACTGCGCTGGGGTACCAGGACTCGAACCTAGACTAAATGAACCAGAATCACTCGTGCTGCCAATTACACCATACCCCACCAGAGTTGAACCCCTGTCGGGGCCTTCTCAGGCGTTGCGCCTCTCGTTCGGGGCCGGGTGGAGGGTTTCGCTCCCTCGTCCGTTCCCTCCCGGGCGGCGCAGAAAGAACATTACCCGACGCCGGCCCCGGCTCCAAAATCGATAACCCCAGGCAGCGGCCGGGCGTCCTGGCAGTGACGTCCGGGCGGTGACGTCCGAGCAGGCCGCGGGCCCGGCACGAGGCCGGGCCCGCGGCCTGCTCAGCGGCCCGCTCAGGCGGCCGGCAGGGCCTCCAGGGCGGAGCTCAGCCGGCGCAGCGTCTCGGGGCGACCGAGCAGCTCCATCGACTCGAACAGCGGCGGCGAGACCCGGCGGCCGGTGACGGCGACCCGCAGCGGCGTGAACGCGAACTTGGGCTTGATGCCCAGCCCGTCCACCAGCGCCTCGCGCAGCGCGGCCTGGATCGGCTCCGGGCTGAAGTCCGCGAGCGCCTCCAGCGCCTTGACGCTGGCCTCCAGCACCGGGCGGGCGTCGGCGGTCAGCGCCTTGGCGGCGTCGTCCGGGTCGACGGCGAAGTCGGCCGGGTCGACGAACAGGAAGCCGGCCATGTTCACGATCTCGCTCAGCACGACCATCCGCTCCTGGGTGAGCGGCGCGATCCTGGCGAGCAGGTCCAGCTGCTCGGCGGTCGGCTCGGCCGGCAGCAGCCCGGGTGCCTGGAGGTACGGCACCAGGCGGCGGACGAAGTCCTCCGGGGCCAGCTTGCGGACGTGCTCGGCGTTGATCGCCTCGCACTTCTTCAGGTCGAAGCGGGCCGGGTTGGCGTTCACCTTGGCGATGTCGAAGGCGGCGACCATCTCGTCGATGCCGAACAGGTCGCGGTCGTCGGCCAGCGACCAGCCCAGCAGGGAGAGGTAGTTGAGCAGGCCCTCGGGGATGAAGCCGCGCTCGCGGTACAGGTTGAGCGAGGCCTGCGGGTCGCGCTTGGAGAGCTTCTTGTTGCCCTCGCCCATCACGTACGGCAGGTGGCCGAAGCGCGGGGTGGTGCCGTCGCCGACGCCGATCTCGGCGAGCGCGGCGTACAGCGCGATCTGCCGCGGGGTGGAGGAGAGCAGGTCCTCGCCGCGCAGCACGTGGGTGATGCCCATCAGGGCGTCGTCCACCGGGTTGACCAAGGTGTACAGCGGGGCGCCGTTGGCCCGGACGATGCCGTAGTCCGGCACGTTCTCCGGCTCGAAGGTGAGCGTGCCGCGCACCAGGTCGTCGAAGCTGAGGGTGCGGTCGGGCATCCGGAAACGCAGGATCGGCTCGCGCTTCTCCAGCTTGTAGACGGCGACCTGCTCGTCCGTCAGCTCGCGGCAGTGGCCGTCGTAGCCGGAGGGCTTGCCGGCGGCGCGGGCGGCCTCGCGGCGGGCGTCCAGCTCCTCGGTGCTGCAGTAGCAGTGGTAGGCGTGGCCGGCCTCGTGCAGGCGGCGGGCGACGTCGGCGTAGATGTCCATCCGCTGGGACTGGCGGTACGGCTCGTGCGGGCCGCCGACCTCCGGGCCCTCGTCCCAGTCGAAGCCGAGCCAGCGCATCGCGTCGAGCAGCTGGTCGTACGACTCCTCGGAGTCGCGGGCCGAGTCGGTGTCCTCGATCCGGAAGACCAGCGTGCCGCCGTTGTGGCGGGCGTAGGCCCAGTTGAAGAGGGCCGTGCGGACCAGGCCCACGTGCGGGTTCCCGGTCGGGGACGGACAGAAACGAACCCGGACGGCCGGGTTGCCCGCGGCGGAGCCGCTGAGCTTTTCACTAGCCACGCTTGATCACCTTGTTGGTGAGAGTGCCGATGCCTTCGATGGAGACGGCGACCTCGTCGCCGACGTTGAGCGGGCCCACCCCTGCGGGCGTGCCGGTGAGGATGACGTCGCCGGGCAGCAGCGTCATGGCCTCGGAGATGTGGACGATCAGCTCGGCGACCGAGCGGACCATCTGGGAGGTGCGGCCGGCCTGCCGGAGCTCGCCGTTGACCGTGCAGGTGACGGCGAGGTCGGCCGGGTCCAGATCGGTCTCGATCCACGGGCCCAGCGGGCAGGAGGTGTCGAAGCCCTTGGCCCGGGCCCACTGGCCCTCGCGCTTCTGCACGTCCCGGGCGGTGACGTCGTTGGCGCAGGTGTAGCCGAGGATCACCTCGGGCACCCGGTCCAGCGGCACCTCGCGGCACATCCGGCCGATCACCACGGCGAGTTCGGCCTCGTGCTGGACGTCCGAGGAGAACGGCGGGTAGGCGATGTTCTCGGTCGGGCCGATCACCGAGGTGGACGGCTTGAAGAAGGTGAGCGGCACGTCCGGGACGTCGTTGCCCAGCTCGGCGGCGTGCGCCGCGAAGTTGCGGCCGACCGCCACGATCTTGTTGGGGAGCATCGGGCTGAGCAGCCGGACGTCCTGGAAGCGGTAACTCTCGCCGGTCGGCTGGGGCTGGCCGAACGGGTGGCCGGCCAGCGCGTGGACGACCAGCGAGTCGGGCTGGGAAGGGTCGCCCTCCACCACGCCGAAGGAGACGCTGCCGGCGGCAGGGCTCCCCTCCCGGACGGAAAACCTGGCAATGCGCACGGCTGGGATACCCCTCGCTTCGTCGACCGCCCGGGGCGCGCCCGGGCGCTGGTGGGCGCCTCGCCCACGGTGGGCGCGGCCCCGTCAATCGTCGTCCAGGCTATCGCGTGGGGCCCCGGCTGACCGCTTTGCCCCTGTTCAGCGCGGTTGGGCCGCGAGCCCCGGCAACCGCCCGGGAACGCCGCAGGGCGCCGCGACCGCCCTCGGTGGCACGGCCGCGACGCCCGGTCGGAGCGGGGGTCGGGTCAGTCCTGCACGACGACGGGCGCCGGGGCGACCATCAGCTGGGTGCGGCGCGGGTTGGCGGTGCTGGCCGGCAGCTCGGTGCCGTAGGTGACGGCGTCCTCGGGCTTGCGGGCACCCGGGATCGTGCTGAAGTCCGCGACCGAGGCCAGCGTCGTCCGGCGCGGGTTCGCCGTGGAGCGGCAGGGCAGCGTGGACTTGGTGGCCTTCTTCGCCTGGGACATCGAGAGCACCTCGTGGTCGCGGCCGGGCGGATCGCGGCGGATCGTCACCGGCCTGAGTGATTCCGAATGATTCGGAGGGGTTCTGGGCAGGCTGATCGGGGCCGTGCTCCGGAGACAGCCAGGTTACGAGATCTCATTCCACAGGGGCCGTGACCAAAGCTACACATTAGACTGTGATTTTGCTCACAAATTCATGAGCGAATTGCAGATATCCGACATATCGCCGCAACGGGATTTTCCGGCATATCTCCGATAACGGTCATTCCGGAAGGTCCGCGACTCTTTTCGATCTCGGGCCGGGTTGGCATGTATCCGGCGAGTGTCCGAAAAATGCGGTATTCCGGTCCTGTTACGGCACAGTCAGTGAAGTCACGCACGCGTTCGGTAGCGCCGCGCGGCGTGTCCTGGCGGCCCTTGTTGGGATTCCCCGGCTGTGCTGGAATGCCACGGACCGTGGGTAGGGAGAAGTCCACCCCGGCGACGCGCTCACCCGGACCAGCCGGGGAGCGGAAGGAAACTCGACACCGTCCGGTCCGCGGCGACGCGGCGGGACGCCCGGTCCAGAGGTTGCGACGCCAGTGCAGGGACGTTTCAAAAGGGGTAGCGGCGGCGCGGGTAACCCGGAGTCGCACGAGCCCGTGGCAGCCCCCCAGCAGGCGGCGGCCCCCGGCGGCCCGCCCGAGCCGGTGATCCCCGAGGCCCCCGGCCACCCGGAGGACGACGGCCAGGAACGGAAGTCCGCCCGGGACAAGCTCCGGACCACCCTGACCAGGCGGCGGGCCACCGGTCTGAGCCGGCTCGCGATGCGCAACTGGCGCATCCGGACCCGACTGATCGCCCTGCTCGCCCTGCCCGTCCTGGTCTCCCTGGTCCTCGGTGGCCTGCGGATCCAGGCCTCGATGCAGAACTCGCAGCAGCTCTCCCAGATGGCCAACCTGTCCGACCTGGCCAAGAAGGCGACCAACCTCGCGGACGCCCTGCAGACCGAGCGCGACATCAGCGCCGGCTACATCACCGCGCGCCCCAACGACCCGCTCGACGACGACATCGCCACCGCCCGCAGGGCCACCGACGACCTGAGCCGCACCTTCACCGCGTCCTCGGACAAGTTCGAGAACCTCGAGCTCTCGGGCGGGAAGGCGCTGCTGTTCCAGATCCGCAGGGACCTGAACTCGATCTCGGACGCGCGCAACACGCCGTACCAGAACAACCAGAACATCCAGTCGACGATCACCGCCTACGACGTGATCATCCGCGACCTGCTGGCCATCACCCAGGACATCGCGCTCGCGTCGAACAACAAGGACCTGCTCGTCGCGACCCGCTCGCTGCAGCAGTTCTCGCTGGCCAAGAACGCCACCTCGCAGCAGCGCGCCCTGATCGGCGCCGCACTCGCCAACCCCAAGGGCCCCGACCTCAGCCCCAGCGACGAGTCCTTCGGCATCCGCCTGCGCACCTCGTACGACAACTCGCTCACCAGCTTCAACAACATCTACACCGCGCACGACCTGGACAACCTGCGCGGCCAGCTCAGCTACAACTCGGTGATCGCCGACGCCGACCGGTACGCGCGCTCGATCCTCCAGCCGAGCGGCATCCACCAGACCGACCCGGTGACCTACAAGGACTGGTACGAGAAGGCCAGCGCCAAGATCACCGCCGAGCGCCGGATCGAGTCCAAGCTCATCGAGGACCTCGACGGCAAGGCCCAGGACCTCCAGTCCCAGGCCGACACCGAGGCCATCATCATCGGTGCCGCCATCGCCCTGGTGCTGCTCGTCGCCCTCGGTGGCGCCGGTCTGATCGCCCGCTCGATGGTGCGCTCGCTGACCCGTCTGCAGGCCGCGGCCGAGGACGTCGCCGAGCGCCGCCTGCCCGAGCTGGTCAAGACCCTCTCCGAGAGCGACCCGCACGACGTCGACACGACGGTCGAACCGGTGGCCGTCGACTCCACCGACGAGATCGGCCACGTGGCGCACGCCTTCGACATGGTGCACAGCGAGGCCGTCCGCCTCGCCGCCGAGCAGGCCCTCCTGCGCGGCAACATCAACGCGATGTTCACCAACCTCTCGCGCCGCAGCCAGGGCCTCATCCAGCGCCAGCTGTCGCTCATCTCCGAACTGGAGAGCCGCGAGGCCGACCCGGACCAGCTGGCCAACCTCTTCAAGCTGGACCACCTCGCGACCCGCATGCGCCGCAACGGCGAGAACCTCCTCGTCCTCGCCGGTGAGGACCCGGGCCGCCGCTGGACCAGGCCCGTCCCGCTGGTCGACGTGCTCCGCGCCGCCGCCTCCGAGGTGGAGCAGTACGAGCGCATCGAACTCGCCGCCGTGCCGTCGGCCGAGGTCGCCGGCCGCGTCGTCAACGACCTCGTCCACCTGCTCGCCGAGCTGCTGGAGAACGCCACCTCGTTCTCCAGCCCGCAGACCCGCGTTCGGGTCACCGGCCACGCGCTGCCCGACGGCCGCGTCCTGGTCGAGATCCACGACACCGGCATCGGCCTGAGCCCCGACGACCTCGCCGACATCAACGAGCGCCTCGCCAACCCGCCGACGGTGGACGTCTCGGTCTCCCGCCGCATGGGCCTCTTCGTGGTCGGCCGCCTGTCCCTGCGACACGGCATCCGCATCCAGCTGCGCCCCAGCGACTCCGGCGGCACCACCGCGCTGGTCATGCTCCCGGTGGACGTCACCAACTCCGCCGACCGCCGCGGCGCCGGCCGGCCCGGCCCGGCCCAGGCCAAGCAGCAGCGCGGAGTCGCCCCGACGCCGCGCCAGCAGCGCCAGGTGCCGCCCGGCCAGGGCGGCCCGGCCGCGCTCGGCCAGGGCCCGGCCGGCGGTGCCCCGCAGGGCGGCCGACCGCAGCTCGGCCAGGGCGGCCCGACCGCTCCGACCGGCCCCGGTGCTCCGACCGGACCGAACGCTCCGGGTGCTCCGGGTGCTCCGGGTGCTCCGGGTGCTCCGACCGGACCGGGTGCACCTGCCGCGTCCGGCGGCCGGGCCGGAGGCCTGCCGACCCGCCAGGTCGGCCAGTCGCTGCGCGAGAACCCCGGCCAGCCGGGCCAGCCAGGCCCGGGCCAGCAGCCCCAGGGACCCCAGGGACCGGGCCGGCAAGCCCCGCAGCCCCAGGGCCAGAAGCCGGCCCAGCAGGCCCCGCAGGCCCCGCAGTCCCAGCAGGCCCAGCAGTCCCCGCAGGGCGGCCTGCCGCAGCGCGGCCCGAACCGGCCGGGCCCGGCGCAGGGCGGCCTCGGCGGCCTGCCCCGCCGCGGCCAGCAGCAGCCCACCCAGGGCCGCCCCGGTCAGCAGCAGCACGCTCAGGGCCGCCCCGGCCAGGAACGGCCGCGCCCGGGTGGCGAGTTCGACGGCGGTCCGGGCCCCCGGACCGGCGAGCAGCCGCAGCACGGTCGGCCGGGCCGGCCGGGCGGCGCTCCGCAGCAGCAGGGCGGCGCCCGCCCGGGCAATCGCCCGCAGGAGGGCCTGCCGCAGCGCCGGCCGGCCCCGCAGGGCCAGGGCGGCCCCGGTCAGGGCGGCCCGCAGGGCCAGCCCGGTCCGCAGGGCCAGCGCCGTCCGCAGCGCCCCGGCCCGGACGCGCCGCAGCGCGACCGCCAGCCGCAACTGCCGCCGCAGCAGCAGACCCAGCCGCTGCCGTCGGCCGAGCCGGCACCGGTGGAGAGCACCCAGCAGTTCGCCCGGCCGCGCTTCGAGGCCAGTCAGATCGACCCGCGTGACCCGCTGGGCCTCGGTCTGGTGGAGCCGGTGCTGCCGAGCGTGCCGAACCCGGCGCGTCCGGAGCCGGTCCGTCAGGAGCAGGCCCGGCCCGAGCCGGTGCGCCAGGAGCAGGCCCGGCCGGAGCCGATGGCGCTGCCGACCGGCCCGTCCGGGGGTGCGGCCGAGCAGCCGTGGTACCCGCAGGAGGGCGGGCAGGAGGCGCGGCCGCGGACGTACCAGCCGCGCCGGCCCGGCACCTCGGCGCCGGAGTTCCAGCCGTCCGACCCGCAGGGCCGACAGGGCCGGCCGGCCCAGGCCCCGCAGCCCCAGGCTCCGCAGCAGGCCGCGCAGGCTCAGGCCCCCCAGGCCCCGCAGTCCCAGGCCCCGCAGCAGGGTCAGCAGCAGCCGCAGCAGGGCCAGCAGCCGCAGCCCGGCCCCGGGGACGCCCCGTGGCGCCCGTCCGCGAACGACGAGCGCTGGCGCCGCGCCGAGCAGGTCCGCGAGCCCTCGACCAGCGGCGTCACGATGTCCGGTCTCCCCCGGCGGACCCCGCAGGCCAACCTGGTCTCCGGCACCGCCGAGGCCTCGCCGCTGACCGGTCCGCAGGTCTCCCGGGCCCCCGAAGAGGTCCGCGGCCGGCTGACCAACCTGCGCCGCGGCATCCAGCAGGGCCGCCGGGCCGGAGCCGAACAGGCCAACCAGCCGGGCTCCCAGCATGGTGCCCAGCAGCCCGGATTCGATAGTTTCGGTGGCCGGACCGACGGCAACGGCGCAGATCACCAGGAGCGTTGAGTTGAATCAGATGAGCCAGGCCGCACAGAACCTGAACTGGCTGATCACCAATTTCGTGGACAACACCCCCGGGGTGTCCCACACCGTGGTGGTCTCCGCCGACGGCCTCCTGCTGTGCATGTCCGAGGGCTTCCCCCGCGACCGCGCCGACCAGCTCGCAGCCGTCGCCTCCGGCCTCACCTCCCTCACCTCCGGCGCCAGCCGGATCTTCGAAGGAGGCGAGGTCAACCAGACCGTCGTCGAGATGGAACGAGGCTTCCTCTTCCTCATGGCCGTCAGCGACGGCTCCGCCCTCGCCGTACTCGCCTCCCCCGACTCCGACATCGGCCTCGTCGGCTACGAGATGGCCCTCCTCGTCGACCGCGCCGGCGCCGTCCTCACCCCCGCACTCCGCGCGGAACTCCAGGGCAGTCTCCTGCACTGACCGGAGTCCGAGCGGGATACGTCCACCGTCCCACCTCCCCCGCCGGGTCCGACCCGACCGGCCCCGGCGTCTCACCCTCAGCTACCCTCAGGCAGCTGATCCCGCCTCAGCTGGCACCGCCCCAGCTGGAACCGGCTGCCCAAGGCTGCAGCACAAGGAGGACCCATGACCCCGCCCTCGACACCCGCCGGCTCATACGGCAACGGGTACGGCAGCGGCTACGGCGGGCAGCAGTCCGACGGCTACGAGCAGCAGCCGCTGGTCCGCCCGTACGCGATGACCGGTGGCCGCACCCGGCCCCGGTACCAGCTCGCCATCGAGGCCCTGATCTCGACCACCGGCAACGCCGAACGGACCGGCGGCCTGCTGCCCGAGCACGCCCGGATCGTGAACCTCTGCCGTGAGGTCAAGTCCATCGCGGAGATCTCCGCACTGGCCGGCGTCCCGCTCGGTGTGGCCCGCATCCTCGTGGCCGACCTGGCCGAGGCCGGCCTCGTCGCCATCCACCAGCCCGCCGCCGCGGGCGAGTCGGGCGGAACGCCCGATGTCACGCTGCTCGAAAGGGTCCTCAGTGGACTTCGCAAGCTCTAACGCGGCCGCTCCCTCCCGCGCCACCACCTCCGCGAAGATCGTCGTCGCGGGCGGCTTCGGCGTCGGCAAGACCACGCTCGTCGGCGCCGTCTCCGAGATCAACCCCCTGCGCACCGAAGCCGTCATGACCTCGGCCTCCGCCGGCATCGACGACCTCAGCCACGTCTCCGGCAAGACCACCACCACCGTCGCCATGGACTTCGGCCGCATCACCCTCGACGAAGACCTCATCCTCTACCTCTTCGGCACCCCCGGACAGGACCGCTTCTGGTTCATGTGGGACGACCTCGTCCGCGGCGCCATCGGCGCCGTCGTCCTCGTCGACACCCGCCGCCTCGCCGACTGCTTCCCCGCCCTCGACTACTTCGAGAACAGCGGACTCCCCTTCGTCGTCGCCCTCAACGGCTTCGACGGACACCAGCCCCACACCGCCGACGAGGTCCGCGAAGCGCTCCAGCTCAGCGCCGAGACCCCGGTCGTCACGCTCGACGCCCGCCGCCGCGACAGTGCCAAGAGCGCCCTCATCACCCTCGTCGAGCACGCCCTCCTCGCCCGACTCCGATGACGGGCCGGACATCCGGACCCCGGGGGCCGTCGGCGTGACGGGCCCCGGGGCGGAGCCGCTACCGGCCGATGTCCTCCAGGGGCATCGCGCAAGACCCGCTGTATAAGCAGCGGATAACAGTTCGGTAGGCATTTTGTGATCAACAGTGACTCTGCGTGGTGAACTAGCGTCACTCAGCGCCAGAAGACCACGGTTTTGCTCCGTCATGTCGGTGAATGTCCCTATTGCGCCGACGCGGGGGCCATCCTGCGGCTGTTTGTCCCCCATCCCTGCACGTGCTGAAATTCCAGCTACCCCTGAAACCCTCGCGCCGGCCCACCGGTGACGGGCCAGGGCCCGGGGGTAGCGCTGGATTGATCCATGGCCGACAGTCGGCCGAGAGGTAGTTGTCGAGTGAGGCGTAAGCAGCAACCCGCCCCGCAGCGGCGCTCCGAGCCCCGCCGGAGCGAGCCGAACGGTACCGCAGCGGACCCGGCCGGATTCTCCGCTTTCACCCCCACCGAGGAGCGCTCCCAGGCCTCCCCGGCCCCGCAGCCCCCGGCCGCGTCCACGGAACCCCGCAGCGGCGGTCCGGACGGCGACGCCTCCAAGCGGTACGACTTCCTCCGCCCGCGCAACTGGCGCGTGCCGACCCGTCTGATCGCGATCCTGCTGATCCCCGTGATCATCAGCCTCGTCTTCGGCGGCCTCCGCGTGAACACCTCGGTCGACGGCTACATCAAGGCCTCCCGCGCCGAGAAGACCGCCGAACTCGCCAAGGCGGCCACCGAGCTCGCCGAAGCGCTGGAGATCGAGCGCGACACCACGCTGATACCCCTGCTCACCAAGCAGGACCCGGACGGCAAGGTCGCCAAGATCCGCGCCAACACGGACGCCGCGCTGAAGGCGTACGAGGCGGCCTACGCGGCCTCCGACAAGTCCGGCGAACTGCCGCGCCGCCACGAGGGCTTCCAGGCCCTGGTGGTCGACCTGCCGCACCTGCGGGCCACCGCGTACGGATCCGAGCTGTTCGCCGGCGCCACCGTCAACGCCTACTCGGTGATGTTCGCCCCGCTGCTGTCCTACGACAACTCGGTCGGCCTCGGCTCCAGCAACGCCGCCAGCAAGGGCCGCGCGATCTACGCGATGTCCCTCGCCAAGGCCTCCGCCTCGACCCAGCGCGCGCTCATGCTGCACCTGCTGGTCGGCATCTCCCAGAACGCCACCACCCGGTTCGAGAACGCCGACGTGATCCAGCAGATCCTGGTGGCGGAGCGGCTGGAGCAGGTCTCGCTGACCGAGTTCAACACCGGCAGCGCCCCCGAGGACGCCCGCAAGTACGCCAACGCGCAGGTCACCCAGGCCGCCGCGCAGGAGCGCTCGGCCTACAAGATGCCGAACGGCACCGCGCCCTCCATGCAGACCCTGCTCTCCCTCGGCGCCGCCTACAGCCAGGCCGCCGCCGAGGGCCAGAGCAAGGGCAAGGCCGCCGCCGACCAGGCCTACAAGGAGGCCAAGGACTCCGGTCTCACCCCGGAGAACTGGAACCAGGCCGCCAACACCCACATCCAGGCCCTGCGCGACACCGAGGTCCAGCTGCTGGACGACGTCCTCACGGACTCCCGCGGCCTCAAGGACAACGCGCTCTACGACGCCATCCTCAACACGATCATCGTCGTCGCGGCGCTCATCCTGGCCGGTCTGCTCACCGGCTACGTCGCCCGCTCGATGATCCTCGGCATGCGCACCCTGCGCAGCGCCGCCCTGGAGATCGCCGACCACCGCCTGCCGGACCTGGTCGAGAAGCTCTCCAAGACCGACCCCGACCGGGTCGACACCTCCGTCACCCCGATCCCGCTGCACGGCAAGGACGAGATCGGCGAGGTCGCCCGGGCGTTCGACCAGGTCCACCAGCAGGCCGTGGCGCTCGCCGCCGAGCAGGCCCTGCTGCGAGGGAACGTCAACGCGATCTTCACCAACCTGTCGCGCCGCAGCCAGGGCCTGATCCAGCGCCAGCTGGCGCTGATCACCGACCTGGAGAACAACGAGGCCGACCCGGACCAGCTGGAGAACCTCTTCAAGCTGGACCACCTCGCCACCCGTATGCGCCGCAACGGTGAGAACCTGCTCGTCCTCGCGGGCGAGGAGGCCGGCCGCCGCTGGAACACCCCGGTCCCGCTGGTCGACGTGCTCCGCGCCGCCTCCTCCGAGGTGGAGCAGTACGAGCGCGTCGAGCTGTCCGGCATCCCGGAGGTCGAGGTCGTCGGCGCCGCCGTGACCGACCTCGTCCACCTGCTCGCCGAACTGCTGGAGAACGCCACCTCGTTCTCCAGCCCGCAGACCCGGGTCCTGGTCAACGCGACCCGCCTGCCGGACGGCCGGGTGCTGGTCGAGATCCACGACAAGGGCATCGGCCTCACCGCCGACGACTTCGCCGAGATCAACGAGAAGCTGGCCGAGCCGCCCACCGTCGACGCCACCATCTCCCGCCGCATGGGCCTGTTCGTGGTCGGCCGGCTGTCCCAGCGGCACGACGTCCGCGTCCAGCTCCGCCCCTCCGGCGAGTCCGCCGGCACCACCTCGCTGGTCATGATCCCGCCGTTCATCACCCGGTCGGGCGCCGCGCCGGAGCCCGAGGAGCAGTTCACCGTCTCCCGGATCTTCGCCGAGCAGGAGCCGACCTCCCAGTGGGCGCCCAACGGCCAGCCGCGCAGCGCCGCCGAGCTGGGCTTCGACGACCACCTCACCGGCGCCGGCAACGCCGGATCCAGCGGCTTCAGCCCGGCCCTGGAGTCCGTCCAGCGCTCGCAGCGCCTCGACCAGGTCCGCCGCGCGGCCCTGGAGAGCGGCCCGCACGACGGCGAGCCGCCGGTGCTGGACGCCGAGGTCGAGGAGGACTACCAGCAGGGCTACGACCAGTACGCCCCCCAGGGCTACGAGCAGCAGTCCGGCTACGCCGACGACCAGTACGGCTACCAGCAGGACGGCTACCAGCAGGACGAGTACGGCCAGGACCAGTACGGCCAGTACCCGCAGCAGGGCTACGAGCAGCAGTCCGGCTACGCCGACGACCAGTACGGCCGCCAGGACTACCAGGGCGACGGTTACCAGGGCTACCAGGACGGCTACGCCGACCAGTACGGCCAGCAGGCCGAGGAGGCCCCGGCCGGCCACCCGTACGCCCCGGAGCCGCCCGCGCTGCCCGCCGCCGAACCCACCGCCACCCTGCCGTCCGGGCTGCCGCAGCGCCGCCCCGGCCAGCAGCTGGCGGGTGGCGGCTTCGGCGCCCCGACCGCTCCGGCGGACGGCGGCTCCGGCGGCGAGGCCCCGAACTGGTTCGCCGGCGCCAAGGACACCTCGGCGGTCGACGAGCCGCGCGGCCACGACGTGTCGGCGCTGGGCGGCTACGGCCCGACCGGCCCGACCAACTCGCCCTGGCAGTCGCCCAACGACGGCGCCTGGCAGCAGGCCGAGCAGACCCGTGAGCCCGCCTCCGGCGGCACCACCGGGGCAGGCCTGCCGCGGCGCGTGCCCAAGCAGAACCTGGTGGCCGGGAACGCCAAGCCCACTCCGCAGGAAGGGCCGCAGGTCTCCCGCAGCCCCGAGGAGGTCCGCGGCCGGCTCACCAACCTGCGCCGCGGCGTGGAGCAGGGCCGCAGTGCCGGTAACACCGGAAGCTTCCGGATCGACCCCGATCAGGTAGACCCGTCCGGCAACGGACAGAACCGAAGCACCGATCTCTTCGGCGGCTCGAACCACCAGGAGCGTTGAGTTGACTCAGATGAGCCAGGCCGCACAGAACCTGAACTGGCTGATCACCAATTTCGTGGACAACACCCCCGGGGTGTCCCACACCGTGGTGGTCTCCGCCGACGGCCTCCTGCTGTGCATGTCCGAGGGCTTCCCCCGCGACCGCGCCGACCAGCTCGCAGCCGTCGCCTCCGGCCTCACCTCCCTCACCTCCGGCGCCAGCCGGATCTTCGAAGGAGGCGAGGTCAACCAGACCGTCGTCGAGATGGAACGAGGCTTCCTCTTCCTCATGGCCGTCAGCGACGGCTCCGCCCTCGCCGTACTCGCCTCCCCCGACTCCGACATCGGCCTCGTCGGCTACGAGATGGCCCTCCTCGTCGACCGCGCCGGCGCCGTCCTCACCCCCGCACTCCGCGCGGAACTCCAGGGCAGTCTCCTGCACTGACGGTCCGTCGGATACCGTCCAGGTATTCGAAGTACCTCCGCGTCCTTCCCGGGCCCGCTTCGGCGGGCTCGGGTTCGGACGTTGTACGGCCTTCGCACCACCGGCTCCGGACCTGCGCCGAAGCTCGCACCGCACCGCCGCACCTTGTGAGGAGAGGAACCGTGACACCGCCCGACGACCGCAGCGGCCAGTACGGCGTTCCGTACCCTGGCACAGGCCATGACGCCTTCGGAGCACCCGGCGTCGGCCACGGTCAGCAGTACGGCCAGCCTCAGCACGGCCAGCAGCACGGACAGCAGTACGGCCAGCACCAGTACGGGCAGCCCCAGCACCCGTACGGGCAGCCGCAGCAGGAGCAGTACGACCAGCAGGGCCGGTCCGGCCGGTACCGACAGCCGCAGCCCGCCTTCGACACGCCGCCGCCCGGCTACCCGGCGCCCGCCCCCGACTACCGGCCGGCCCACGAGCCCGGGCACGTCGAGGAGTTCGAGGACGAGCCCGACTCCGGCCCGCTGATCCGGCCGTTCGCGATGACCGGTGGACGCACCCGGCCGCGCTACGAGCTCGCGCTGGAGGCCCTCGTCTCCGCCGACGTCGACCCGCAGCGCCTGGCCACCCTGCTCCCCGAGCACCAGCGGATCTGCACCCTGTGCAGGGAGGTCAAATCCGTCGCGGAGGTGTCGGCGCTGCTCTCCCTTCCCCTGGGAGTGGCCCGCATCCTCGTGGCCGACCTGGCCGAGGCCGGCCTCGTCGCCATCCACCAGCCCGCTTCCGGCGGCGAATCCGGAAACCAGCCCGACGTCACGCTGCTCGAAAGGGTCCTCAGTGGACTTCGCAAGCTCTAACGCGGCCGCCCCCACCCGCGCCACCACCTCCGCGAAGATCGTCGTCGCGGGCGGCTTCGGCGTCGGCAAGACCACGCTCGTCGGCGCCGTCTCCGAGATCAACCCCCTGCGCACCGAAGCCGTCATGACCTCGGCCTCCGCCGGCATCGACGACCTCAGCCACGTCTCCGGCAAGACCACCACCACCGTCGCCATGGACTTCGGCCGCATCACCCTCGACGAAGACCTCATCCTCTACCTCTTCGGCACCCCCGGACAGGACCGCTTCTGGTTCATGTGGGACGACCTCGTCCGCGGCGCCATCGGCGCCGTCGTCCTCGTCGACACCCGCCGCCTCGCCGACTGCTTCCCCGCCCTCGACTACTTCGAGAACAGCGGACTCCCCTTCGTCGTCGCCCTCAACGGCTTCGACGGACACCAGCCCCACACCGCCGACGAGGTCCGCGAAGCACTCCAGCTCAGCGCCGAGACCCCCGTCATCACGCTCGACGCCCGCCGCCGCGACAGCGCCAAGAGCGCCCTCATCACCCTCGTCGAGCACGCCCTCCTCGCCCGACTCCGATGACGGACACGGCCGCGGCCCACGGACCTTCGTTCGGAGGTCCGTGGGCCGCGGCCACGGCGAGTCGCCCGGCGGGCTGCCCGGTGAGCTACTCGGTGGGCTCCAGGCCGGCCCGGATCAGCCCGTAGGTGTAGGCGTCCTCCAGCGCCAGCCAGGAGGCGGCCACCACGTTGTCGGCCACCCCGACGGTCGACCAGGTGGACGTGCCGTCGGTGGACTCGATCAGCACCCGGGTCTTGGAGCCGGTGCCGTGCTGGCCCTCCAGGATGCGGACCTTGTAGTCCACCAGCTCGAACCGGGCCAGCGGCGGGTAGATCCCCTCCAGCGCGGTGCGCAGCGCCTGGTCCAGCGCGTTCACCGGGCCGTTGCCCTCGCCGGTGGCGATCCGGCGCTCCCCCTTCGCCCACAGCTTCACCGTCGCCTCGTTGCCGGTGAACCCGTTCGGGCCCTGCTCGCTGATGGTCCGCCAGGACTCCAGGGTGTAGAAGCGGTCCCGGCCGCCGCGCACCTCGTCGCGCAGCAGCAGCTCGAAGGAGGCGTCGGCGGACTCGTAGGTGTAGCCGAGGTTCTCCTGCTCCTTCACCTTGGCCACCACCCGGCCGGCCAGGTCCCGGTCGGTGGACAGGTCGTAGCCGAGCTCCTTGCCCTTGAGCTCGACCGAGGCGCGGCCCGCCATGTCGGAGACCAGCATCCGCATGGTGTTGCCGACCCGCTCCGGGTCGATGTGCTGGTACAGGTCCGGGTCGACCTTGATCGCGGAGGCGTGCAGGCCCGCCTTGTGCGCGAAGGCCGAGTAGCCGACGTACGGCTGGTGGGTGGAGGGGGTCAGGTTGACCACCTCGGCGATCGCGTGCGACAGCCTGGTCATCTCGGCGAGCCGGCCCTCGGGGAGCACCCGCCGGTCGTACTTGATCTCCAGCGCGCCGACCACCGGGAACAGGTTGGCGTTGCCGACCCGCTCGCCGTAGCCGTTGGCGGTGCACTGGACGTGGGTGGCGCCGGCGTCCACCGCGGCCAGCGTGTTGGCCACCGCGCAGCCGGTGTCGTCCTGGGCGTGGATGCCCAACCGGGCGCCGGTGACGGCGAGGACGTCGGCGACGGTCTCCCACACGCCGGCCGGCAGCATCCCGCCGTTGGTGTCGCACAGCACCACCACGTCCGCCCCTGCCTGGTGCGCGGTGCGGACCACGGCCAGCGCGTACTCGCGGTTCGCCCGGTAGCCGTCGAAGAAGTGCTCGCAGTCGATGAACACCCGCCGCCCCTGCGCGCGCAGGAACTCGACGCTGTCCCGGACCATCTCCAGGTTCTCGTCCAGGGTGGTGCGCAGCGCCAGCTCCACGTGCCGGTCGTGCGCCTTGGCGACGAGGGTGACGACCGGGGCGCCCGAGGCGACCAGCGCGGCCAGCTGCGGGTCCTCCGCGGCCTTGCCGCCGGCCCGGCGGGTGGCGCCGAAGGCGACCAGCCGGGCGTGCCGGAGGTCCAGTTCGGCGGCGGCCCGGGCGAAGAACTCGGTGTCGCGCGGGTTGGCCCCCGGCCAGCCGCCCTCGATGAAGCCCACTCCGAACTCGTCCAGGTACCGCGCGATGGCCAGCTTGTCCGCCACCGTCAGGTTGATGCCCTCCCGCTGCGCGCCGTCGCGCAGGGTGGTGTCGAACACGTGGAAACTGTCGTCGGTACGGCTGACCTCGGTCATGACCCCTGGTTCTCCGTTCGGGGAGGTTCGTACTGCTCTGCCGGATTGCGAGTCCCGGCTCCACTGTCCAGCATCCCGCGCGCGGCTCCGGTGTCCCCGAGCCCCTTGTGGGGGCTCCCGGCCGGTCCGGAGGCTGTGTTGATCGGGGCGATGCCCGAAAAACGAAAAAACCCCTCGCGGGTGCGAGAGGTCTGCGCGCGGGTCTGGACGCTGGTGGTCGCTCCGCATCGGGTCCTGCGGGAGCGGTCACTGCGGACCGGCGCGCCTGCTGTTAATAATCAGCGACAGCGAGGACACGTTCGCAGTCTGGCACACGTCCCGGCATCCGGCCCGCCCGTCTCGCGATGCGAAACGGGCCAGGCCGGAGCGGGCGCCGCCTCAGACGATCTTGTGCAGCCAGCCGTGGGTGTCGGGGGTCTGGCCGCCCTGGATGGCCAGCAGGGCCCGGCGCAGCTCCATCGTGGTCGGGCCGGGCTCGCCGGTGCCGACCGTCCAGTCGGCGGCGGCCGACTTGACCGAGCCGACCGGGGTGATGACGGCGGCGGTGCCGCAGGCGAACACCTCGGTGAGGGTGCCGTCCGCGTTGGCCTGCTGCCACTCGTCGGTGGAGATCCTCCGCTCCTCGACGGCGTAGCCGAGGTCGGTGGCGAGCTGGAGCAGCGAGTCGCGGGTGATGCCGGGCAGCAGGGCGCCGGACAGCTCGGGGGTGACGATCTTCGCGTCCTTGCCCTCGCCGAAGACGAAGTACAGGTTCATGCCGCCCATCTCCTCGATCCACCGGTGCTCGGCGGCGTCGAGCCAGACGACCTGGTCGCAGCCCTTCTCGGCGGCCTGGGCCTGGGCGATCAGCGAAGCGGCGTAGTTGCCGGCGCACTTGGCGGCGCCGGTGCCGCCGGGAGCGGCCCGGACGTACTCCTTGGACAGCCACACCGAGACCGGCTTGACGCCGCCCGGGAAGTAGGCGCCGGCCGGCGAGGCGATGATCATGAACAGGTAGGAGTTCGCCGGGCGGACACCCAGACCGACCTCGGTGGCGAACATGAACGGACGCAGGTACAGGCTCTGCTCGGGCTCGTTCGGCACCCACGCCTGGTCCTGCTGGACCAGCAGCTCGACGGCCTCGACGAAGGTCTCCACCGGCAGCTCCGGCATCGCCAGCCGGCGGGCCGAGGCCTGGAAGCGGGCCGCGTTGGCCTCCGGGCGGAAGCTCGCGATGGAGCCGTCGGCCTGGCGGTAGGCCTTGAGGCCCTCGAAGATCGACTGGCCGTAGTGCAGGGTCATGTTCGCCGGGTCGACCTCCAGCGGCGCGTACGGCGCCAGCTGGGCGTCGTGCCAGCCCACGCCCTCGGTCCAGCGGATGGTGACCATGTGGTCGGTGAAGACCCGGCCGAAGCCGGGGTTGGTCAGCCGGGCCTCGCGCTCCGCGGTGGGCAGCGGGTGGGCGGAAGGCTTGAGGTCGAACGTGATGGGCGCCTGGGTGGGCGTGCTCATGGCTGTTTCCTTCACCGTGGGGTAGGTCCGGGCCGCCACCGCCGGGTGCCCGCCGCGGCCAACCAGCACCGGAACGAACGCACAACGGCACGACCCACTGTCGATACTCGCATCCAGAGGGCCGTGCCGAACAGCTGCCCGCTCCTTGGGGAGCTGCAAGCTGCGGTTATGTGGTGCGGCCCGCCGGGCCGCGACCGTTGTCGGCCCCGGCCCGTGGGCCGGAGTCCGTCAAGCGGATCCGGCCCGTCAGCCGGCTACTCGGGTGACCAGCGCGTCGCCGACCTCGGAGGTGCTGCGGGTGCCGGTGCGCTCGGCCAGGTCCGCCGCGACGGCGGCCTCCACCCGGGCGGCCTCGGCGGCGAAGCCCAGGTGCTCCAGCAGCATGGCGACCGACAGCACGGTGGCCGTCGGGTCGGCCTTGCCCTGGCCCGCGATGTCCGGCGCCGAACCGTGCACCGGCTCGAACATCGACGGGAACTCGCCGCCCGGGTTGATGTTGCCGCTCGCGGCCAGGCCGATCCCGCCGGTGACGGCGGCGGCCAGGTCGGTCAGGATGTCGCCGAACAGGTTGTCGGTGACGATGACGTCGAAACGCTCCGGCTGGGTGACGAAGAAGATCGTCGCCGCGTCGACGTGCAGGTAGTCGGTGGTGACCTCCGGGAACTCCCGGCCGACCTCCGCGAAGATCCGCGACCACAGGTGCCCGGCGTGCACCAGCACGTTGTTCTTGTGCACCAGCGTCAGCTTCTTGCGCGGACGCGCCTGGGCCCGGCGGTAGGCGTCGCGCACCACGCGCTCGATGCCGAACGCGGTGTTCAGGCTGACCTCGGTGGCCACCTCCTGCGGCGTCCCGGTGCGCAGCGAGCCGCCGTTGCCGACGTACGGGCCCTCGGTGCCCTCGCGGACCACCACGAAGTCGATGGCTCGTCGTGTCGGAGACGCGCCGTCGGACTCAGTGCCGGCCAGCGGGGACTTCACCCCGGGGAACAGGCGGCCCGGACGCAGGTTGATGTGGTGGTCGAAGGCGAACCGCAGCTTCAGCAGCAGCCCCCGCTCCAGCACGCCCGACGGCACGCTCGGGTCGCCGATGGCGCCCAGCAGGATCGCGTCGTGCGACTTCAGCTCGGCCAGCACGCTGTCCGGCAGGGTCTCCCCGGTCCGGTGGTAGCGCCGGGCGCCGAGGTCGTACTCGGTGGTCTCCAGCTTCACCTCGGCGGGAAGCACGGCACCCAGGACCTTGAGACCTTCGGCCACCACTTCCTGGCCGATGCCGTCACCCGGGACAACTGCGAGACGAATCGTGCGAGACATGCTCGGACCCTACTCCGGTGTCCCAGGGGCTGACACCCGGCGTCCACCATTCGGACGTCCGGGCATGGAACGTTGTCTGACGGGTGGAGAAGACCAGGCCACCGAAGAGCAGCTCGGTGTGGGGCGGGAGATCCCGTAGCCGATCCAGGTCGTCCGCGGTGTAGCCGGTAGCCGGAGGGCGCAGCCACCCCGGCATCGCAAGGTCGGGTTCCCTTACCACGGGGCACCATCGCAGGCCGATCCGCCGGGCTGCCACCTCATCACCCCTACGAGGGAGCGCGGGGGGCCGGGTCCGCGCGGGGAGCGCGCTTAGGGTGACGGGGTCCGGCAATCCCTCGCGGAAACGGGGTCGAGCAGCAATGGGCGTGCGGCGGCGGGAGGTGCTGGTCTGCGGGAGCGCGGCCGGGCTGGCGGCGGGCGGGTACGCGCTCGCGGTAGGGCTGCGCGGGGCGTGGCCGACGGGGGCGGGCGAGGCCGCCCTGCCGTACCACGCCCACCTGTGGGACCTGATGCACGGGCGGGCCGCCGGGGACCTCCTGTTCAACTGGAACAGCGGCTACGGCGTCCCGTTCCTCGCCGACTTCTTCGCCTACCTGATGAACCCGTTCTCCTGGGCGACCGCCCTCCTCCCCCGCGACCAGGGCCGGTTCGCGCTCCTCCTGGTCACCCTCGCCACCATCGGCCTCGGCACCGCCCTGATGGCCCACCTGCTCGGCCGGCTGCACGCCGGCCCGCACTGGCTGCGGGCGCTCGCCGCCGTCGGGTACGGGCTCTGCGCCTGGGTGCTCGACGTCGGCGGGGCGGCGCCGATGTGGCTCTGGGGCCTGGTCTCGCTGCCGCTGCTCGGCCTGGCCGCCGACTGGTGCCTGCGCGAGCGGCGCTGGGTGGCCGGCTCGCTGTGCGTCACCCTCGCCTGGGCCGGCAACCTGTACACCGCCGCGCTGGCCACCCTGATGGCCGGGCTGCTGCTGGCCGTCCGCCTGTTCGCCACCCCGCGGCCGTTGCGCCACCGGGTCCGGGTCGCCGGGCGGGCCTTCACCATGGCCACCACCGGCGTCCTGCTCGCCTCGCCCGTGCTGTTCGTCGCCGTCCGGGCCGCGCACGGCGCCCAGCCGGAGTCCCCGGTGCAGCCGCTCGGCCCGTCCGGGCTCGGCGGGCACCTCGCGCAGTTGCTGCCCGCCACCCACGGCGGGCGGCCGCTGCCGGACGTCGCGATCGGCCTGCTGGGGCTGCTGCTGGTGTGCGGGCTGCCGTTCAACCGGCGGGTGCGGGTGCGGGAGCGGGCGGTCTGGTGCGGGGCGCTGGTGCTGGTGGTGCTCAGCTTCGTCTGGACCCCGACCGTGGTGGTCTGGCACGGTCTGGCGATCCCGGCCGGCGGGCCGTACCGGGTCGCGTTCGCGCTCAGCGGCCTGCTGGTGCTGGCCGGTTGGGTGTCGCTGGCGCACCGGCCGGACCGGCTCACCCTGCTGGGCGGCGCCGCCGTGGTCGCGGTGATCGCCGCGCTGGCGGCGGGCCGGCACTCGGTCCGCGCCTCCACCTGGACACTGCTGGCCGTCGGCGGGGTCGTCCTGCTCGCCGCGCTCTGGACCCTCGACCGCCGGCACACCGACCGCCGGGCCACCGCCCTGGCGACCTGGGTGCTGGCCGGCGCGGTGCTCGGCAACTCCGTCTGGTCCGGGTACGCGGCGCTCGCCGCCGCCCCGGCCGACACCGCCTCCGCCAGCGCCGTCCGGGCCGGGTACGCGGCGGTGCGCGACGGCGCCGCGTGGCCCCGGGGCCGCAGCGACCCCGGCCCGCACGCCTTCACCACCAACGATCCGCTGCTGCTCGACGGCCAGGGCGGCGGCTACTTCAGCGGCTACCTGCCGACCGTCGCCGCCCTGCTGCTGCACGACCTCGGCGCGGGCTGGACGGCGGGCGGGCGGCAGACCGCCAGCGTCACCGATCCGGTCGGGCAGGCCCTGTTCGCCGTCCGCTCCCACCTCGACGACGGGCCGCCCCCGGCCGGCTTCACCCCCGGGCGGGCCGCCGCACCGCCGCTGGTCACCGTGCTGCCGCCCGGCGCCCGGCCGGACACCTCCTCGGTCTGGTCCCGGCAGGAGTCACTGCTCGGCAGCCGGGTGTACGAGGCCCCGCTGCCCGTCCCGGCCGGCGGCCCGGCGCCCACCCTGCACGGCACCAGCGGCTGGTCGCTGCCCGGCGGCGCCGAGGGCACCGTCCTCACCGCGGCCTGCACCCCCGGCGGCACGGCCTACTTCCACGGCGTCTGGTACCGGGGCACGGTCAGCGGTCTCGGCACCACCTACCGCAGCGACGGCGAACAGCCCACCACCGCCGTCGCGATCCACCGGCTGGGGCCGGTCCCCGCCGACGGGACGGTCCGGGTGACCCTGCGCTCCGACACGGTCGGCCAGATCCCGGCCCGCCCGATCGGCTGCCTGCGGCCCGGCGCCCTGGACGACGCCGTCGCCCGTCTCACCGCCACCGGCGCGACCGGCGTGGCGGCCGGCGGGCACACCCTCGCCGCGACCCTCCCGTCCGGCTCCACCGGCACCGCGCTGCTGTCCGTCCCGGCCGCCGAGGGCTGGACCTGCGCGGCGGGCGGCGGCCGGTACGTCCCGCCGACGCCCGTCCTGGGCATGATCGGCGTCCCGCTCGGCGCCGGCGCCGACCGCATCGCCTGCTCCTTCCGCCCGCCCGGTCTCACCGAGGGCCTCACCGTCAGCTCCGCCACCGCCGCCGCCCTCGCCCTGGTCGCCGTCTTCACCCGTTTCTCCCGCCGCCCGGCCCGCGCACCCCGCCGCACCCGTCGGCTCGCCGCCCGGGCCGCCCAGGCCACTGACCAGGGCTGAGGCGACCAGGCCTGAAGCAACCGGGACGAACCCTGCCGGGCACGGCAGACGGCCGTCGGCACCACGGAGCCCCGTCACCGAGGCGCGGCACAACGCACGGGGGCGGCCCGCCAGGTCGGCGGGCCGCCCCTCGGGCAGGTGCGGTCAGGGGAGGGTGATCACCTGGCTCCGGTGGGCGGCGGGGTTGAGGTGGTGGAGCAGGAGCAGGCGGGAGGTGTCGCCGGGGGTGCGGTGGATGTCGAGGACGGTGCCGGGCCGGACCGGGGTGGCGAGGGCCGCGGGGCCGCCGAGGCCGGCACGGATGTCGACGGCGGGGTGCAGGACGTCGAGGGCCAGGACGGGGCGGGTGCCGCGCAGGCCGATGGCGGAGTAGGACTCGGCCGGGTCGGGTGTGCCGGGGGCGACGGTGCTGGTCCAGACGCCGTAGTGGACGGTGCTGTGGCCTTCCCGGACGCCCGGGAGCGCGCTCAGCCGGACGGGGAGGACGAGGGCGTCACCGTCCAGCAGGGCGGTGTCGGTATCGCCCCAGTGGCCGTTCAGCGGCTGGACGTCGAGTTCGGCGCCGGTTCGGGCGTCGAGGGCGCGGGAGACCAGGACGTCGCTGCCGCGCAGCCGGTCGGCTTCGAGGATGACGTCGGTGGCGCCGTCGCCGTCGGTGTCCAGGGAGACCCGGACGCCGTAGAGCCCGACCGGGGTGGCGGCCGGGGCCCAGAGCTGGGCGCCCACGTAGAGCAGGTCGGAGCTGGTGGCGGCACCGACGACCCGCAGGTTGGCGGCCCGGTCGCCGGGCTGCTGGACGCAGACGTCCTGCGGGGGGTCGGCCGGCTCGGCTCCGTCGTCGGGCCGGATGCCGGCCCCGGGCCCGACGGCGGCTTCGCTGTCGGGCGGGCAGTCGGCCCAGCGGATGCCTTCGCCGCCGAGGGTGAGGGCGGTGACGAGTCCGGGCCGGTTGCCGGGGGCGGCGCTGCCGCCGAGCATCAGGACGGTGCCGTCCCGGGTGGTGCGGGCGGCGGCGGTGGCGGTGAGGTCGGTGGCCGGGCGCGGGGCGGCGAGGACGGGGACGCGCAGTTGGGGCAGGGCCGGGTCGGTGACGGGGGTGAGCAGGACGCGGCCGGAGAGTTCGGCGCGGTAGCTGCGGGCCTTGCCGTCCTGCACGGTGTCGATGGTGGGGTCGGGGGCCCGGCCCAGTTCCCCGGGGACGGCGAGGGTGACGTGCACCCGCGCGGTGCCGCCGGCCGGGACGTCGACCTGGTCCGGCGTCACCTCGAAGGTGGCGCCGGGCAGTTCGGTGGCCGCCGCGTAGCCGGTGCGGTAGCTCAGCGGCCGGTCCGCGTGGTTGCGCACCTCGATGTCGCGGCCGAGGGCGGTCGGCCCGGCGATCTCGACCGGCCCGTAGGAGACGCCGACGCTGCCTTCGGCCGCTCCGTCGCCGGCCGCGTAGGCGACGACGGGGGTGTGGACGGCCCGGTCGACCTGGGCGCGGCCGGCGCCGGTGCGCTCGGGGCCGTAGACCGGTCCGCCGTGGTCGTCGCCGAGCCAGGTGTCGACGGCGGTGTTCATGAGCGCGGCCTTGAGCTGTTCGACCGGCCAGTCGCGGTGGGCGGCGCGGACGAGGGCGGCGAGGCCGGTGATGTGCGGGGTGGCCATCGAGGTGCCGTCCTCGCGCTGGCCGCCGCTGCCGCTGCCGACGAGGGCGGACCAGATGGTCTCGCCGGGGGCGGCGAGGTCGGGTTTGACGATGCCGGGGACGCCGATGCCGCGGGAGGAGAAGTCGGTGAGGGTGTCGGTGCGGGCGGGCTGGTTCTGGGAGACGGAACCGTGCAGCGGGTTGCCGGGGGCGGCGAGGCGGACCTCGACCGGCCCGGCCGCGGCGGCCTGCCGGAGCCGTTCGCCGTCGGCGTGGGCGAGCAGGGCGGCCGGGATGCGGTCGTTGCCGGAGATCTCGGCGAGGTGGTCGGTGTCGGCGGCGTAGAGGGCGCCGATCGCACCGGCGTCGGCGGCGTGGTCGGCGCGGGGGCCGGAGTTGCAGGCCCGTTCGGAGTCGCGGGTGCGCCAGGTGAGGACGGCGATCTTCCCGGCGAGCCGCTGCCGGTCGGCTTCGCTGTAGGCGACGCAGCCGTCGGACTGGTCGGCGGGCAGGGCGAGTTGGCCGCTGACGTCGGCGCTGGACCAGCCCTGGTAGCGCTCGCTCCAGTGGGCCGGGACGACACCGGCCAGGTCGGCGGGGGCGAGCACGGTGAGGCCGTCGGTGTCGCTGTGCTGGTCGACGGAGGCGGCGACGGTGACGGCCCGGGCGGCGGTGCCGGGGCTGCCGCCGATGCCGTAGACGTCGCCGTCGTTGCCGGCGGCGGCGACCACGACGGTGCCGAGGGCGGCGAGCCGGTCGACGGCGAGGGCGTCGGTGTCGTCGGGGCTGCCGAAGCGGCTGCCGAGGGAGAGGTTGACGACGTCGAGGCGGTCCCCGAGGTCGCCGTCGCCGTTGGGGTCGGCGGCGAGGTCGAGGGCCTGGGCGAGCCGGTCGGTGGAGCCGTCGCAGCCGAAGACCCGGATCGCGTACAGCTGGGCGCCGGGGGCGGCGCCGGGGCCGACCTTGAACCCGGCGGGGTCGAGTCCGGGCCGGTAGGGGCCGGTGTACGGGTGGCCGTCGGCGGTGACGCCGTAGCCGGCGGCGGTGCCGGCGACGTGGGTGCCGTGCCCGTTGCGGTCGCAGTCGATCGGATTGTCGCTGGGGTGCGGGACGGGCTGGTGGTGCGGGGAGGACGGGTCGGGGTCGTAGTCGTCGCCGACCAGGTCCTTGCCGCCGATCACCTTGGCGTTGGGGAACAGGTCGGGCGGGGCGGGCTTGCCGCGTTCGACGGAGCGGAAGGCGGCCTCGGTGCCGGGGCCGCCGAAGTCGGCGTGGGTGTAGTCGATGCCGCTGTCGATGATCCCGATCCGCACCCCCTGGCCGGTGTTGCCGTCGCCGGTGGCACCGGCCCAGACCTGCGGGGCGCCGATCAGCGGGACGGAGTAGGCGTTGTCCCGCTGCTTGCGGACGATCGGGTGGACGGCCCGGACGCCGGGCAGCGCGCGCAGGGCGGGCAGCCGGTCGGCGGGCGCGTTGACGGCGAGGCCGGTGATCAGGGTGCGGGTGCGGTAGAGCTCGCCGGCGGTGGGCACCGCCCGGTGGACGGCCGCGGCAAGCCGGTCGAGGGCTTCGCCGGCCCTGGCCCGCTGGGCGGCGCCGGCGTCCGAGGCCTCCCGGCGGGCGGCCTCCGGGGAACGCTGGGCCCGCCGGGCCCCGTCGGCGGCGCGCCGCCAGGCGGGCCCGGCCGGCTCGGTGCCGAGTTCGAGCAGGACGGAGGCCGTTCGGCCGGCCCTCGACGGCTCCGTCGGGGGCCCGCCGGAGGCCGGGGTGGCGGCGAGCGCCGCGCTCCCGGCCAGCAGGGCCAGGGTGAGTCCGATCCGGGTGATGGGTCGGCGGACGGATGGCAGACGCACTGGGCCCTCTTCCCCCGGCAGGGGGACTGATCCGCACACCGTGTCGCTGACGCCCGCCCGCGCGAACGTCGATCACCCTTCCGGGGGCCCCAAATTAGGATGATCGCGCCGACGAGCGCGAGCAACTTCCCTCGGACGGACGCCGGTTGCACTCGACCGGGTGACCTGACGGCAGCCCGAGCGGCCTATTCGGCGGATGAACGGCCGGGCCGGCGGCGGGCCGGCGAAGCCGCGGGGGCGCCGCCCGACAACACCTGACGGACAGACCGCCGACGACGCCCGCCGGCGGTTCCCGTCAGAGGTGCCCGGTCGAGCCGCCGTTGTCGCGGCGGTCCAGCGCCCGCTGCAGGGCGGCGGCGGCGAAGGGGTTCCGTTCGGCGGCCCGGCGACGGCGCGGGGCGCGGACGGGGGTGGCGGCGGGGGTGGGGGTGGCGTGGCGGTCGGCAGTGAGGGGCATACCGGGCTCCTTGGAAGCGGCGCCCCGAAGAGGGCGCGGGAGGGGGAGGGGTACGCGCGGGGGCAGGGATCGCCTGCCCGTGAAGGCGCACGCGGACACGGGCCGAACGCCCTGTCTACAGGGTCGGCACGCCGTATCGCCCTTCCACGGTACGACCGGGCCCGGGCCGTGTCTGCACGAATACTTGGATTTCCTAGTATCTGAGACGGGAGCCACCCGGGGGAACGCAGCGGGGCCCGGATTGCCGGCGAACGGCGGTCCGGGCCCCGGGGGGCGTCGGGCTCAGGCGCCCAGGTCGACCGAGCGGGCGAAGCGGGCGCCGATCTCGGCGGCGATCGCCGACAGCACGTCCTGCGGGATCTGGCTGTCCACGGTGATGGAGGCGAGCGCGCCGCCGCCGTCGCGGGCGACCTGCATGCCGGCGATGTTGATGCCGGCGTCGCCGAGGTGGCGGCCGAGCACGCCGACCACGCCGGGGCGGTCCTCGTACTTGAAGAAGGCCATGTGGTCGGTGAGCGCGACGTCCACGTCGAAGGCGTCCACGCCGACGATCTTCTGGGTCTGCTTCGGGCCGGCCAGGGTGCCGGAGATGGCGATCTCCTCGCCGTTCGCGAGCGTGCCGCGGACGGTGATCACGTTGCGGTGCTCGGCGCTCTCGCTGGAGGTGGTCAGGCGGACCTCGACGCCGCGCTCCTGGGCGAACAGCGGGGCGTTGACGTAGGACACCGTCTCCGCCACCACGTCCTCGAACACGCCCTTCAGCGCGGACAGTTCGAGCACCTTCACGTCGTGCTGGGTGATCTCGCCGCGGACCTCGACGTCGAGCCGGACGGCGACCTCGCCGGCCAGCGCGGTGAAGATCCGGCCGAGCTTCTCGGCCAGCGGCAGGCCCGGGCGCACGTCCTCGGCGATCACGCCGCCCTGGACGTTGACGGCGTCCGGCACCAGTTCGCCGGCCAGCGCCAGGCGCACCGACTTGGCGACGGCGATGCCGGCCTTCTCCTGCGCCTCGTCGGTGGAGGCGCCCAGGTGCGGGGTGGCGACCACGTTGTCGAAGCCGAACAGCGGGGAGTCGGTGCACGGCTCCTTGGCGTACACGTCCAGGCCGGCGCCGGCCACCCGGCCGTCGCGCAGGGCGTTGGCGAGCGCCTCCTCGTCCACGATGCCGCCGCGGGCGGCGTTGACGATGCGCACGGTCGGCTTGACCTTGTGCAGCGCCTCGTCGCCGATCAGGCCGATGGTCTCGGGGGTCTTGGGGAGGTGGACGGTGATGAAGTCCGAGACCTCCAGCAGCTCCTCCAGGGTGACCAGCTTGACGCCCATCTGGGCGGCGCGGGCGGCCTGGATGTAGGGGTCGTACGCGACGATCTTCATGCCGAACGCGGACATCCGCTGGGCGACCAGGACGCCGATCCGGCCGAGGCCGACGACGCCGAGGGTCTTCTCGCTCAGCTCGACGCCGGTGTACTTGTTGCGCTTCCACTCGCCCTGCTTGAGCGCGGCGTTGGCTGGCGCGATGTTGCGGGCGACGGAGATCAGCAGGCCGCAGGCGAGTTCGGCGGCGGTGACGATGTTGGAGGTCGGCGCGTTCACGACCATCACGCCGGCCTTGGTGGCGGCGGCGACGTCCACGTTGTCCAGGCCGACCCCGGCCCGGGCGACCACCTTGAGCTTGCGGGCGACGGCCAGCGCCTCCGCGTCGACCTTGGTGGCGGAGCGGATCAGGATCGCGTCGACGTCGGCGATCGCGCCGAGCAGCTCGGTGCGGTCGGCGCCGTTGCAGTGGCGGATCTCGAAGTCGGGGCCGAGGGCGTCGACGGTGGCGGGCGACAGCTCTTCGGCGATCAGGACGACGGCGGTTTTGGATGTCACAGTGCTCACGACAGTGTGTCCTTAACTCTGCGGTTCTCCCCGGCACGTGGGTGGCGTGGACGGCGGGGGGAAGGTGGCATGCCGCGTAGGTAGACGCACGACGCTGTGGGCCTGACGCGCACTCGGAGTGTATCGACGGGCTGGGTACCAGGCTGCTCCCGTCCGGCGAAATCACCCGGACGAGAGCAGCCTACTTGTACAAGGAAGTTACAAAATCGGGCAGAGCCCGAGGCCGGTTCAGGCCTTGTCGTCGACCCAGCTCATCAGCGAGCGCAGCTTCTTGCCGGTGGTCTCCAGCAGGTGGTCCTCGTCGGCCTTCTTGTACTCGTTGTACTTGGGCAGACCGGCCTTGTACTCGGCGATCCAGGTGTTGGCGAAGGTGCCGTCCTGGATCTCGGCGAGGACCTTCCGCATCTCGGCCTTGGTGGCGTCGGTGATGATCCGCGGGCCGGTGACGTAGTCGCCCCACTCGGCGGTCTCGGAGACCGACCAGCGCATCTTCTCCAGGCCGCCCTCGTACATCAGGTCGACGATGAGCTTCAGCTCGTGCAGGCACTCGAAGTAGGCGATCTCCGGCTGGTAACCGGCCTCGACCAGGGTCTCGAAACCGGCCTTCACCAGGGCGGCGGTGCCACCGCAGAGGACGGCCTGCTCACCGAACAGGTCGGTCTCGGTCTCCTCGGTGAAGGTGGTCTTGATGACGCCGGCCTTGGTGGCGCCCAGGCCCTTGGCGTAGGACAGCGCCAGGTCGAAGGCCTTGCCGGAGGCGTCCTGCTCGACGGCGACGATCGCGGGGACGCCGCGGCCCTCCTCGTACTGGCGGCGGACCAGGTGGCCCGGGCCCTTCGGGGCGACCATGCAGACGTCGACGTCCGCCGGGGGCTTGATGAAGCCGAAGCGGATGTTCAGGCCGTGGCCGAAGAACAGGGCGTCGCCGGCCTTCAGGTGCGGGGCGATGTCGGCCTCGTAGACGTCGGCCTGGATCGGGTCCGGCACCAGGATCATGATGACGTCGGCCTCGGCCGCGGCCTCGGCCGGGGTGACGACGCGCAGGCCGGCCTCCTCCGCCTTGGCACGGGACTTGGACTCCGGCTTCAGGCCGACCCGGACGTCGGCGCCGGAGTCGCGCAGGGACAGCGCGTGGGCGTGGCCCTGGCTGCCGTAGCCGATGACCGCGACCTTGCGGCCCTGGATGATGGACAGGTCGGCGTCGTCTTCGTAGAACAGCTCGGCCACGGGGGCACATCTCCTTGCGTGATGGTTGCCGGGTACGCGCTCTCTACGGTAGGCGTACCGGCGGGGGTGTGGGGCGGTGCTTCAGGGTGTGAGACGGTCGGCGTCTCGGGGGTGCTCAGGCGCTGCGGTCGAGGGCGCGCAACGAGCGGTCCGTGATCGAACGGGCGCCGCGCCCGATGGCGACCAGGCCGGACTGGACCAACTCCTTGATGCCGTAAGGCTCCAGCATCCGGAGCATGGCCTCCAGCTTGTCCGAGCTTCCGGTGGCCTCGATGGTCACCGCGTCCGGGGACACGTCGACGGTCTTGGCACGGAACAGCTGGACGATCTCGACGATCTGCGACCGGGTCTCGTTGTCGGCGCGGACCTTCACCAGGACCAGTTCCCGCTGGATCGCAGCGGATTGGTCGAGTTCGACGATCTTTATCACGTTCACGAGCTTGTTGAGCTGCTTGGTGACCTGTTCCAGCGGGAGGTCCTCGACGTTGACCACGATGGTCATCCGGGACACGTCCGGATGCTCGGTCGGGCCGACGGCGAGGGAGTCGATGTTGAAGCCCCGACGGGAGAACAGGGCGGCGATGCGGGCGAGCACGCCGGGCTTGTTCTCGACCAGGACGGAGAGGGTGTGCTTGGACATGGGGTTCCTCAGGCGCTCTGGAGTTGAAGGGGGGGCGTTAGTCGAGGTCGTCGCCGAAGTCGGGGCGGATGCCCTTGGCGAACTGGATCTCGTCGTTGCTGGTGCCGGCCGCGACCATCGGCCAGACCATGGCGTCCTGGTGGACGATGAAGTCGATGACGACCGGGCGGTCGTTGATCTCCATGGCCTGCTTGATGAC
>NZ_JBIUSS010000027.1:0-136364 GCF_044741445.1 Kitasatospora sp. NPDC088160 | reverse complement strand
TCGACGAAGCCGGGGACGACGGTGTACCCGGTCAGGTCGAGGTCGCCGGGCTCGCTCTCGCCTCCGAGGCCGGCGATCCGGTCGCCCTCGACGGCTAGGTGGCCGCCCTCGACGACGCCGCCGGGCAGGACCAGCCGGGCGCCGGCCAGTGCGGTACGGTCACGGTCCGCGGTGGTCACGCGGTCACCTCCATGGAGAGCAGATCCCAGGCGAGCAGGCCCGCGCCCAGGGACGCGGCGGTGTCTTTGAGCATGGCGGGTACGACCTTCGGGGGCATCTGGAAGGTCAGTCGCTCGGTGACCGCCGTGCGCAGCGGGTCGAAGAGCGTGTCACCGGCCTCGGCCAGCCCGCCGCCGACGATCACCGTGGACGGGTCGAGCAGGCTCTGGGCGAGCACGATCCCGTCGGCGAGGGCGTCGACGGCGCCCTGCCAGACCGCGAGCGCGCGGTCGTCCCCGGCGTCCACCGCGGCGGCGCAGGATGCCGCGTCGGCGTCGGGGTCGCCGCTGGCCGCGGCCCAGGCACGGGACACGGCGGAGGCGGAGGCGAGCGTCTCCAGGCAGCCGCGGGCGCCGCAGCCGCACTGCGGTCCGCCCGGGCGGACCACGACGTGGCCGATCTCGCCGCCGTAGCCGTGCGCGCCGGCCTCGATCCGGCCGCCGATGCCGATGGCACCGGCGATGCCGGTGCCCAGCGCGATGAACAGGAAGCGGTCGACGCCCCGGCCGGCGCCGAGCCGGCCCTCGGCCAGGCCGCCCGAGCGCACGTCGTGGCCGAGCGCGACGGGGATGACGGCGCGGTCGGGCCCGGCCAGGCGCTCGCCCAGGAGCTTGCGCAGCGGGAGGTCCCGCCAGCCGAGGTTGGCCGAGTAGACCGCGATGCCGTTCCTCTCGTCGATCGTGCCGGGGACGGCGACGCCGGCCGCGAGCGGGGCGACGCCGAAGCGGCCCCGGCCCTCGTCCGCCAGGTCGGCGGCGAAGTCGAGGATGGCGGTGACCACGGCGTCCGTGCCGTGCTCCCGCCCGGTCGGTCGGCGTGCTTCGAACAGCACGGAGCCGTCCTGGGCGAGCAGCGCGGCCTTCATGCCGGTGCCGCCTACATCGAGTGCGATGACGTGCTTCACGGAGGACAGTTTCCCTTGGTCGGGTAGAAGAGGTCTAGTCCAGTTGTCGGATTGGTCTGGTCCAAAGTAGGTGAGCTTTGTCGCAGATGGGGGCAGTGTGAGCGGCTTTGCGCCGGGCGCCTTCCGTTCACCTTCTGTTGCGCATCGTGCAATGACGTCCGCACTTCGATAACTACTCGGCGGGCTCGGCACAGTGGTGTGGACCACTGCCCGGTGGGTTTGGCAGTGTTGCGCCTCCCCCCTCCCGGATTCCCCCGTCCGGTCGCAGTTCTCCCCTGAAGGCGGTACCCGCGTTGAACAGGCGCGCCCACGTTCCCACCCGCGTCCTCGGCACCGCGCTGGCCGGAGCACTGGTACTCACCGCCGTCAGCGCCTGCGGCGGGCAGGAGGACGGGCCGGTCACCCTCAAGCTGGTCGCCGCCGACTACGGGGAGAGCACCGACACCAGCTCCAAGCTGTACTGGGACGAGATCGCGCGCGGCTTCGAGGCCGCCAACCCCGGCATCAAGGTCGACGTCGAGGTGGACAGCTGGACCGACATCGGCAAGAAGGTCGACGACATGATCGCGGCCGGCAAGTCCCCCGACCTGCTGCAGACCGGCGGCTTCGCCGACCAGGTCGCGGCGGACCGGCTGTACCCGGCCGCCGACGTGCTCTCGATGGACACCCAGGCCAATTTCCTGGACACCTTCGCGCACGCCGGGCAGGTGCTCGGCACCCAGTACGGCATCCCGTTCGTCTCCTCCTCCCGGGTGCTCTTCTACAACAAGGCGGTCTTCCGCCAGGCCGGCATCACCCAGCCGCCGGCCACCTGGAACGAACTGCGCCAGGACGCCGAGAAGATCAAGGCCAAGGTGCCGGGCGTGACCCCGTACGGGCTGCCGCTCGGGCCGGAGGAGGCACCGGCCGAGTCCATGCTGTGGACGCTGAGCGGCGGCGGCAGCCTCTCCGACGACGTCGGCAACTACACCATCGACAGCACCCAGAACCAGGCCACCTTCAGCTGGCTGAAGAACAACCTGGTGGCCACCGGGCTGACCTATCCGGACCCGGGCAAGATGAACCGCACCCCGGTCTTCCAGGACTTCGCGGCCGGGAAGGTCGCGATGCTGAACGGGCACCCGACGCTGCTGCGGATGGCCACCGCCGGGAAGATCGACTTCGGGACGGCGCCGATCCCCAAGAAGGACGGCGTGGGCAAGACCGGCAGCCTCGGCGTCGCGGACTGGATGATGGCGTTCAAGGCCAACGGGCACAAGAACGAGATCAAGAAGTTCCTGTCCTTCGCCTACTCCCGCGAGTTCCAGCTGAAGTTCGACGAGCAGTACAACCTGCTGCCGGTCACGCAGGACGCGTTCAACCAGATGACGTCCGACCCGAAGCACGAGGACCTCAAGCAGTTCGCGGTCGGGCTGACCAACGCCAGCTTCTACCCGTTCGGGGACCCGGCCTGGGGCGACGTCAGCAACCGGATCAAGGCCGGGATCGGGCAGGCCGTCACCGGCGACCCGAAGCAGGCGCTCGCCGGGCTGCAGGACGCGGCGGTCAAGGAGGCGGCCCGGGTCCGCAAGTGAACCCGGGCCGGGGCGCCCTCCAGGGGCGGGGGCGTCAGGGGCGGGCTCGTCAGGGGAGCGTGATGGCGTAGGCCTTGCGGAGCGTCTCGTGGACCGTCCAGGTGGTCCGGTCGCCCTCGCGCAGCACGGCGCAGTCGCCCGGGCCGACCTCCAGGGTCGGGCCGCCCTCGACCTCGATGGTGGCCCGGCCGCTGAGCACCACGAACAACTCGTCGGCCTCCACGTCGGTGACCACGCCGGGGGTGATCTGCCAGATGCCGCGCAGCTGGCGGCCGTCGGGGGACTCGGCGAGGACCAGGCCGGAGACCTCCGGGGTGCCGGAGACGATCTGGGCCGGGTCGAGCGGATCGGGTTCGAGGTCGGCGGTGGGGATGTGCACGGCGAAGCTGGGCGTGGTCATACCGCCGACGCTAGCCGGGGCGGCCGGGTGCCGGAGGGCGCACAGTGTGTCCGGCTCACGCGGGAGAATGACACTCCGTAGTGATGGCGGAGGTGTCCTGGTGGGCGAGCTGAGTGAGCGGGACGTGGCGGTGCTGGCCCTGGAGGGGCGGCAGTGGCGGACGGCCGGGGCCAAGGAACGGGCGATCCGGGAGGAACTGGGGCTCTCCTCCACCCGGTACTACCAGCTGCTGAACGCGCTGCTGGACCGGCCGGAGGCCCTGGCGCACGCCCCTGTCCTGGTGAACCGGCTGCGCCGGATCCGGGAGGCCCGGCGGGCGGCACGGTAGCGGGACGGGGCCGCGGGGTAGGGCTCGGGCATGGGCTTTGACGAGAAGTGGGTGCCGGTCACGGCTGCCGGGCGGGACGGGCTGCGGGCGATCCTGGCGGCGCCGGGCGAGGCGGTGATCGCGCTGGACTTCGACGGGACGCTGGCGCCGATCGTGGCGGATCCCGATCGGGCGCGGGCACATCCGGGGGCGGCGGCCGCGCTGCGGGCGCTGGTGCCGGCGGTGCGGGCCGTGGTGGTGGTGACGGGTCGGCCGGCCGCGCTGGCGGCGGAGTACGGCGGCCTGGACGGGCTGCCCGGGGTCGTGGTGCTGGGGCACTACGGCGCCGAGCGCTGGGAGGGCGGCGAGGTGACCGCGCCGCCGGTGCACCCCGGGGTGGCCGGGGCGCGGGCGGCGCTGCCTGGCCTGCTGGCGGCGGCGGGGGCGCCCGAGGGGACGTGGCTGGAGGACAAGGGGCGCTCGCTGGCGGTGCACACCCGGCGCACGGCGGCGCCCGAGGAGACGCTGGAGCTGCTGCGGGCGCCGGTCGGCGAGCTGGCGGCCGGGCACGGGCTGGTGGTGGAGCCCGGGCGGCTGGTGCTGGAGCTGCGGCCGCCGGGGGTGGACAAGGGCGCGGCGCTGACCGGCTTCCTGCGTGAGCGCGGGGCAGGTTCGGTGCTGTACGCGGGGGACGACCTGGGGGACGTGGCGGCCTTCGCGGCGGTGGAGAAGCTGCGCGGCGAGGGGGTGGCGGGGCTGCTGGTGTGCAGCGGCGCGGTGGGGGACGCGCCGGTGCGCGAACTCGCCGACCGGGCCGACCTGGTGGTCCCGGGCCCGGCCGGCGTGGTGGAGCTGCTCGCGGCGCTGGGCGCGGCCGTCGGCGCGGTCTGAGCCGGGCGGCGGCGCGTTGAGCGAGTTCAGAGCGCGTTGAGCCGGTTCACAGCGCGTTGAGCCGGTTCACAGCGCGTTGAGCTGGTTCACAGCGCGTTGAGCTGGTCGAGGAACCACTGCTGCGGGGGCAGCGCGGTGGCCGCCGCCGCGAGGCGCTTGGTGCGGTCGGCGCGCTCCCCCTCGGGCATGGTGAGGCCGGCGTGCAGGGCGTCGGCGGTGGCGATGATGTCGTACGGGTTGACGGTGAGCGCGTCCTCGGCGAGTTCGGCGTGCGCGCCGGCCTCGCGGGAGAGCACCAGGGCGCAGCCGTGGTCGGACACCACCGGAACCTCCTTGGCGACCAGGTTCATGCCGTCCCGGATCGGGTTGACCAGGGCCACGTCGGCGAGCCGGTAGGCGGCCAGGGAACGCGGGAAGTCGTCGTCGACGTGCAGGATCAGCGGCTGCCAGGCGGGGGTGGCGAACTCGGCGTTGATGTCCTCGGCGAGCCGTTGGACCTGCGCGGTGTAGGCGCGGTACTCGGCGAGGTCGGTGCGCGAGGGGTAGGCGAAGGCGATGTGCACCACCCGGTCGTGCCATTCGGGGCGGGTGCGCAGCAGGTGCCGGTAGGCCTGGAGGCCGCGGACGATGTTCTTGCTCAGCTCGGTGCGGTCGACCCGGACGATGGTGCGCCGCCCGCCGACGGCCTCGCGGAGGGCGGCGAGGCGTTCGTCGACGTCCGGGCGGTGGGAGCGCTCGCGCAGGAAGTCGGCGTCGGCGCCGAGCGCGTGCACGCCGAGCCGGGTGGTGCGGCCGGCGTGGGTGACGGTCATGGCGTCCCGGTCGACCTCGGCACCGAGCAGGTCGGCGCAGCAGTCGGCGAAGGCCAGCGCCCAGCGGCGGGTCAGGAAGCCGGCCCGGTCGGCGCCCAGGATGCCGGTGAGGACGGCCTCGGCGACGTCGTCGGGCAGCAGCCGGAAGTACTCGGGCGGGGCCCACGGGGTGTGCGAGAAGTGGCCGATCCGCAGGTCGGGGCGGGCGGCGCGGAGCAGGGCAGGGGTCAGCGAGAGGTGGTAGTCCTGGACCAGCACGGCGGCCCCGGGGGCGGCCTCGGCGGCCAGCGCCTCGGCGAAGGCGGCGTTGTAGGCGCGGTAGGCGGCCCACTCGGTGCGGAACCCGGCGTCGAAGGCGGGGGCGGTGGGGGTGGCGTAGAGCAGGTGGTGGACGAACCAGAGGGTGGAGTTGGCGACGCCGTTGTAGGCGCGGGCGAAGGTGTCGGGATCGATGTCCAGCATGCGGACGGCCTGGCCGCCCACGTCGTGCCCGGCGAGGTCGAGGCGGCCGTCCGGGGCCCCTCTGGCGGCCTGCCGGTCGGCCGCGCCGAGGGCGGCGCAGACCCAGACGGCGTCGGGGTCGTCGATGGCGGAGAGGCCGGAGACCAGGCCTCCGCCGCCGCGGCGGAGGGTCAGCGTGCCGTCGTCCGCGGTGCCGAACGACACCGGTCCCCGATTGGAGGCCACCAGGACGGGGGCGGTGCCGGTCGCACTCGAACGTTCGGTCGTGAGATCGCCCATGGTTGGTACGTTGCCGGGGCTCCGGAGCGGCAAACCCTTTCGGTGGGTGTTCAGTGTCGGGTCGCGTACTCGGGCACGGTGTGCATGGGCGGGCGTTCCAGGGCGGTCACCGGGTGGGTGTGGGCGGTGAACTCCCGGCTCTGCGGGTCGCGGGTGAACTGGGTCAGCAGCGGGTGGACCAGGTCGGCCGAGGCCTTCAGCCGGTGGGTGCGGTCGAGGCGTTCGAGGGCGGTGCGGTAGATGGTGGCGGCCATCCGGCCGAGGGCCTGGCCGTCCTGGTGCCGGTGGTGCCGGACGCCGACGTCCACCTGGGCCAGGGCGTCCAGCCCGACCGTCTCCAGCGCGTCGACCAGCAGGCCGAGTTCGACGCCGTAGCCGGTGGGGAAGGGGAGCCGTTCGAGCAGCGCGCGGCGGGCCGCGTACTCGCCGCCGAGCGGCTGGACGAAACCGGCGAGTTCCGGCCAGTGCAGGTTGAGCAGCGGGCGGGCGACCAGTTCGGTGACCCGGCCGCCGCCGGCCGGGACCACCGCGCCCTCGGTCTCCAGCGGCCGGTCGTACATGGCCTTGACCAGCTGGATGTCCGGTTCGGTGAGCAGCGGGCCGAGGATGCCGGAGACGAAGGCCGGGTCGAACTCGCGCAGGTCGGCGTCGACGAAGCAGACGATGTCGCCGCGGGTGACCAGCAGCGAGCGCCAGAGCACCTCGCCCTTGCCGGGGACGGCGGGCAGCCGGGGCAGGATCGCGTCGCGGTACTCCACCCGGGCGCCGGCCCGGGCGGCGGCGGCGGCGGTGGCGTCGGCCGAGCCGGAGTCGACCACGACGAGTTCGTCGACCAGCGGGAGGCGCTCCATCAGCTCGCGGCGGATGGTGCGGACGATGTCGCCGACGGTGGCCTCCTCGTCCAGCGCGGGCAGCACCACGCTGACCGTGTGGCCGGTCCGGCGCTTGGCCTCCAGCAGGGCGTGCACCGGCCGGTCGACCGCGCTCCACGAGCGGCGGCGCAGCCAGGACGCCGCCTGCGGGAGCAGCGCGGGGGTCGGTTCGGCGGGCACGGGACTCTCCTCGGCGGGGTCGGTGGGACGCGCCATCTCGCGTGGCGGACGATCCCGTTCGGGGTTGACGCCTTCGGATACAGTCTTCGTACAGCGGCCGGACCTTTGCACGCCGGGGTCGCCGTTGAGCACCACCACAATTTCACAAGCTCATCCAGAGGGACTGAGGGAACGGCCCGTTGACGTCCCGGCAACCTTCTCGCGCGGCTGTCTGTCGACAGGCCCCGGCGGGACAGGTGCCAATTCCGGCCTGTGGCGCGACCGTGCCACGGGGAAGATGAGGAGAGAGGCCTCCGCCATCATGGCTATCGACACTGTCGCACCCGCATCCGTGGACCTCGGCCCCGCCACCGCGCTGTCCTGTCGGGAGTGCGGCACCCGCTTCCCGCTCGGTCCGAGCTTCGCCTGCCTGGAGTGCTTCGGCCCGTTGGAGATCGCGTACGACTTCGGCAGCGAGGACGCCGAGGCGCTGCGCCGCCGGATCGAGGCCGGCCCGAGCTCGATCTGGCGCTACGCGCCGCTGCTGCCCGTCCCGGCCGACGTCGCCACCAAGCCCAACCTGAACCCCGGCTGGACCCCGCTGGTCAAGGCGGACAACCTGGGCCGCGAGCTGGGCTTCACCGCGCAGCTGCACATCAAGGACGACTCGGGCAACCCGACCCACTCGTTCAAGGACCGCGTGGTGGCCTGCGCCATCGAGGCCGCGCGGGCCTTCGACTTCACGACGCTCTCCTGCTCCTCCACCGGCAACCTGGCCGGCGCGGTGGGCGCGGCGGCCGCCCGGGCCGGCTTCAAGTCCTGCGTGTTCATCCCGCACGACCTGGAGCAGGGCAAGGTCGTCATGGCCGGGGTGTACGGCGGCGAGCTGGTCGGCATCGAGGGCAACTACGACGACGTGAACCGCTTCTGCTCGGAGCTGATCGGCGACCCGGCCGGCGAGGGCTGGGGCTTCGTCAACGTCAACCTGCGCCCCTACTACGGCGAGGGCTCCAAGACGCTGGCGTACGAGATCTGCGAGCAGCTCGGCTGGCGGCTGCCGGAGCAGATCGTCATCCCGATCGCCTCCGGCTCCCAGCTGACCAAGATCGACAAGGGGCTGCAGGAGCTGATCAGGCTCGGCCTGGTCGAGGACCGGCCGTACAAGGTCTTCGGCGCCCAGGCGGCGGGCTGCTCCCCGGTGTCGGCGGCGTTCAAGGCCGGCCAGGACGTGATCCGCCCGGTCAAGCCGGACACCATCGCCAAGTCGCTGGCGATCGGCAACCCGGCGGACGGCCCGTACGTGCTGGACATCGCCCGGCGCACCGGCGGCGCGGTCGAGGACGTCACCGACGCCGAGGTGGTGGACGCGATCCGGCTGCTGGCCCGGACCGAGGGCGTCTTCGCCGAGACCGCGGGCGGGGTGACCGTCGGCGTGCTGAAGAAGCTGGTGGAGACCGGCCAGCTGGACCCGGCCAAGGAGACCGTCGCGATCAACACCGGCGACGGCCTGAAGACCCTGGACGCCGTCGCCGGGGCCGGGATGACCGCCGTCATCCGCCCGACCCTGGCGTCCTTCCACGACGCCGGCCTCGCGTCCGCCTGAATCCCCCCACCCCGCTGGGCCCTGTCCGCTAGGAGAACCATGAGCGCCAACGTCCGTATCCCCACCATCCTGCGCACCTACACCGGCGGCGCCGCCGAGGTGGCCGCCGAGGGCGCCACCCTGGGCGAGGTCATCGCCGACCTGGAGAAGAACCACGCGGGGATCGCCGCCCGCATCCTGGACGACGCCGGCAAGCTGCGCCGCTTCGTCAACGTCTACGTGAACGACGACGACGTGCGCTTCGCCGAGGGCCTGGCGACCGGGATCGCGGACGGCGCCAGCGTCTCGATCATCCCGGCGGTGGCCGGCGGCTGCTGAGCCGCGCCCCGATCCGGGCACCCCGCCCGAGCCGCTCGTCCGACCGGCCGTCCGCGCGTACGGAATTCCGTTCTCCGTACGCACGGGCGGCCGGCCGCATTTCGGCGGGAATATGGCGGGGTCAAGTCGGAGTAGAGTGTGGCTCGGTTGGGAACAGGGCTTCCCCTCATCCTCACCCGCGAATCACCCGCGAATCACCCGCGAATCGCCGGACGGTCGTCCGGCCGCTGAGACCGGTCGGGTGCCTGGGCCGTGAAACATGTCAGGCAGATGTCAGAATTCCCGCGGGGATTTGCAGTAATCCGTCCGCTATGTCCGGCGTGAAATGCCGAATTCCTCCCGCTTTGGCCCGTCCTGCCCCTTGGCGTGGTGCCGGAATTCCCCGCAGCTGACCCTGTTGCAGAGGGCGTCGATCCGGATACATTCAGCCGCGGTCGACGTAATCACCCGCTCACAGGGCGCCGTCAGGCACCCCCGGCGGAGGGTTGCGGCGTGCACGGCTGCGCCCAGGGGGGGTTCCCCGGGCCGGCCTTCAAACCAGACCCGGGCCCGCGACCTGCGGGCGCGTGAAGGGCCAGCACAGCACTAGGGGAGTTCGGAATGGCTCAGGGCACCGTCAAGTGGTTCAACGCGGAGAAGGGCTACGGCTTCATCGCGGTCGACGGTGGTGCGGACGTCTTCGTCCACTACAGCGCGATCCAGATGGACGGCTACCGCACCCTCGAGGAGGGCCAGCGGGTCGAGTTCGAGATCTCCCAGGGACAGAAGGGCCCGCAGGCGGACATGGTCCGCGCCGCGGTGTGACCCCCTTCCGACCCCAGGAGCTCGGCGCGGCCCACGGCTGGTGACCACTCGCTTCTCGACGGGCCCGTGCGACACGCGTCGTACGGGCCCGTCGGCGTTCCCCGGCGGGGAGTTGCGCGGGTCGGCGGGAGCGCCCCGGGCGGCTCGCGGGATCGCGATTGGGCTTGCACTCGACCACCCCGAGTGCTAATTATTGGCGTTAGCACTCACAGCGTGAGAGTGACAGCGGACCGGGTCGGTGAGGCCCCCGGGAGCGGTAGGGGAAAGGACCCCCGCACACCAGGGCCGTCCGTCGCGGGCACCCCTTGGTCCGAGCAGTCGACCGTGTCCCGGAGGACCACTTCTGATGGCCAAGATCATCGCCTTTGATGAGGAAGCTCGCCGCGGCCTTGAGCGTGGCATGAACCAGCTCGCCGACGCAGTGAAGGTCACGCTCGGCCCCAAGGGTCGCAACGTCGTGCTGGAGAAGAAGTGGGGCGCCCCCACGATCACCAACGACGGTGTCTCCATCGCCAAGGAGATCGAGCTCGAGGACCCCTACGAGAAGATCGGCGCGGAGCTCGTCAAGGAGGTCGCCAAGAAGACCGACGACGTCGCGGGTGACGGCACCACCACCGCCACCGTGCTCGCCCAGGCCCTGGTTCGCGAGGGTCTGCGCAACGTCGCCGCCGGCGCCAACCCGATGGCCCTGAAGCGCGGCATCGAGAAGGCCGTCGCCGCCGTCTCCGACCAGCTGCTGGCCCAGGCCAAGGACGTGGAGACCAAGGAGCAGATCGCCTCCACCGCCTCCATCTCGGCCGCCGACACCCAGATCGGCGAGCTCATCGCCGAGGCCATGGACAAGGTCGGCAAGGAAGGCGTCATCACCGTCGAGGAGAGCAACACCTTCGGTCTGGAGCTCGAGCTCACCGAGGGCATGCGCTTCGACAAGGGCTACATCTCCGCCTACTTCGCGACCGACCTGGAGCGCATGGAGGCGACCTTCGAGGACCCCTACATCCTCATCGCCAACTCCAAGATCGGCTCGGTCAAGGACCTGCTGCCGCTGCTGGAGAAGGTCATGCAGAGCGGCAAGCCGCTCGTCATCATCGCCGAGGACGTCGAGGGCGAGGCCCTGTCGACCCTGGTCGTGAACAAGATCCGCGGCACCTTCAAGTCCGTCGCCGTCAAGGCCCCGGGCTTCGGCGACCGCCGCAAGGCCATGCTCGGCGACATCGCCATCCTCACCGGTGGCACCGTGATCTCCGAGGAGGTCGGCCTCAAGCTGGAGAACGCCGGCATCGACCTGCTGGGCACCGCCCGCAAGGTGGTCATCACCAAGGACGAGACCACCATCGTCGACGGTGGCGGTGACAGCGAGCAGGTCGCCGGCCGCGTGAACCAGATCCGCGCCGAGATCGAGAACAGCGACTCGGACTACGACCGCGAGAAGCTCCAGGAGCGCCTCGCCAAGCTGGCCGGCGGCGTGGCCGTCATCAAGGCCGGCGCGGCCACCGAGGTGGAGCTCAAGGAGCGCAAGCACCGCATCGAGGACGCCGTCCGCAACGCGAAGGCCGCCGTCGAGGAGGGCATCGTCGCCGGTGGTGGCGTCGCGCTGCTCCAGGCCTCGGTCGCCTTCGACAAGCTGGAGCTGGAGGGCGACGAGGCCACCGGTGCCAACATCGTCAAGGTCGCGCTGGAGGCCCCGATCAAGCAGATCGCGACCAACGCCGGCCTGGAGGGTGGCGTCGTGGTGGAGAAGGTGCGCAACCTCCCCGCCGGTCACGGCCTGAACGCGGCCACCAACACCTACGTCGACCTGATCGCCGAGGGCATCATCGACCCGGCCAAGGTGACCCGCTCCGCGCTGCAGAACGCCGCCTCCATCGCGGCGCTGTTCCTCACCACCGAGGCCGTCATCGCCGACAAGCCGGAGAAGGCCGCTGCGGCCGCCGGCGGCGGCATGCCGGGCGGTGACATGGACTTCTGATCCTGATCGCACCGATCGGATCGGCTGGTTCCTGATCGTGTGGGCGGTCCCCTTCGGGGGGCCGCCCACACGGCGTTCTACCGGAGAATGGACAGATGGCTTCCGACGACATCGAGACCGCGCTGCACAACGCGCGGGCGCTGATCCTGGCCGACCTCACCTCGCGGGACGTGGCGGACGCCGCCGTCGTCTCCCTGGTGGAGCAGGCCGTGACGCACCGCCGCTGGTGGTTGGAGCAGTGGCCGGACGGCACCGGGTACGTGCTCGGGCTGGTCGCCCAGGACATCCAGGACGCGCTGCTGGAGGCGTACGGGCGCTGGCCGCTGTGCACCGCCTGCGCCGCCGACGGGGACCCGCACGCGCTCGGCGTGGAGCCGGAGCTGGGGCCGGAGCCGCACTGGGTGTGCGGCAAGCAGGGCGCGGTGGTCGCGCCGGTGGGGGAACTCTCCTAGCCCGCTCGTGGTCCGCTCCCAGCCCGCTCCTGGTCCGTTCCCAGTCCGCTCGTGGTCCGCGTCGTGGACCGGGCGGCGGGAGTACTGGACCTATAGGTAGGTTGACGATATATGTAGTCGTATGACTGAACGCTCGATGCAGGAGCCGACGCTGCTGCTGCTCACCGCTCTGGCGGACGCCCCGAGACACGGCTACGCCCTCATCCAGGAGATCGCCGCCATCTCCGAGGGCCGGGTCAAGATGCGCACCGGCACCCTGTACGGCGCCCTCGACCGCCTGCTCCAGCAGGGGCTGATCGAGGTCGCCGCGGAGGAGGTCGTGGACGGGCGGGCGCGGCGCAGCTACGCGCTGACCAGCGTCGGCCGGGAGGCGCTGGCCTCCGAGGCGGAGCGGCTGCGGGCCGTCGCCACCGAGGCGGAGCGCCGTCTCGCGAACGTCTGGTCGGCGCTCCAGGGCAAGCCGGAGCCGGAGGGGAAGTCGATGATGAGGGGGTTCTTCGCATGACCATGACCACACCGACGATGGGGGCGCCTTCGACCGCGCTGCGGGCGGCGCTGCAGTTCTACCCGCCCCGCTACCGCCGGGAGCGCGGCGAGGAACTGGCCGCGGTGTTCGCCGACACCACGGCGGAGGCGGGCCGCTCGGCCGTCGCCCGTGAGGCGTTCGACCTGGCCGCGTACGGGCTGCGGGTGCGGCTCGGGCTGACCGGCTCCTCGCTGGCCGGGCGGGTGCTCGCGCTGGCCGCGCCGATGGTCGCCGGGGCGCTGGCCGGTGCGGCGCTGGTGCCGTGGGTGAGCGATGCGGAGCGGGCCGCCCGCCGGCTGACCTGGGACCCCTCGTACACCACGTACGCGCTGACCATCGCGCCGCCGGTGATCGCGCTGCTGCTCGCGGTGGCCGTCGTGACGGGGCGCTGGACGGCAGTGCGGGTCATCTCGCTGCTCCAGGCCGTCTCCGCGCTGTTCGTGCTGGCGCAGGCCGTCGTGCTGCCGCCGGAATTCGACCTCTGGGGGGTGGGGGACAGCAGCGTGGCCACCATGCCGTTCGTGCTGGGGGCGCTGCTGCTGGCCGCGGCGCCGACGGAGTTGCTGCCCAGGGCCTCCTGGCGTTCCGGCGGGCTGGCGCTGGCCTCGGTCCTCGGGGGCGGGCTGCTGGTGGCGCTCCAGCACTGGGGCGACTCCACCTTCCCGCTGGACATGCAGTGGTTCGCGGCGCTGCTGATCGGGCCGCTGCTGCTGACCTTCACCGCGCTGCGCGGCCGGGTGCTGCCGGCGGCCGTCGGGGTCGCGGTGCTGTCGCTGACGATGTTCGCGGGCCTGTTCAACATCTGGCGCGAGGGCCGCGGGTTCTGGCACGTGCTGCCGATGGCGGCGCCGGTGCTGCTGCTCCTGGTGGCGGCCGCGGTGGCGATGCGCCGGATCGGGCCCGGCGGACGGTTCGGCGGATGGTTCGGCGGGGACTCCGGGAAGGGGCGCAGCCTGGCGTGACCCGGGGGACGGGGCGAAGGGCTCGCCGGGCCCGGCCGGATGTGGCAACCTACTGATATGTCTAGACCAATTTTCGAAGTCATCGCGTTGACGCCCCAGGACGCCCAGGCTGCCGAGTCGGGTGGCGCCGACCGGCTCGAACTGGTCACCGACATGGCCGCGGACGGGCTCACCCCGTCCGTCGAGGACTTCGCCCGGATCCGGGCCGCCGTCGACATCCCGCTGCGCGTCATGCTCCGGATCCGGGACGGCTTCGCGCCCGGCGGCCTGGACGAACTGGCCGCCCGGGCCGCCGCGTTGCGGGCCGAGGGCGCCGAGGAGTTCGTCTTCGGCTTCCTCCACGCCGACGGCACCGTCGACCTGGCCGCCACCGCCGCCGTCGCCGAGGCGGTGGCCGGCTGCCGCTGGACCTTCCACCGGGCGATCGACCACAGCACCGACCGGGCCGCCCTGCGGGCCGCCGTCGGCGCGCTGCCCGGGCTGGACACCTTCCTCACCTCGGGCGCGCCTGCCGGCGTCGACGCCGGGTACGAGGTGCTGCTGGCGGAGCAGGCCCGCGCGGGCGAGCCCGGGTACGGGCAGCGGATCCTGATCGGCGGCGGCCTGCGGGCCGAACACCTGAAGGGGCTGCGGGCCGAGGGCTTCGACGGCTTCCACGTCGGCGGTGCGGTGCGGGTCGACGGCTGGCGGACGCCGGTGGACGCGGCCAAGGTCGCCGAGTGGCGGGCCCTGATCGACGCCTGAGCGTGCGCGGAGGGCGGGGGCCGGTCCCGGTGGGGCCGGCCCCCGCCGCTCGGTTCCTCAGCGCAGCTGCGCGGGCAGCGGTTCGCCGTGCAGCACCGTCAGGCCGGAGACGGCACGGGTGAGCGCCACGTACAGCCGCCGCAGGCCGGTCCGCTCGTCCGGCTCGCCCGCGATCACCGCGGCCGGCTCGTCCAGCACCACGTAGTCGTACTCCAGACCCTTGGCCAGCGAGGCCGGCACGAGCGTCAGCCGGGCCTCGGCGCTGGTCTCGGCGCCGGGGGACAGGTACGGCAGGCCGGCCGCGGTCAGCGCCTCGGCGAGCAGCGGGATCCGGGCGTCGGCGGCGATCAGTCCGGTCGAGCCCTCGTGCTCCAGCGCCTCGCGGCAGGCCGCCACGACGGCGGGCACGGCCTCCGCGTCCGGGAGGCGGCGGATCGTCAGCGAGCCGGGGGCGTCGCGGACGGAGGTCGCCGGGGCCAGGCCCGGGGCGATCGCCGGGAGCAGCCGGGAGGCGTACGCGATGACCTCCTCCGGCACCCGGAAGCCCTTGGTCAGCTCCTCGACGTGGGCGTCCGGCTTGCCCAGGTGGCGCAGCGCGTCCGGCCAGCTCGCCGTCGCCCACGGGGTGGTGCCCTGGGCGAGGTCGCCGAGGACGGTCGCCGAGCCGGTCGTGCAGCGCCGGCCGACCGCGCGGTACTGCATCGGGGAGAGGTCCTGCGCCTCGTCCAGCACCACGTGCCCGAGCGAGGGGGTGCGCTGCACCAGGTCCGTCGCCTCGTCGACCAGGACGGCGTCGGCCTGCGTCCAGCGGGCCGTCTTCACCGAGCGGCCCGGCTTGGGCCACAGCACCGCCTGCTGCTCCTCCGGGGTCAGCACGCCCTCCGCGCAGGCGGCCAGGAACTCCGGGTCGGAGAGCAGTCGCAGCACCAGCTTCGCCGGGTCGACCGCCGGCCAGCACTCCTTGGCCACCGCCTTGACCGCGGGGTTGCGGGCCACCGCGTCCTGCACCCGGTCGTCGGGGGCCTCGCCGGACTGTTCCATCTTCAGCAGCACGGTGTGCGCGATCCGCTGTGGCAGGGCGTCCCTGGCGGCGCCGTAGCGCACCTCGCGGCTCTTCAACTCCTCGATGATCGCGGTGAGTTCGTTCACCTGGACGCGCCAGCGGCGGGAGCCGCGGACCACCACGCAGGGCTCGGTGGGCAGCGTGATGCCCGCGCGCACCGCCCGGCGCAGCACCTCGGCCATCCGGGCGTCGCCCTTCAGCCGGGCCGCCCGCGGGTCGTCCTCGCCGCGCACCTCGACGTGCCCGACCAGCTGCTGCACGGTCGCCTGGTTGACGTCCAGCTCGCCCAGGGCCGGGAGCACCTGCTCGATGTAGGAGAGGAAGGCGTTGTTCGGCCCGATCACCAGCGTGCCCGTCCGGGCGAGGCGCTCGCGGTGCGCGTACAGCAGGTACGCGACGCGGTGCAGGCCCACGGCCGTCTTCCCGGTGCCGGGGGCGCCCTGGACGCAGATGGTGCCCGTCACGTCGGAGCGGACGATCTCGTCCTGCTCGGGCTGGATGGTGGCGACGATGTCGCGCATCGGGCCGACGCGGGGCTTCTCGATCTCGGCGGCGAGCAGGGCGGAGGCGGTGTCCGCCTCCGCCGGGTCGCTCAGGTGCTCGTCCTCGTAGGCGGTGAGCTCGCCGCCGGTGTAGCCGAAGCGGCGGCGGCGTTCGACGTCCAGCGGCTCGGTGCGGCTGGCCCGGTAGAACGGCTGGGAGACCGGCGCGCGCCAGTCGATCACCATCGGGTCGCCGTCGGCGTCGTGGACGTGCCGGCGCCCGATGTAGAAGCTCTCCCCGCCGCCTCCTTCGCTCAGCTCCTCGCTGATCGTGTGCAGGTAGTCCAGGCGGCCGAAGAACAGCGGGGTGTGCGAGAGGTCGGCGAGGGCGGCGATCCGGGCCTCGATCTGGTTCTGGAGGACGGCGGCGGACACCCAGGTGCCGGTCACGTCGCGCAGGTCCAGCGACTGGACGTCCTCGCGCATCGCTCGCAGCGCGGACCGGGACGCGGCCAGGTGGTCGCGTTCGCGCTGGAGGGGGTCGGTGGTGGGGGTGGCGGGCACAGCGAACCTTCCCGGCTGCGCCGGAAGCGGGCGCAGCGGATCGATGGAGCTCACGGTGGGTACGGCCGACCGGTTGCCGTGCGGTCGGCGCCTCCCCCGGCTGCCCGCGCGACTTCAGCGGGTACCACGGTTCGGGAGGGGGCAGACGGACGATCCTAGACCCGGGCGCCCCGGGGTTCCAGCCCCGCAGGTCCCGGGCCCGCGGGTCCCGGCCCCCGTACGGCCCGGAGGACGTGCGCGACGGCGGCGCCGCCCCGGGCACCGCCGCGCGCGTGGTCCTCCTCGGGCGCGACGGTGTCCGGTACCGGGGCGTGTCCTACCGCACGTCCTACAGCACGTCGTCCGCGTCGATGATGCGGTACGCGTAGCCCTGCTCGGCCAGGAAGCGCTGCCGGTGGGCGGCGAAGTCCTGGTCCACGGTGTCCCGGGCGACCACCGAGTAGAAGTGCGCCGAGTGGCCGTCCGCCTTCGGACGCAGGACGCGGCCCAGGCGCTGGGCCTCCTCCTGGCGGGAGCCGAACGTCCCGGAGACCTGGATGGCCACGGTGGCCTCGGGCAGGTCGATCGAGAAGTTCGCGACCTTGGAGACCACCAGGACGCCGATCTCCTTGTTGCGGAACGCCTCGAAGAGCTTCTCGCGCTGGGCGTTGCTGGTCTCGCCCTTGATCACGGGCGCGTCCAGCACCTCGCCGAGCTCGTCCAGCTGGTCGATGTACTGGCCGATGACCAGCGTCTGGTCCTTCTCGTGCTTCTTCACCAGCGCCTCCACCACCCGCCGCTTGGTCGCCGTGGTGGCGCAGAAGCGGTAGCGCTCCTCGGGCTCGGCGGTGGCGTACGCCAGGCGCTCCGAGTCGGTCAGGGTGACCCGCACCTCGCAGCAGTCGGCGGGCGCGATGTAGCCCTGTGCCTCGATCTCCTTCCACGGCGCGTCGAAGCGCTTGGGCCCGATCAGGCTGAACACGTCGCCCTCGCGGCCGTCCTCGCGCACCAGCGTCGCGGTCAGGCCCAGGCGGCGGCGGGCCTGGAGGTCGGCGGTGAACTTGAACACCGGCGCCGGCAGCAGGTGCACCTCGTCGTAGACCACCAGGCCCCAGTTGCGGGCGTCGAACAGCTCCAGGTGCGCGTAGGCGCCCTTCCGCTTGGTGGTCATCACCTGGTAGGTGGCGATGGTGACCGGGCGGATCTCCTTGCGCGTCCCGCTGTACTCGCCGATCTCCTCCTCGGTGAGCGAGGTGCGCTTGACCAGCTCGTGCTTCCACTGGCGGGCCGAGACGGTGTTGGTGACCAGGATCAGCGTCGTCGACTTGGCGTGCGCCATCGCGGCCGCGCCGACCAGCGTCTTGCCGGCGCCGCAGGGCAGCACCACGACGCCCGAGCCGCCGTGCCAGAAGCCCTCGACGGCCTGCGCCTGGTACGGGCGCAGCCGCCAGCCGTCCTCGTCCAGCTCGATCGGGTGCGCCTCGCCGTCCACGTACCCGGCGAAGTCCTCGGCCGGCCAGCCGAGCTTGAGCAGCACCTGCTTGATCTGGCCGCGCTCGGAGGGGTGCACCACCACCGTGTCCGGGTCGACCCGGGCGCCGACCAGCGGCGCGATCTTCTTGGAGCGCAGCACCTCCTCCAGCACCGGCCGGTCGGTGGTGGCGAGCACCAGCCCGTGCGTCGGGTGCTTGAGCAGCTGGAGCCGCCCGTAGCGGCCCATGGTGTCCGCCACGTCCACCAGCAGCGCGTGCGGCACCGGGTAGCGCGAGTACGTCACCAGGGCGTCGACCACCTGCTCGGCGTCGTGCCCCGCCGCCCGCGCGTTCCACAGCCCGAGCGGAGTCACCCGGTACGTGTGCACGTGCTCGGGGGCGCGCTCCAACTCGGCGAACGGCGCGATGACGCGGCGGCACTCGGCGGCCTTGGGGTGATCGATCTCCAGGAGAAGAGTTTTGTCGCTCTGGACGATGAGCGGTCCGTCGTTCACGCGGGGAAGCCCTCCACTGGCTGACAGGCTGGATTGACGCAGACCCTCCAGTGTCGCGCATTCCGCGGCGAACGTGGTCGGGCTCCTTCCGAACGGGAACGGGCTCCTTCCGTTCGTACGGGCGACCGAGCCCGCGCTCCGGGCGACGGCGCCGGGTGACCGCGGTGCGCATCGCTCGTTGAGCCGGTCATGAAGAAGTCGAAGCGCGTTCTCACCGCTCTCGCCCTGATGGGCACGGCCTTCGCGGCCACCGCCTCGTCCGCAGGCTCCGCGCACGCCCTCGCGGGGATCGGGGAGGGGCCCGGCGGGCTGCTCGCCGCGCCCGGATTCCTGATCGCCGACCAGGTCGGCGGCGGCTCGCTGCCGGTCGGGCAGGGGGAGATCGGCAGCCTGGCGGACAAGGCCGTCAAGGAGAAGATGAAGGAGTCGCAGGGGCACTGAGCCCGGCCCTGCCGCCGGGGTTACTCGTCGAGCTCCGCGACGCCGGTGATGCGGTGCAGGGCGAAGGTGCGGAGCTCGTCGGCGTGGTGGTCGAAGGCGGTGACGAAGCCGCCTTCGACCTTGACCGGGTCGATGATCCGCTGGCTGGCGATGCCCTCGGCGTTGAGGTAGCCGATCCACATCCGTTCGCCGAGCAGGACGGCGGTCTGCAGGGCCGCGAGGGTCTCGGCGGCGGCGGTGCGGGGCAGCTGGCGCGGGTCGGGGGTGGAGTCCCGGCGGTTGACGGTGGCGGCGCGGTCGCCGGCCCGGATGGCCTTGATCGCGGCGGCGAGCAGGGTGTCGTCCGGGGTCGGCGGGCCGTCCGGGACGGGCGCGGGGGCGGTGCGGGGCGGGGTGCGGTGGCTGTCCTGGCGGGTGATCAGGACGTCGCCCTCGGCGGACTCGGCGGCCGGGGCGTAGCCCATCGCGCGCAGGGCGGCGAGCAGGGCGTCCGGGGCGGCCTGGGCGGCGAGGACGGTGGGGGCGAGCAGCCGCAGCCGCAGGTCGGCGGAGCGGCGGTCGGCGAGGACCTCGTTCAGCAGGGACGGGTCGTCGCAGCGCAGGTAGGAGGAGGCGGCGCCGACCCGCAGGACGCCGTGCCGGCGGGCGACGTCGTCGATCAGGTAGGCGAGCGGCTGCGGGACGGGCGTCCGGGAGTGCTGCTCCAGGAAGGCCCGCAGGTCGGCGGCGGTGCGTCCGGCGTCGAGGGCGCGGCGGACGGACACCGGGGTGAAGCGGTAGACGGTGGCGCCGCCCTTGGACTCGATGTCGGCGCACAGCGCGAGGGCCTGGGCGAGCGGGGTGAGCAGCGGGCCGGGGGCGATCGCGGTGAGGTCCGGTTGCAGGATCACGTGGTCGAGCGGCTGCGGCAGCAGCGGGGCGAGCACCTCGGCCGGGTCGGATTCGGCGGTGAGCAGGGCGCGGGCGGGGGCGGCGAGGGCGCCGCGGCCGGTGACGCCGAGGAGTTCGGCCTCGGCGAGGGTCCAGGCGGTGAGGTCGTCGCGCAGCTCGTGGCCGTCCGGGCCGGTGGGGCCGCCGCGCAGCGGGCGCTGCCAGCGCAGGGTGGGCAGGAGTTCGGCGGCGGTGGCGGGGGTGCCGGGCGGGAGCTCGGCGAGCAGCGCGAGGGTGGCGCGGCGGACGGACGGGGCGAGGGTGCGGTCGAGTTCGGGCCCGAGGGCGGCGCGCGGCTTGCCCTTGCCGTCCGGGGTGCCGGTGAGGGCGGGGACGCGGGTGGCGGCGAGCCAGGCGGCGGCGAGGACGGACCAGCGTTCGGCGGTGTCCCGCTGGAGCCAGCCGTCGTAGGCGGGGGTCGGGGCCCAGCGTTCGTCGGCCTCGCCGTCGGGGGCCAGCAGTCCGGCGGCGTAGGCGAGTTCGAGCCAGAAGGCGGACTGCTGCTCGGTGGTCTCCAGGGCCTGCGCGGTGCGCTTGAGGTCGCGGACGCCGAGGCCGCCGGCGCGCAGCGTGGGCGGCGGGGTGAGGCCCCAGGTGTCGAGGAGTTCCTCGACGGTCTTGACGGCGGTGTGGGCCTGGCCGGCCGCCGCGCCGTCCACAGCCTGTGGATCGCGCGGGGCGGCGGCCGGGGCGGGCTCGGGCTGGACCGGCTCGACGGCGCGGTGGGTGCGGCCGCCGCGCAGGTGCAGGGCCAGTTCGCGCGGCAGGACGACGCTGCCCGGCCCGCTGGGCAGCAGCAGCCCGCGGGCGAGCAGCCACTCGACGGGGCTCTGCGCGTCCTCGGCGGTGACCGGGCGGGTGGCGTCCGGGACGGTGCCGGTCGGCGGCCCCCAGACCAGCCGTTCCAGTAGCCGCAGCGCGGCCTCGGGGGCGGTGTCGAGCAGCGCCGCGCAGCGGGCGCGGTCGTTCAGCAGGGAGGTGAGCGCGTCGACGGCGGTGACCGGGTCCGGGGTGGCGGGCTGCCCGGCGGAGGCGAGCAGCTGTTGCAGCCGGGCCGGGGACATGCCGACGGTCGCGTCGGAGAGGGTCGGGCCGAGGCCGGTGCGGCCGGGGTTGGCGGCCGTCGGGGCGAGTGCCTCGCGGACGGCGAGGACCAGCCGCAGGCCGTTGTCCGGGCCCCAGAGCAGCGCCCGGTCGCGCAGGGTGGCGATCGCCCGGGGGAGGGCGGCGGCGACGGCGGACCGGTCGGCGGGCGTCAGCGGGGTCGCGCCGGGGTGCGGCTTGACCTTGGCCGGGCCGGTCAGCAGGGTGCGGACGGTGGCCAGGCCGGTGCCGTCCGGGGCGGTGGCCAGGGCCTCGGCGACTTGCAGGGTGAAGCGGTCCAGGCGCTCCAGGGCGCGCAGCGCCGAGGCGCGGGAGGAGAGCCGGGCGGACAGCTGGGTGAGGTCGCCGGGGACGGGGTTGAGCAGGTCGGGGCGGGAGCGGAGCAGGGCGGCGAGCGCGTCGTCGGGGCGGGCGCGCAACTCCTCGGCGAGGGTGCGGGGGCCGGCGGCGGACCTGCCCTGGCGTTGAGGGCCCTGCTGTGTGGTCATTCGACCTAGGTTAGTCGGGCGGGCGGACGGCGGGGTGTCCGTGCGGCGGCCCGTGGTGGACCGGTCCTCAGGACTCGCGCGGGCGGGGGCGGGGTGGGTAGCGTCACGGCCGAGGGTGGTTCGGTGGGCCGGGGTTCGGGCGCGAGGCGGGGTGTCGGTGATGACGGACGGCGAGTGGTGGCGCAGGAGCGGGCCGTGGAGCGGCCGTTCGGGGGGCGGGGCGGGGGCCTCCGGCGGGTCTGCCGGGTCCGGTGCTGCCGGCGACAAGGGCGGTTCGGGCGGTTCGGGTGCATCCGGCGCCTCCGGTCCGTCCGGTCCGTCCGGTGCCTCCGACGGGGACAGCGTGTACGACACGGCGGCGCCGGGCGGCGGGACCCCGTCGGTGCCGCTGGACCCGCCCCGGACGCCGCGCACCCCGGGGGCCGGGGCGCCGCCCGTCCAGCTGGACAAGCCGCGTTTCGACGGGCCCGAGGACGATCCGGGCTCCATCCCGCCGCCCCAGGTGTACAGCTCCGGCGCGAACGGCTGGGATCTGGTGCTGCTCAACTTCTCGGACGCGCCGCAGGCTCCGCCGAAGCCGATCCCCGAGCAGCGTGCCGGGGACGGGGCGGGAGCGGCGGGTGCGCAGGCCGCCGATCCGGCGGGGGCTGTGGCTGGGGCGGCTGCGGCGGCCTCGGCGAAGGGGAAGAAGCAGCGCAAGGCCAAGGGGAGGGCGACCGCCGCGGGGAAGGCGAAGGCGCAGCCGACCGCCCCCGCCGGCCAGGCCGGTGCCGGTGCGGGCGCAACTGCCGGTGCGGGCGCGAGTGCGGGCGCGGGCGTCGGGGCCCGTCGGCCGTCCCTGCTGGTCCTGCTCTCCTGCGGGCTGCTGATCGGCGGCGCCGCCATGAGCTTCTTCCCGGCCATGCTGGTCGGCTGGGCCCTCGGCTACCTGTCCCGCCAACTCTCCGATCTGATGCGCAAGTTCGTCATCCTCGGGATCCCGCTGATCACGATGAGCGCGGCCACCCTGCACGCCATGCAGGCCAAGCCGGGCGCCCAGGGCGGCGCGGGCGTGCAGGCCGGTGCGCAGTTCAGTCAGATCAGCTGGTCGGCGGCCCCGGGCGTGCTGCGCCTGTCGGCGGTGCTGTCGGCGGTGGTGCTGCTGCTGTTGAGCCTGCGCCGTCGTCCGCCGCAGCAGGGCTGACGCCCGGGACGAGGGCGGCGAAGCCGGTGCAGAGCAGTCGGATGCTCTGGGTGAACTTCTCGTCCTGGCCGATTCGGGGGATCAACTCGCCCATGATCAGCGGAAACTCCGCGCACAGGTCGGCGTAGAGCTCGGCGCTGACGGGTGGTGGGGCCGGTGGCTGGTTCTGTTCCTGGAGGACGAAGCCGGTGACGTGGCTGAGCAGGATGTCGGCGGCGATGCCGCAGTGGACGGTGGGCAGGCCGGCGTCGAGGAGGGTGCGCAGCAGGCGTTCCATCAGGGAGAGGCCGCCGGAGCTGAGGACGCCGGGGCTCTCGGCGAGGAGCAGTGCGCCGCCGGGGTGTTGCTGGATGCTGCGGCGCAGGGTGGCGGCCTGGGCCTCGACCCGGTCCCGCCAGGTGGCGTCGGGGGGGAGGGCGGCGAGGGCCGCGGTGCCGGTGTCGTAGGCCTGTCGGCAGACGCGGTCGGCCATCAGGGTGAGCAACTCGTCCTTGCCGCGCACGTGGTAGTAGAGGCTGCCGGCGTGGGCGTCGAGGCGGTCGGCGACCTGGCGCATGGACAGGTTGTGGTAGCCGACCTCCGCGAAGACGGCCATGCCCGCATCGACGATGCGCTCCTTGGTGAGCTTCATGGCTCCACCGTACAACGCTTTCCAACACTGTTCGAAAACTGTGCTAGCTTTGCCCTGCCCGGTTTTCGAACGGCGTTGGAATGTGATGGGGGAGGGGCAGTCATGGGGGCGATCCTGTTCAACGTGACCACGGCCGCGCTGATGGTCATGATGGTCAACTGCGGGCTCGGCGTGGTCGGCCGGGACACGCTGCGGGGGCGGCCGATCCCGTGGGCGGCGGTCGCCCTGACCGCGCTCGCCGTCGGTGGCGTGCTGCTCCAGCTGCTCTGGTCCGGCGCCATGGACGCGCTCGACGCCGACCCCGCCAAGTCCGGCTGGTGGCGCGAGTTCACCTCGGTCTTCATGCAGAACGGCGGCCTCGGCGGCGGACTGTGGAACCTCGCCACCCTCGCCGCCGTCGCCGCGCTCGCCCAGTGGTACTGGGGCGGCCCGCTCACCCTCGCCTTCTTCCTCGCGGGCATCCTGCTGCCCGGCCGGATCGACGGCCTGCTCGGCTTCGGCGACGGCCCCAGCACCGACCCCCGCAACTTCGCCGGGAGCTCCGGCGCCACCTACTTCCTCGGCGCCACCCTGGCCCTCGCCTTCCTCACCCGCACCCGTCTGCCCAAGGAGCGCGCCCTGGCCGTCGGCGTCCCGGTGCTGGGCCTCGCCATGTGGCTCGCCCAGGACAACGGACACGGCCTGGTGGCGGTCTACGGCTTCGCCCTCGGTGCGGTGGCCTGGGCGGTTCGCGGTCGCCTGGCGCGACGGTAGCTTGGGCCCGACCCGCTGAGCCCCGCCCGACCCGCTGAGCCCCGCCCGACCCGCCACGACCCGGAGGTGCCCGATGGCCCGCCTGTACGTACGGCCCGGCCCGAATCCCGACGAACCGGACGCGCCCGCCGCGGTCCTGGTCGTCGACCCCGACGGCACCCCCGGTGAGCGCGCCCTGGACCGGCTCGGCTCGTACTGCTACGAGGGCGACGGGGTGTTCTACCTGGTGCAGACGGACGGTTGGTTCGAGCCCTCCCTGGAGGGGGACCGGCTGGCGATCTCGGTGGCCGTCTACCCGGTGGCGCTGGAGCAGGTGGGCGTCGACCCCGCCGACTTCCCCGACCGCTCGACCGTCGACCCGCGCGCCCACCTGGTCCTGCGCGCCGGGACGACCGTCGATCCGGTGCTGCCCGCCTGGTTCGACGAGGGGCTGGCCGTCTTCACCGCCGGCCCCGGCACCCCGCTCGAAGACCTCCTCGCCTCCGAGGACGACTGGCCGATCATCCTCGCGCCGCCGCCCGAGGAGATCCAGGACGGCGACGACGAGTAGGGCATCGCCCCGCCGGGCCCGGATCGCCCGCCCTGTCGGGCCCGGATCGCTCAGCCCGGCGGCCGGTGCGACCTCCGCTCAGCGCGCGAAGCCCGCCAGCAGCCCCCGCGGGTCGAAGGTCACCCGGATCCGGGTGATCCTCCCGTTCTCCACGTGGCTCCAGTTCGCCGTCGGCGCCGGTGGCGCGATGCTCGTGTGCAGGTCGAACCAGGTGATCACGTCGTCCCCCTCGGCGACCCGGGCGTGCACCTCGATCTTCTCCAACACCTGCCCGAGCCCCTTCAGTCCGGCCAGGGCCTCCTCCACCCCCGACACCGTGGCCAGCGGGCCCACGAAGTCGACGTCCTCCGCCAGCAGCCCCCGCAGCGTCTCGAAGTCGCCCGCCTGCCAGGCCGCGAAGTAGGTCTCGGAAATCCCACGTGCAGTCTTCGTCGTCGTCATGCCTCCATCCCCGTCGTCGACGCACCGGTCCGGGCCCGCCTCGGCCTGGTCGCCCGACCCGACCAGCACTCGCCGGCCGTGCGCCTGCTGCACGCCCGGCTCCGTGCGTCCCTGCGGGCGGCGGACTGAGCGCGGCCGGCTGAGCGCTCGGGCAGCCAGGCGGTCAGGTGGTCGGGCGGTCGGGCGGTCGGGCGGTCGGGCGCTTGGGCGCTTGGGCAGCCAGGCGCTCAGCCGTTCCAGCGCGGATCGCGCCCGGAGGCGGCCAGCGCGCGGTCCAGCGTCGGAGCGCCGTCCGGCACCGCCACCGGGGCGGCGAAGCCGCCGTACCGGCGGTACAGCTCGGCGTTCTCCTCGACGACCGCCAGCACCAGCTGCGCGAACTCCTCGTCGATCCCGATCGGACCGCCGGTCGTCCGGGCGACGTCCCAGCCGTGCAGGACGAGCTCCGCGATCAGCATCCGGGCGATGCCCTCCGCCGGTGCCGAGGATCCGCCGAGGTCGACGTGCCCCTCCCAGACGGCCGGGTCGGCCCAGGTCGCGACGGCGCGGTCCAGCCGGGCCGCGTAGGCGGCGGGCCAGCCGGGGTCGGCGGTGAAGTCGCGGTCGACCAGTTCCTCGGGCAGTTCGGTGCGGCGGGCCCGGTGCTCCAGGCCGTGCGAGGTGTAGAGCACCCAGTGGTTGACGAGCGCACGGGCGTCGAAGTCCGTGCAGGGTGTCGGGCCGTCCAGCGGGTGGTCCGCCGGGACGCCGTCGGCGACCCGGGCGGCGGCCGCGGCGGCGCGCGCCAGCAGGGGGTGCAGCGGGTGGGTGTCCCGGGTCGGGTGATCGTTCATGCCCCGATCCTGCGCCGGTCGGGCCGCCGGGTCTTGAAGAAACGCGACGGCCGGTGCCCTGACCAGGAGCGACGCCGCGGGCCCCGGCCAGGAGCGCCGGCCCGGGGCCCGCGGTGGCCGCCCCGGCTGCGGCAACCGGTTCAGAGTAGGCAGGCAGACTGCTAATATTAAGCAGGCAGCCTGCCTATCTCTACCGGGACCTCCCCAGCAGGCCAGCTCCGTCGCAGAGGTTCCGGAGGAAGGGGGCCGACATGCCTCTCCCCGGTGACACCCACACCCCGCAGCAGACGGCCGCGACCGCGACGCCCACCGGCAACCCCTTCGGCCCGCGCTTCGTGGCCCCGCTGTACCTGGGGGCCTCGCTCAACCCGGTCAACAGCTCGATCATCGCGACCGCGCTGGTGGCCATCGCGGCCGCCCTGCACCTCCCCGTCGGGGACACCGCGGTCCTGATCTCCTGCCTGTACCTCACCAGCGCGCTGGCCCAGCCCGCCGCCGGGCGGCTCGCCGAGGAGTTCGGGCCCCGGCGGATCTTCGTCGCCGGCATCGTGCTGGTGTTCGCGGCCGGGATCGTCGGCACGCTGGCCCACTCGATGGCCGCCCTGATCGCGGCCCGGGTGCTGATCGGCGCGGGCACCTCGGCCGGCTACCCGGCCGCGATGCTGCTGATCCGCCGCCGCGCCGAACAGGCCGGTTACCAGGCCCCGCCGCGCGGGGTGCTCGGTGGCCTGGCGATCACCGGCGCCGCCACCGTCGCCGTCGGCCCCGCCCTCGGCGGACTGCTGGTGGGCTGGTTCGGCTGGCAGACCGCCTTCTGGATCAACATTCCGGTCGCCGCCGTCGCCCTGGTCCTGGCCGTGGTCGGGATCGCGCCGGACCCCGACCCGGTGTGCCTCGGTTCACCCCGCGCCCTCGCCTCCCGCCTCGACCTGCCCGGCATGCTGGGCTTCGGCGGCTCGCTCACCGCCCTGATGGTCTTCCTCGCCGCCCTGCCGCGCCCGGACTGGCCCGCGCTCGCCGCCGCCCTCGTCCTCGCCGCCGTGCTGGTCGGCTGGGAACTGCGCGCCGCCCACCCGTTCCTCGACGTCCGGCTGCTCGCCTCCAACGGGGCCCTGACCCGCACCTACGTGCGCAACGGCCTGACGCTGATGGGCACGTACGTGATCCTCTACGGGCTCACCCAGTGGCTGGAGGCGGCCCGCGGGCTGTCCGCCTACCAGGCCGGCCTGGCGCTGATGCCGATGGGCGTCCTGAGCGCCGTGACCGCCCGGGCGGTGGCACGACGGACGGGCGTGCGGCTGCCGTTGATCGCCTGCGCGGTGCTGCTGCTGCTCGGCGCGGTGGCCGTGCTGTTCGTGGGCGTCGGCACCCCGATGGCGGCGGTCGTCGCCGTCAGCGCGGTGTTCGGGCTGACCTCCGGCGCCGGGACGGTCGCCAACCAGACCGTCCTCTACCAGGAGGCCCCCGCCGCGACGGTCGGCACCGCCTCCGGACTGCTGCGCACCTTCGGCTACCTCGGCTCCATCGCCTCGGCGGCGATCACCGGCGCCGCCTTCCACGACCGGGTGGGCGACGCCGGCCTGCACTCCATCGCCTGGGTGCTGGTCGCGATCTCCGCCCTCCTCCTCGTCCTGACCGCCTGCGACCGCCGACTCGCCGAGTCCTAGCCGCCGCAGGCGAACCGGCCCGGACCCACCCGGCCCGGGCCCACCTCAACCCGCAGAGAGCCGATCCACGACATGACCACCATGACCACCGTGACCGAGACCGCGCCCGCGATCGACCCCGCGCGCACCGCGCTGCTGTTGATGGACTTCCAGCCCGCCGCCCTCGGCGCCGTTCCCGACCCGGAGGGTCTGCTGGCCCGCGCGGGCGAGGCGCTGGCCTGGGCCCGCGCCCACGGCACGCACGTCGTCTTCGTCCGCGTCGCGTTCGCCGAGGCGGACCTCGCCGCCGTCCCCGCCCGCAACAAGGCCTTCGCCCGGGTCGCCGAGGCCGGCCACCTCGCCGACGGCCACCCCGCGACGGCCGTGCACGAGTCCCTGGAGATCCGCGAGGACGACGTGACCGTGCGCAAGACGCGCTTCGGCGTCTTCGCCGGTGACACCGATCTGCGCGCCGAACTGCGCGGGCGGGACGTGGACACCCTGGTCCTCGCCGGGCTCTCCACCAGCGGGGTGGTGCTGACCACCCTCCGGCAGGCGGCCGACGAGGACTACCGCCTGTTCGTCCTGGCCGACGCCACCGCCGACCCCGACCCGGAGGTGCACCGGGTGCTCATGGAGAAGGTCTTCCCGCGCCAGGCCTGGATCGTCGCCACCGCGGACCTGGCCGCCCTGAGCGTGCCCGGGAGCCGGTGAGGCGCGGCGGAGACGTGCGACGGGGTCTGGCGCTAGCCGCTCACCACTTCCCGGACCGCCGTGAGGAAGTCCGCCGTCCGGGGATGGGTGGGGTGAGCGGGGTGGGCGAGGTAGACGGTGGCGCCAGGGGCGTCCGAGACCGGGAGGAAGCGGACGCCCGGATGGCTGTGGCTCTCCGCGGTACCTGCCGCGCCGAGGCCGAACGCACCGCCGGTGGCGATGAGGTTCAGCCACTCGTCCACGTTGCCCACCTCGACCGTCCCGACCGGGCACTGCTCCGGGGGCCACAGGTCCGGTGAGGCGGTACCGACACCCGGCCACAGGGCCAGCGGGAGGTCCTGGCCGACGGTGAGTTCGGCCAGCAGCACCCCGTCCCGGTCCGCAAGGGGGTGGTCGTCGGACAGGGCCGCGACCTGGCCCTCCGTGTAAAGGGCCTCGGTGCGGATACGCGGATCGGCGGGGACGGTGCGGAGCACCGCCACGTCGGTGTCCCCGGTGGCGAGGCCCGCGGTGCTGTTGTCCCGTCGGACCACCTCGAGCGGGGCGTGCGGGTGTGTGCGGCGCCACGACCGGAGCAGCGGGACGGTCTGCTGTCCGAGCACCGCGCAGGTGTAGCCCAGCCGTAGGGGGCGGGAGATCGTCCGGGCGTCCGCGAGGGCCGCATCCAGGTGGGCGAGGATCGCCCGAGCGTGTCCGAGGAGGGTGGTGCCGGCCTGGGTGAGGGCCAGGTGCCGGGAGGAGCGGTCGACGAGCCGGACGCCGACGCGGGTCTCCATCTGGGCAAGCGTGCGGGAGAGGGCGGGCTGCGTCATGTGTAGCCGGGCCGCGGCGGCGGTGACGGTGCCCGCCTCGGCCAGCGCGTCCAGGGCCCTGAGATGGCGCAGTTCCACATCATCCATGCCTGTGGAGCATAGTCCCTGCCCAAACGGCATTTCCGGGGACGGGGCGTGATCCGTAGCGTCACAGGTGCCCGGGGCGGTTCCCGGGGTTCGGTCCCGAGACGTGATGGACGGTGTGGGTCATGAGGATTCTTCTGGTCGGTGCGAGTGGAACGCTGGGCAGCGCGGTGCGCCGGGCGCTCGCGGAGCGCGGCCACGAGGTGATCGGCGCGGGCCGCACGGGCGGGGACCTGGTGGCCGATGTCACCGACCCGGAAGCGGTGGCCAGGCTGTACGCGCAGGCAGGCCCGCTGGACGCGGTCGCGGTCGCGGCGGGCGCCGCCGTGTTCAAGCCGCTCGGCGAGCTGACCGCCGGCGATGTCGCGGCGACGTTCCGCGGCAAGGCGCTGAGCCAGTTGGAGCTGGTCCGCCAGGGCGCCTCACACGTAGCCAGGACCGGCTCGTTCACTCTGGTCAGCGGGATCCTCACCGAGGAGCCGATCGTGGCCGGGGCGGCCGCATCCGCGGCGAACGGTGCCGTCGAGGCGTTCGTACGAGCCGCCGCGATCGAACTCCCGCCCCAGCGGATCAACGCGGTGAGCCCGACCGTGGTCGAGGAGTCCCTGCCCGCCTACGGGCCCTTCTTCCCCGGCATGGAGGCGGTACCCGCCGCCCGCGTGGCGACGGCGTACGTCCGCTCGATCGAGGGCGCGCAGACCGGCCAGATCTACCGGGTCCGCTAGAAGCAACCGAGCCGGCGCGAAGGACGGGCCCTAGCTGTCCGCCAGGCGGTTCATGATCTCCGCCGCCCGGTCGAGCGTCTTGCGCTCGCCGGCCCGGAGGGTGGATCCGATCACCTCGGCCAGCCACGCCTCCCGCGCCGCCGGGATCCGCTCGCACAGGTCGGCTCCGGCCGGGGTCGCGCTGAAGAGGGACTTGCGCCCGTCGTTCGGGTCCTTGGCGGCGCTGACCAGGCCGCCGGCCCGCAGCGCGGCCACGGTCTCCGCCATGGACTGGCGGCGCACGTGCTCGGCCTGGGCGAGTTCGGTCACGGTCGCCGGGCCTTCCTGCACGACGCGGTGCAGGGTGGTCAGGTGCGACCAGTTCCACGGCAGGTCGTCGATCGGGGCCTCGGTGCGCAGCCGCGCCCGCAGCCGCGTCATCGCGCGCATCAGCTCGACGGCGGTGTCCTCGGGCGGGGCCGGTTCGCTACTCACCGTGCCAGCTTATGGCAGGGCGCAGCCGCCCCGACCGGCGCCGGAACCCCGGCGTACGGGGGCGGGGCCGACCGTCCGGCGGATCCTCGCGCCACGCCCTGGCCTGTCCGGTACGGACTCTCCCGACGCCGCGCGGCGGGTCATGCCTCCAGGAAGCGCTGCAGCTCGGCCAGCATGAAGTTGGCGCCGGTGTACCCGATCCCCTGGAACCACAGCTGGTCGTCCACCGGGAACGCCCGGTGCGCCTTGACCGCCCCCAGCGCCTGCCAACCCGGACTCTCCAGCGCGGCGTCGGTGCCGGCCAGGGCCGGATCGCCGGAGGTGGCGTACAGCAGCAGGTCGCCGTCCGCCTTCGCGATCTGGTCCAGCGGGATCTCGACGTCGGACTGGTCGACGTTCTGCGCGTCCGGCCGCCCCACCTGGGCGTCCGACAGCACGATCCCGGGGAAGCTCTGCTTCCCGAACAGCCGGATCCCGCCGCCCTCCACGAACCGCACCAGGCTCACCTTCCGGCCGGACGCCTTCGCCGCCGACAGGGCCTGCACCACCTGGTTGGCGTGCCGCTGGTACGAGGAGACGAAGGCCGCCGCCGCGGCCTCCCGGCTCAACGCCTGGGCGTGCACCTGGAAGTCGGCCTTCCACGGCGCGCCGGTGGTCTGGGTGAGCACGGTCGGCGCGATCTCCCGCAACTGGTCGTAGCGGTCGCCGTCGCGCGCCTGGTTGGAGAGGATCAGGTCAGGCCGCAGCGCCCGGATCGCGACCAGGTCCGGGGCGCCGGCCAGGCCGACCCGGTGGATCCCGGCGACCCGGGAGGCCGGCCAGTAGGCGGGGAACCGGATGTCGGCGGCCGGCAGCGCGGCGCCCACCGGGGTGATGCCGAGGGTCAGCGCGGAGTCCAGCACGTCCGTGTCGAGGACGACCACCCGCAGCGGCTCGCCCGGCACCAGCACCGGCCCGGTGGCCGCGTCCACCGTGACCGGCGGCACCGGGGTGGGCGAGGCGGACGCGCCCAGGCCGTCGGCGGTCGGCGGCGCCGACCGCCGGGTCGTGCAGGCCGCGAGCGCGGCCCCGCCGAGACCGGCGAGGAACGAACGGCGGGCGATCCGGTGCATCGGCGGTCCTCGGGCGTGAGGCTTCGGGGGCGCGCCGATTATGTCCGGTTTGGTGTGGAATTGCCGTCAGGCGTCCACGGCCGCCGCCCACGGGGCCCCCGGAACGACCAACGGCGTGCCCGTCACCGGGTCCGGCACCACCACTGACTCCAGCCCGAACACCTCCCGCACCAGCTCGGCCGTCACCACCTCGGTCGGCGCGCCCTGCGCCACCACCCGGCCGTCCCGCATCGCCACCAGGTGGTCCGCGTACCGGGCCGCCTGGTTGAGGTCGTGCAGCACCGCCACCACCGTCCGGCCGCGCTCGACGTTCAGCCGGCGGACCAGGTCCAGCACCTCCACCTGGTGCGCGATGTCCAGGTAGGTGGTCGGCTCGTCCAGCAGCAGGATGTCCGTGCCCTGCGCCAGCGCCATCGCGATCCACGCCCGCTGCCGCTGGCCGCCGGACAGCTCGTCCATGCTGCGCTCGGCCAGCTCCGCCGTGGACGTCCGCTCCAGCGCCTCCGTCACCGCCGCCTCGTCCTCCGGCGACCACTGCTGCCACCAGCTCTGGTGCGGCTGGCGGCCCCGCGAGACCAGATCCGCCACCGAGATGCCCTCCGGCGCCGTCGGCGACTGCGGCAGCAGGCCCAGCCGCTGGGCGATCCGCTTCGTCGGGATCCGCGCCAGCTCCTCGCCGTCCAGCAGCACCGCGCCCCGGACCGGCTTCAGCAGACGCCCCAGGGCCCGCAGCAGCGTCGACTTGCCGCAGGCGTTCGGGCCGACGATCACCGTCACCTGCCCGTCCGGGATGCCGACGTCCAGGCCCTCGACGACCGTGCGCGCCTCGTAGGCCAAGGTGAGGCCCCGGGCCTCCAGACGGTGAGCGGACATCAGGAACCTCCACGACGGGAACGAATCAGCAGCCACATCAAGTACGGCGCGCCGACCATGCCGGTCACCACGCCCACCGGCAGCTCGGTCGGCGCCATCAGCCGCCGGGCGATCAGATCGGCCAGCACGACCACCAGCGCGCCCGTCAGCGCCGAGCAGAACAGCGGGACCTGCGCGGACCGGACCAGCCGCAGCGCGATCTGCGGGGCCATCAGCGCCACGAAGTCCACCGGCCCGGCGGCGCCCGCCGCGCACGAGGCCAGCACGATGCCCAGCAGCGCCATGCCGAGGCGGATCCGGTCCAGCCGCAGGCCCAGACCGACGGCCGTCGCGTCGTCGAAGGAGATCGAGCGCTGCGCCCGCGCCGCCCACAGGACGACGGGCACGGCGGCGAGCAGCACCCAGGCCAGCCAGCCGGCCTGGTCGTAGCCGGCGCCGTTCAGGCTGCCCGTCATCCAGACCTTCGCGGCCTGCGCCTGGAAGCCGTCGCCCTTGGTCAGGAACACGGAGGTCAGCGAGGACAGGGCCACGCTGATCCCGATCCCGATCAGCACGAAGCGCTGCGCGTGCAGGCCGCGCCGCCACGCCAGCGCGTACACCAGCAGCCCGGCCACCAGCCCGCCCGCCACCGCCGCGTACGGGGCCTGACCGGTCGAGCCGACCACGCCGTACGCCATCAGCCCGACGACGGTGGCGGTCGCGCCCCAGGTCACGCCCACCACGTCGGGGCTGGCCAGCGGATTGCGGGCGACGGTCTGGATCAGTGCCCCGGCCAGCCCCAGAGCGGTGCCGACCAGCAGGCCCACGACCACCCGGGGCAGCCGGAACTCGCCGACCACCAGCTCGTGCGGGCTCGGCTGCCCGAGCACCACCTTCACCACCTCGACCGGGGACACGGCCGACTCGCCCAGGCAGAGCGAGGCGACGACCGTCCCGGCCAGCGCGACCAGCAGGCCCAGCGCCACCACCGCCGACCGGCGGTGCAGCAGCACGGACGCCCGCCCGGCCCGCAGCACGGCGTACCCGCGCGGGGAGACGGCGCCGCGCCCGACGGTTCGCACACCCTGCGCGCTCATGACGCGACCACCTTCCGGCGGCGCACCAGCGCGACCAGGACCGGGACGCCGACGAGCGCCGTCATCACGCCCGCCGGGACCTCCGACGGCGGGAAGAGGACCCGCCCCAGGGTGTCGGCGAGCAGCAGCAGGGCCGGGCCGAGGACGGCGGAGAAGGCGAGCACCCAGCGGTGGTCCGCGCCGGCGACGGCCCGCGCCGCGTGCGGGACGGCGAGGCCGACGAAGGCGATCGGCCCGGCGGCCGCGACGGCCGAGCCGGTCAGCACCGTCGCGCCGAGCGCGCCGACCGCCCGGACCAGGCCGGTCTTGGCGCCGAGGCCCTTGGCGGTGTCCTCGCCGAGCGCGAGCGCGTCCAGGCCGCGGGCCACCGCGACCACCAGCACCGTGCCGACGGCGAGGAACGGCAGCAGCTGCCAGGCCACGTCCGAGGTCCGCCCGGAGAGCGAGCCGACGTGCCAGAAGCGGAACTGGTCCATGGTGGCCGCGTCGGTCGTCAGCACCATGGTGTTGAGCGAGGCGATGAACGCGGACATCGCCGAGCCGGCCAGCGCCAGCTTGATCGGCGTGGCCCCGCCCCGGCCGCGCCCGGCCAGGCCGTACACGAGCACGGTGGCGATCACGGCGCCCGCGAAGCCGAACCAGACGTAGCCGGTGAGGGTGGAGACGCCGAAGCCGGAGATGGCGAGGACCACGCCGGCCGCCGCGCCCTGGGAGACGCCGAGGATGCCGGGGTCGGCGATCGGGTTGCGGGTGAGGCCCTGCATGACGGCCCCGGCGAGGCCGAGCGCCGCGCCGACGGCCAGTCCGACGACGGTGCGCGGCACCCGCAGCTCGCGGACGACGACGGCGTTGGCCGTGTCGCCGCCGTGCAGCAGGGCGTCGAGGGTGTCGCCGAAGGGGATGGTGCGGCTGCCGACCGCCAGGCTCAGCAGCACCGCGGCGGCCAGGACGGCCAGCGCGGCGGCGAGCCACAGTATTCGGCGGCGCGCTGTCCGTCGCGCGCCGGGTGGCGCGGTGGTGTCGGTCATGGGCCCTCTCCGCAGACAACTCAGGTAAACCTAAGTTCCCGTCGGAAGCCGGGGCAAATTGCCTCGTCCCCCCGAACCGCCCGTTGGATAGCCTGGCGGCATGCCCGAGACCCGCACCGCCCCGCTCACCGTCGGCTTCGACCTCGACATGACGCTGCTGGACACCCGGCCGGGGATCCACGCCACCTACCTGGCGCTCGCGGCCGAGACCGGCGCCCGCATCGACGCCGACCTGGTGGTCACCCGGCTCGGCCCGCCGCTGCTGGACGAGATCCGCAACTGGTTCCCGGAGGACGAGGTGGAGCACGCCGTCACCCGCTACCGCGAGCTCTACCGCGACCTCGCCTTCGCCCCGACCGTCGCCCTCCCCGGCGCGCACGCCGCCGTCGAGGCGGTCCGCGACCACGGCGGCCGGGTCGCGGTGATCACCGGCAAATACGAGCCGAACGCCCGCCTCCACCTGGAGCACGCCGGGCTGCACGCGGACGCGCTGGTCGGCGACCTCTGGGCGGAGACCAAGGGCGAGGCGCTGCGCGAGCACGGCGCGAGCGTCTACGTCGGCGACCACCTCGGCGACATCCGGGGCGCCCGGCACGCGGACGCCGTCGCGGTGTGCGTGGCCACCGGCCCGTACAGCGCGGACGAACTGCGCGCGGCCGGGGCGGACGTGGTGCTGGCGGACCTCACCGGCTTCCCGGCCTGGCTCGACGCCCACCTGGCCGACTGAGCCCCGGCCCCGGGGCACGCCCGGAGCCACGTCCCGGGACCGGGGCCTAGGACGCGCCCGCGGACTCCACCCGGCGCCGCTGGGCCCGCGCGTTCAGGAGCAGCCCGGTCAGCGCGGCCAGGAAGCCCGCCGGCATCAGCATGCTCAGCCAGTACGCGGCCGTCGGCAGCGGCGTCAGGTGCAGGAACAGCGGGACGAAGGTGACCAGGGTGGCGAGCGCGCCCAGACCGAAGACGATCGTTCCGGCCTTGACGTACACGTCGCCGGGGTCGGCGCTCTGGCTGCTCACGTCTGCTCGCTCCTCGGGGCTGGTCGGGCGGTCGGTCCAGTCTGGCAGAGCGGCCGCCGGCCCCCGCCACCGGAGCGGCCCGGTCACGTTGCGCAGTTTCTCGGAAGCTGAACGTTTTGATCCCTGCTGGGCGGGGGTATGCAGGGGGTGCCGAGGGGTGCGACAGGTGCGCCCCGTTTCCTCAGACCCGGGGGTGTGAGCCGATGGACCGTGCTGAGCCGCGCCCCGGCCGTGCCAGTACCGGGTCGCCCGTGATCGCGAGACCGCCGCGCCCGTACCGCCCCCAACGGGCCTTGGAACGCGGATCTTTCGCGGAACGCGGATGAGGCAGTGACGGACCGTTAGTCTGCTCCTGACAGCGTGCTGACCATGAGCGCCCGCGGGCGCCGAGCCGAGGTCGGCTGCCTTCCCCACCACCCAGTGATCCCCGGCCAGGGCCGGGATCCCTCACACCCATTCGAGGACTGTCGAGATGCCCACCGGCCAGGTCAAGTGGTTCAACGAGACGAAGGGCTTCGGCTTCCTGTCGCGCGACGACGGCGGCGACGTCTTCGTCCACACCAAGGCGCTGCCCGCCGGTGTCACCGTGCTGAAGCCGGGCCAGCGGGTCGAGTTCGGCGTGGTCGCCGGCCACCGCGGCGACCAGGCGATGGCCGTGCAGCTGCTGGACGCACTGCCGTCGGTGGCCGCCGCCCAGCGCAAGAGCGCCGACGACATGGCGCCGATCGTCCAGGACCTGATTACCACGCTGGACGCGGTGCTGCCGGGCCTCCAGCACGGCCGCTACCCGGCCAAGGCGACCGGCCAGAAGCTGGCCGGCCTGCTGCGCGCGGTGGCCGACCAGTTCGACGTCTGACCGGGGGGATCAGAACGCCAGCGCACCCGGGTCGAGCGGCGGCACCAGCCCCTCCGCGGCGGCCCGGGTGAGCAGCGCGCGGACGGCCGCGTAGCCCTCCTCGCCGAGGTCCGCGGTGAACTCGTTCACGTACAGGGCGATGTGCTGGTCGGCGACGGCCGGGTCCATCTCCTGGGCGTGCGCCAGCACGTACTCCCGGCTGGCGCTCGGGTCTGCCCAGGCCTGCCGGACGGAGGCGCGGACGGCGTCGGCGAGCGCGCGCAGCCGTTCGGCACCGAGCGAGCGCCGGGCGACGATCGCGCCGAGCGGGATCGGCAGGCCGGTCTCCTGCTCCCAGGCCTCGCCCATGTCGGCCAGGCTGTGCAGGCCGTACTGCCGGTACGTGAACCGGGCCTCGTGGATCACCAGGCCGGCGTCCACCCGGCCGTCCCGGACGGCGGGCATGATCTCGTGGAACGGCAGGACGACGATCTCGCCGAAGCCGCCCGGCACCGCCTTCGCGGCCCAGAGCCGGAACAGCAGGTAGGCGGTGGAGCGTTCGGACGGCACCGCCACCGTCTTCCCGGTGAGGTCCGCGGGGGCGTCCGTGCCCGGCCGGGTGAGCACCAGCGGGCCGCAGCCGCGCCCGAGCGCGCCGCCGCAGGGCAGCAGGGTGTACTCGTCCAGGACCCAGGGCAGCGCGCCGTAGCTGATCTTCAGGACGTCCAGTTCGCCGCGCTCGGCCAGGCCGTTGGTGACGTCGATGTCCGCGAAGGTCACCTCGGGGGCGTCCGCCCCGGGCACCAGGCCGTGCGCCCAGGCGTGGAAGACGAAGGTGTCGTTCGGGCAGGGCGAGTACGCGATGCTCAGCCGTTCAGCCACGGCCGGCCTCCTCGATCAGTTCGTGGACGGGCAGTGCGGCGAAGGCCCGCTCCAGGGCGGCCAGCGCCTCGCCGATCCGCCAGGCGGCCCGGTCGCGCGGGCCGACCGGGTTGGAGACGGTCCGCAGTTCGAGCACCGGCACGCCGTACCGGGCGGCGGCCTCGGCCACGCCGAAGCCCTCCATCGCCTCGGCCAGGGCGCCCGGGTGGCGGGCGGCCAGCGCGGCGGCCCGCTCGGCGCTGCCGGTGACGGTGGAGACGGTCAGCACCGGGCCGGTGGCGGCGCCCAGGGCCCGGGCGGCCAGTGCGACGGCGGCCGGGGGAGGGGTGTGCCGGACGGTGCCGAAGCCCAGTTCGGTGACGTCGGCGAAGCCCTCGGGGGTCTCGGCGCCGAGGTCGGCGGTGACGATCGCGTCGGCCAGCACGGTGGTGCCGACCGGGGCGTGCGGGGCGAACCCGCCGGCGATCCCGGCCGAGACGACCAGGCCGTAGCGGCCCCCCGAGGCCGCCCGCGCCCCCAGTGCGGCGGCGGCGGCGGCCGCGGCGGCGGCCGGGCCGACCCCGCCCGCCAGGACGTCCACCGGGGCGCCCGCGGCCCGGTGCAGCGCACCGCCGGGCAACGGCAGCACGGCGGCCGGGCCGGGCAGGCCGCGCAGGACGGCCTCGGCCTCGGCGGGCACCGCGACGACGACGAGCAGCCGGGCCCGGTCGGGGCCCGGCTGCTCGTCGCGCTCGTCCGTGACGGCGTGTGCGGTCATCGCGGGAGCGTCAGCTGTCCTGGGTGTTCAGCTGGAAGTACCAGACGGCGACCGGGTTGTCCGAGTTCTTGTCGCCCTCGACCACGGTGACCAGGGTCTTGCCGGAGGCGTTCAGCACCTGGCTCGCCGGCTGGGAGCCGGAGAAGGTCGGGCCCTTGGCGTAGGAGAACAGGCTGTAGCGCCCGCCCTGGCCCTGCGAGCCGCCGTTGCTGAAGGCCCACCAGCCCTTGTCGGCCACGTTCGGGGAGACGCCGACGCCGACCCGGTCGCTCACCACGACGTCGGAGGTCGGGAGGGTGCCCTCCGCGAGGGCCTGGGTGGCCTTCTGCTGGCACTCCTGCTGCAGGTCCTCCGTGATCGGGCTGCCGCCGTTGAAGCACAGCGGGTCCGCGACGATCGAGGAGTTGCCGACCGTGAGGGTCGCGCGGTGGGAGCTGTGCTCGGTCTGGCCGCTCGCGATGGCGACGGACGTGCCGACCGTGGCAGCACCGACCACGACGACGGCGCCGAGGGCGGCGATGGCACGGGTATTGAGGCTCATGCGTCAGAATCTACCGGGCTTCGCCGATCACGCTACGCGGGGGTCGGCCACCGCGTGTTGCCCGTGGCCGGTTCAGGCCACCCTGGGCGCCGTCGGGCGCCGCCGCAGGCCCACCCGGAACAGCGTGCGGACCGTCCACAGCAGCATCAGACCCACCACCCCGGCGGCCACCGACAGACCCAGCACGCCGTTCAGCGGCAGCAGGATGCCGACCGCGCCGCCGGCCACCCAGGACAGCTGGAGCAGCGTCTCCGACCGCGCGAACGCCGAGGTCCGCACCGCCTCCGGGACGTCCCGCTGGATCAGCGCGTCCAGCGCCAGCTTGCCCAGCGAGGCCGCCACCCCGGCCACGCCGGCGACCAGGACCACCGTCACCACGCCGTACCAGAGCGCGGCCGCCGCCGTCGCGCCGGTCGCCAGCAGCAGCATCGCGGTGACCGTCGCCTCCGAGCCCCGGGTGCGCAGCCAGGAGCCCAGCACCGAACCCAGCGCGTTGCCCGTCCCCGCCGCCAGCGCCACCAGGCCCAGCGCCAGCGTCGGCCGCAGGCCCCCGATCGGCTCGTCGCGGAGCAGGAACGCCAGGAACATCACCAGGAAGCCGACCAGCCAGCGCAGCGCCGACATCGCCCGCAGCGCCAGGATCACCGACGGGCCGACGGTGCGCAGCGAGGCCTTCGGGGCCCGGGCGTCCTCCAGCGCCCGCGCGCCGTGCACACCGCCGTGCACCTCGGCGTGCACCTCGCCGTGCACCTCGGCGTGCATCTCGGAGTGCAGGAGGGCGCGCTGCTCGCCCTTGGCGGAGTCCACCGCGTGCGGCAGGTGGAAGGCCATCAGAGTGCCGATCACGAAGACCAGGAACGCGCCGCGCAGCGGCCAGCCCGGCCCGATCAGGTGCAGCAGGCCGCCCACCCCGGCCGCCACCCCGGTGGCCAGCAGCCCGGCCAGGGTGACCCGGGAGTTCGCCTTCACCAGCGACAGCCGACTCGGCAGCAGCCGCGGCACCACCACGCTGCGCACCACCCCGTACGCCTTGGACGCCACCAGCACGCCCAGCGCCTCCGGGTACAGCGCCAGGCCGCCGCCGGTGATCACCCCGGCCATCGTCCAGGCCAGCACCGCCCGGGCCAGCATCGACATCGCCATCGCCGCCCGGCGGCCGTGCGGCAGCCGGTCCAGCAGCGGGCCGATCACCGGGGCCAGCAGGGCGAACGGGGCCATCGTGATCAGCAGGTACAGCGACACCCGGCCGCGGGCCTCGCCGGTGGGCACGGAGAAGAAGATGGTCGAGGCCAGCGCGACGGTGATCAGCATGTCGCCGAAGGAGTTCAGCGCGTGCAGTTCGATCAGCTTCGCCAGGCCGGATTCGCCCGCGCCCTCCGCGGAGGTGGCCTTGCGGATCCGGCGGCCGGTGCCGTGCACCACCCGGCCGGTGCGGGCGCCGGCGGCGGAGGCGGTCCGGACCAGGAGGTTGCGGCTAGGCTCGGGATCCTCTTCGCCAGGGTCCCCGTCCAGGGCGGCGAGCCGCCGGGCGTGGACGGCCGGGTCTGGGCCGGTGTCGGTCAGGGTGGCGATCGCGGCGCCGGTCTTGACGAGGCTCACGGGGGCGGCGGGCGACTCGAAATCGCCCCCCGGCTGCGGTTCGCCCGCAGCGGGGGCCGGAGACTGCTGTCGCGGCACGGCGTCCGCCTGGTCGGGGCTGCCGGCCTGCGAGGCGTGCAGTGCGTGCTGCGACGGGTCCTCGTCCGCCACATGCCCATCCTGCCCCAGAATCGCCGCAGTGACGCGGGAATCCACCCCCCTCGGCGCGGCCCCGGAACGGCCGCCACCGCCCCGGACTGTGCCGGGGCGCCGACCGGCGGGTAGCCTGCCCAAGGGCCGCGCGCCGAGCGCCGGGGCGCCGGCAGGCCCGGACGAGCGGCGCGGCCGGTATCCGCGGCGGCCCCTGGTCGCGCAGAATGGACAAGGGACTATCGAGCCGCGACGGAACAGGCAACACGCCGTGGGCGACAGAAGAACTGGGAGAGAATCGACGCCGTGAGTGCTGCGATGCGAAGCCGTACCCCCGATCGGCTCTGTGCCGAGGCCGTCGAACTCGCCCGGAAGGCGGCCGAGGAGGCCGTCGGCCCGGAGACCGTCGGACCACATCTCGGCGCCCAGGCGGACGCCGACCGCGTCGTCACCCACACCTTCGAGTGCCTGGACGCCGCCTACCGTGGCTGGCACTGGGCGGTCACCGTCGCCCGTGCCCCGCGCGCCAAGAACGTCACCCTCGACGAGGTCGTCCTGCTGCCCGGTGCCGACGCCGTCCTCGCCCCCCAGTGGGTGCCGTGGAGCGAGCGGCTGCGCCCCGGCGACATGGGCCCGGGTGATTTGCTGCCCACCGGCGCCGACGACGCGCGCCTGGAACCCGGCTGGAGCGGCGAGGACGAGCCCGCCCCGAACTCCGCGGTCGCCCTCGCGGCCGAGGAGGACGTGGTCGTCACCGACCCGGGCATCCAGCCCGCCCCGGCCCGGGCCCGGATCAACGCCGTCGCCGAGGAGCTCGGCATGGGCCGCAGCCGGGTGCTCTCCCGGCTCGGCCTGCACCTGGCCGCCGACCGCTGGGAGAAGGCGCACGGCGCGCAGACGCCGATGGCGCAGGCCGCGCCCGCCGCGTGCGGCAGCTGCGGCTTCCTGATCCCGATCGGCGGCTCGCTCGGACAGGCCTTCGGCGTGTGCGGCAACGAGTTCGGGCCGGCGGACGGGCAGATCGTCTCCTTCGCGTACGGCTGCGGCGGGCACTCCGAGGCGGCCGTCATCCCGGCCCCGCCGGCGCCGTCCGAGCTGATCCTGGACGAGCTGGTGGTCGAGCCGATGCAGCTGCACCCGGACCGCACCTCCGGCTCGGTCGAGCCGGACGCCCCGGCGGAGGAGCTCGGGCACTCCTGACGATGTGTGCTCCGGCCCGCTCCACCGAACCGGTGGGGCGGGCCGCGGCGTTCGTGCGGGTGGGGGCCCTGCGGGCGCCCGGCGGCGGGGGCGCGGTCCGGAGCAGCGGCCGGGGCGGGGGAGAATGCCCCCCGTACGAAGTACAGGGCGGCGGAAGGCGGCAGGTCCAGTGGAACCTCGGATCATCGGCAGCGGCACGGACGAGCACCTCGCGGACCCCTTCGGGAGCGCCGCGCTGCGCCGGCGGGTGCTGGACGCCTGGGCCGCCTCGCCGGCCCGGTTCCGGGAGGACGCCAACGCCGAGGAGGAACTCGCGCTCGGCGGCTACCGCGACCGCCTGGTCGTCGAGTTGGCGCAGAACGCGGCCGACGCGGCGGTCCGGGCCGGGCACGGGCCCGGCCGGCTGCGGCTCACCCTCGCCGACGGCGTGCTCGCCGCAGCCAACACCGGGGCCCCGCTGGACGCGGCCGCCGTCGAGTCGCTGTCCACCCTGCGCGCCTCCTCCAAGCGCGGTGAGACGCCCGCCGTCGGCCGGTTCGGCGTCGGTTTCGCCGCCGTGCTCGCCGTCACTGACGAGCCCGCCGTGCTCGGCGCCGCCGGTGGGGTGCGCTGGTCGCTCGGCGAGGCCCGCTCGCTGGCCCAGGCGCAGCCCGCGCTGGCCGAGGAACTGCGCCGCCGGGACGGCCACGTGCCGCTGCTGCGGTTGCCGTTCGCCGCCGAGGGCCCGGCCCCCGAGGGCTACGACACGGTGGTCGTGCTGCCGCTGCGGGACGCCGCCGCCGAGGACCTGACCCGCCGTCTGCTCGCCGGCATCGACGACGCGCTGCTGCTCACCCTGCCCGGCCTCGCCGAGGTCGTGGTGGAGACCCCGGAGGGCACCCGGACGCTCACCCGCGCCGCCGCCGAGCCCCGCCCGGACGGCGTCACCGAGGTCACCGTGACCGACGACGCGGACGGCCGGCCGCGGCGGACCCGCTGGCAGACCGCCGGCGCCACCGGCACCCTGGCCGCCGAGCTGCTCGCCGACCGTCCCACCGAGGAGCGCGCCCGCCCGTACTGGACGGTCACCTGGGCCGTTCCGGTCGCCGCCGACGGGACCCCGCAGGCGCCCGGCATCGCGCCGGTGCTGCACGCGCCCACCCCCAGCGACGAGCCGATCGGCCTGCCCGCGCTGCTCATCGCCTCCTACCCGCTGGACTCCACCCGCCGGCACGTCGCCCCCGGCGCGCTCGCCGACTTCCTCACCGAGCGCGCCGCCGACAGCTACGCCGACCTGCTGCGCGCCCGCGGCGCCGACCTCGGCTCGCTCGGTCTCGTCCCCGGGCCGCTCGGCCAGGGCGCGCTCGACAACGCGCTCCGCGGGGCCGTCCTCTCCCGGCTGCCCGGCACGCCGTTCCTGCCGCACCCGGCGCCGGTCGAGGCGGGCACGCCCGCGCTGCGCCCCCGGGACGCCACCCTGCTGGAGGGTGCGGACGGCTCGGTGGTCGAGGCGTTGGCGCCGATCTTCCCCGGGCTGCTGCCGGCCGGGCTGGAGCGCCGCACCGAGCTGCGGGTGCTGAACGTGCGCCGGGTGCCGCTGGCCGACGTGGTCGACCAGCTCGGCGGTCTGGACCGCGAGCCCGCCTGGTGGCGCAACCTGTACGCGGCGCTCGGCGCCGCCGACCCGGAGGCGCTCGGCGCGCTGCCCGTCCCACTCGCCGACGGCCGGACCATCACCGGGCCCCGGCGCGTCCTGCTGCCCTCCGAGGACGCAGACTGGGCGGCCTTCCCCGGCTACCCCGAGTCGCTGGCCGACGCGCTCGCCGCCCTCGACCTGCGGCTCGCCCACCCCGAGGCCGCCCACCCGCTGCTCGCCAAGCTCGGCGCCGGCACCGCCACCCCGGCCGGGGTGCTCGACACCCCCGAGGTGCGGGCCGCCGTCGCCCGCTCCTACCAGGTGGCCGAGGACGACGTCGAGGCCGCGCTCGAACTGGCCGACGCCGTCCTGGCGCTGGTCAAGGTCGCCGGCCCGACCGCCGGCGAGCACCCCTGGCTGGCCCGGCTGGCCCTGCTCGACGACGAGGGCGAGCCCGCCCGCGCCGGTGAACTCGTCCTGCCCGGCAGCCCGTTCGCGGCCCTCGCCCGCGAGGAGGACGCCGGCTGGGTGGACGACGAGCTGCTGGAGCGCTGGGGCCCGGAGGTGCTCACCGCCGTCGGCGTGCTCGCCGACTTCGTCCTCGTCCGCGCCGAGGACGTGGTGCTCGACCCGGACGACCTGGAACGGCTCGACCCCACCGCGCCCGCCGACCGCGCGGCCGGCGGCCACCCCACCGGGCTGCTCGACGAGGCGCCCGACGGCCTCGCCGACTGGGCCGAGGACGCCCTCGAAGCCTTGCAGGCCGACGACGTCGTGGGCGTCCCGCCGGTGGCCGCCGAACTGCTGGCCGTCCGTGACCTCGACCTGGTCGACGACGACGCCTGGCCCGAGGCGCTCGCCGCGCTCTCCCGCCCGCCGTACCGGGACGCCGTGGTCAACCCCGTCCGCACCCTGCTGCCGGACGGCTCCTACACCGACCTGCCGCCGTACACCGCCTGGTGGCTGCGCGACCACCCGGTGCTGGACGGCCGGGAGCCCGCCGGGCTGCGCGCGGCCGGTGCCGACCCGCTGCTGCGCGGCCTCTACGACGAGGCCCGGACGACCCTGGACGAGCAGTTCCTGCACGCGCTCGGGGTACGCACCACGCTGGCCGCGCTGCTCGCCGAACCGCACGGCCCGGACGAGGTGCTGGACCGGCTCACCGATCAGGCCTCCGATGTCGGCCACCGCCAACTGCACGGCCTGCACAGCGCGTTGGCGCGGGTCGAGATCGAGCGGATCGAACCGGTCGACGTGGTGCGGGCGCTGCCGCCGCTCGACCCGGACACCGGCCGCCGGCCGGCCCACACGGTGATCGTCGACGCCTCCAGGGCGGTCGTCGCCGACGCGCCCGACCTCGTCCAGCTCCTGCACCCGTACCCGCTGGTGCCGGTCGCCCCGGCGCTCGCCGCCGACCTCGCCGAGCGGCTGCACGTCTCGCTCGCCAGCGAGGTGGCGGGCGGGCGGGTGCTCTCCGAGGGCGTGCTGCACCGGGTCCCCGCCGTGGTGCGGGAGCTGCTGCCCGGCTGCCCGGTCGCCTACGAGGAGCACGAGGAGCTGCTGGTGGTCGGCCCGGACGGCAACGACGCCGCCGTGGACTGGCGTTGGGACGTCGAGGCGGACGCCCCTGAGGCGCCCTACGACCCGGACGCGGCCGAGGCCGCCGACGAGGACGACGAGTTCGAGCTCCCGCCGGTGCCCGGGCTGCTGCACGCGGCCACCCCGGAGGGCTTGGCGGCCGGGCTCGCCTGGTCGGTCGGGCAGTGGCACCGGCGGTTCGAGGTGCTGGCCGCGCTCACCGATCCGGACCGGGCGTACGAGCTGTCCGCGGCGCGGGACTTCGAGGGCTGAGAGTTCAGCGGGCCCGCCCGCGGCGCTTGAACCGCAGGTAGACGGCGGTGGTGGTGGCCAGCCAGACGGCCGCCACCAGGGCCTTCACGGCTGTCGGCACCCACGGCAGCGCCGGGGCGGTCACCTCGCCGGCGTTCGTCAGCCAGCGGCCGCCCATCAGGGCCAGGACCGTCAGTCCGGCGGCCAGCAGGCCGGCCAGGAAGGCGGCGAACGCCTCCACCTGCCCGGTCTCGCGCTCGGTTTCCCCACCTGTGCGGGCCATGTCGGCACCCCCTTCCGTGATCCATCATCCAGGCTGCGGGCTGGGGGTGCCAGGGCCTCACTCCATCCCGCGGCGCTTCATGAAGCGCCAGGCGATCTCCAGGGCCAGGCCGCAGACCACCGCGATGCCGACGCCGACCAGGGGGTCGCGGGTGCCGACCAGCGAGAGCTGGAAGAACTCCGCCAGCCAGGGCACCAGCAGGACCAGAGCGAAGGCGCCGCCCATGGTGCCGATCAGCAGCAGGCGCCACCAGCTGTAGGGGCGGGCGACGATGGCGAGCACCCAGATGGCGATCAGGAAGAGCGTCAGGGTGGCCACGCTGGTGTCGGCCTTGAGGTCGGTCGCGTGGTCGGCGCGGGCCAGCGCGTAGGCGACGAAGGTGCCGGTGCCGGCGATGACGCCGCCCGGCACGGCGAGCCGCAGGACGCGCTTCACGAAGCCGGTGCGGGCCCGCTCGTTGTTGGGGGCGAGGGCGAGGAAGAAGGCCGGCACGCCGATGGTGAGGGTGGAGAGCACGGTGGAGTGCCGGGGCAGGAACGGGTACGGCGAGTGGGTGAAGATCACCAGCAGAGCCAGCAGGACCGAGTAGACCGTCTTCACCAGGAACAGGCCCGCGACCCGCTCGATGTTGCCGATCACCCGGCGGCCCTCGGCGACCACCGAGGGCAGGGTGGCGAACGAGTCGTTGAGCAGCACGATCTGGGCGACCGCCTTGGTGGCGTCGCTGCCGGTGCCCATCGCCACGCCGATGTCGGCGTCCTTGAGCGCGAGCACGTCGTTGACGCCGTCGCCGGTCATCGCCACGGTGTGTCCGCGGGACTGCAGTGCGGCGACCAGCTGGCGCTTCTGCTGCGGGGTGACCCGGCCGAAGACCGTGGTCCGTTCGGCCGTGTCGGCGAGGGCGTCCGGTTCGGCGGGCAGCGTCCGGGCGTCCAGCGGGTGGTCGGCGCCGGGCAGGCCGAGGTGGCCGGCGACCGCGCCGACCGAGACCGCGGCGTCGCCGGAGATGACCTTGGCCTGCACCTGCTGGCCCTCGAAGTAGCGCAGGGTCTCGGCGGCGTCGTGGCGCAGCCGCTGCTGGAGCACCACCAGGGCGAGCGGGGCGAGCCCGGCGGCCGGGTCGGGGGAGTCCAGCGGGGTGGGGGTGCGGCCGAGCAGCAGCACCCGCAGGCCCTTGGCGCCCAGCTCGTCGACCTCGGTGAGCGCCGGGTGCCCGGCGGGTAGCAGCACGTCGGGGGCGCCGAGCAGCCAGCTGGCCTCGCCGCCCTGCGGCTCCAGCAACTGCACGCCGCTCCACTTGCGGGCGGAGGAGAACGGCATCGCCTCGATCACCCGCCAGCCGTCGGCGGCCGGGGCGCCGCCGGCCCCCGGGGCGCCGCCGTCGCCGCGCCCGTAGGCGTCGATGACCGCCTGCATGGAGGGGTTGGGGCGGGCGTCGGCGCCGGCCATCACGCCGAGCGCGTGCTTGATGGTGTCCGGGTCGAGGGCGCCGGGCTCGCCGTCGGAGAGGACCCGCAGGTCGACGACGTCCATGCCGCCCTCGGTGAGGGTGCCGGTCTTGTCCAGGCAGACGGTGTCGACCCGGGCCAGGCCCTCGATGGCCGGGAGCTCCTGGACCAGGCACTGCTTTCGGCCCAGCCGGATCACACCGATCGCGAAGGCGACCGAGGTCAGCAGGACCAGCCCCTCGGGGACCATCGGTACGATCCCGGCCACCATCCGGCGCACGGCCTCGCGCCAGTCGCGGCCCTCGACGGCCAGCTGGCTGATGATCAGGCCGATGGCCGTGGGGATCAGCAGGTAGGTGATGAAGCGAAGGATGCTGTTGATGCCGCTGCGCAGCTCCGACTTCACCAGGGTGAACCGGCTGGCCTCCTCGGCGAGCTGCGCCGCGTACGCCTCGCGGCCGACCCTGGTGGCGGTGAACGCGCCCGCGCCGGCCACCACGAAGCTGCCGGACATGACCTGGTCGCCGGGCTGCTTGAGGACGGGGTCGGGCTCGCCGGTGAGCAGCGACTCGTCGATCTCCAGGCCGTCCGCCTCGGTGACCTCGCCGTCGACGATCACCTTGTCGCCGATGCCGAGCAGCACCGTGTCGTCGAGCACGATCTCGGCGACGGCGATCTGTTCGACGGTGCCGTCCCGGCGGACCTCGGGGCGGGCCTCGCCGATCAGGGCCAGGCTGTCCAGGGTCTTCTTGGCGCGCAGCTCCTGGATGATGCCGATCGCCGTGTTGGCGACGATGACCAGGCCGAACAGGCCGTCCTGGATCGGACCGACGATCAGGATGATCCCGAACATCACGCCGATGATCGCGTTGAAGCGGGTGAAGACGTTGGCCCGGACGATCTCCTTGGCGGAGCGGCTGGACCGTACGGGGACGTCGTTGACCTGTCCGCGCGCGACGCGTTCGGCCACCTCGGCGGAGGTCAGTCCGCCGCGCCGGCCGGGCAGCAGCCCGAGGGGGTGCGCACCGTCGGGGCGGTCGGCGTCGCCGGGCTGCTCTTCCGCGGGGTGGGCAGGCTGCGTCATGGCACCGACTCTACGGGTGCCTTATGTCCGGTGCGTGCTACTAAAGGACTATTCAGTCCGACCGGGTGGCCGGGTCCTGGCCGTCGTTTCCGGCCGCCCGGTTCGCGGCCTCGGCGGCGCGGTCGCGGGCGATGGCGTCCCGTCGGGCGCGGCAGTACCAGAGGCCGATCAGGCCGAGCAGGCCGCCGGAGAGGCAGATCCACGGCCAGGTGCCGTGGCCGTGGTCGGAGAGGGTGCCCTGGAAGGGGAGCAGCGCCAGGAAGGCGACGAACCACAGCACCGTGCCGCCGCCGACGATGGCGACGTCGTTGGCCTCCAGCGGAGGGGGCGAGGGGTGCAGCGGCTTCTTGGGCATGGGGCCTAGCGTACGGTGCGGCGGCCGGCCCTCAGGGGCCCTCGGGCTTCTACGCGCGAAGATAGCGCGTGTGCGATCGGGAAACCATACTGAAAACTCCCCGCCCGGCCACCGTCGCCCCGGGCGTCCCCCCTCCTCAGCTCCCCCACAGAGGACGCACGCATGCCTGTGGTCCAGCCGACCACCGAGTCGCCCGAACCCGCCTCCAGCGCCCCCAAGCCCCCCGCCGGCGCCCTGGACCGCTACTTCCGGATCAGCGAGCGCGGCTCCACCCTGCCGCGCGAGATCCGCGGCGGCGTCGCCACCTTCTTCACCATGGCGTACATCCTGGTGCTCAACCCGATCATCCTGGCCAGCGCCACGGACATGACCGGGGCCCACCTGGACAGCGCCCAACTGGTCACCGCCACCGCCCTCACCGCGGGTCTCACCACCCTGCTGATGGGCGTGATCGGCAACGTCCCGATCGGCCTGGCCGCCGGCCTCGGCGTCAACACCATCGTGGCGCTCCAGCTCGCCCCCAAGATGACCTGGCCGGACGCCATGGGCATGGTCGTGCTGGCCGGCTTCGCGATCATGCTGCTGGTCGCCACCGGCCTGCGCGAGCGGGTCATGAACGCCGTGCCGCTCGGGCTGCGCAAGGCCATCGCGATCGGTATCGGCCTGTTCATCAGCCTCGTCGGCCTGGTCGACTCCGGCTTCGTCAGCCGCATGCCGGACGCCGCGCACACCACCGTCCCGCTGCAACTCGGCGGCAGCGGGCACCTGCTCGGCTGGCCGGTGCTGATCTTCGTGTTCGGCCTGCTGCTCACCCTCGTCCTGCTGATCCGCAAGGTGCCCGGCGCCATCCTGATCAGCATCGTGGTCAGCACCGCGCTCGCCGTGGTGATCGACAAGCTCGTCGACGTCCCGGCGCTCAAGTGGGGCCTGACCGTCCCGGCCTGGCCGGGCAACCCGGTCGCCGCCCCCGACTTCGGCCTGGTCGGCAAGGTCAGCCTGTTCGGAGGCTTCGAGAAGGTCGGCGTGCTGACCGGCGTGCTGTTCGTCTTCACCGTGCTGATGTCCTGCTTCTTCGACGCGATGGGCACCATCCTCGGCGTCGCCGACGAGGCCCACCTGCTCGATGAGAACGGCGACCTGCCGGGCATCAACAAGATCCTGATGGTCGACGGCATCGCCACCGCGGCCGGCGGCGCCACCTCCGCCTCCGCGAACACCTGCTTCGTGGAGTCCACCGCCGGTGTCGGCGAGGGCGCCCGGACCGGCTTCGCCTCGATCGTCACCGGCCTGCTCTTCGTGGTCGCGCTCTTCCTCACGCCGCTCGCCACCATGGTCCCGGCCCAGGCCGCGACCCCGGCCCTGGTCACCGTCGGCTTCCTGATCCTGGCGGGCTCGATCAAGGAGATCGACTGGTCGGACCACACCATCGCGATCCCGGCCTTCCTGACGATCGTGATGATGCCGTTCACCTACAGCATCACCAACGGCATCGGCTTCGGCTTCATCGCCTTCTGCGTCCTGCGCCTGGCCGCCGGGCGCGGACGCAGCGTGCCCGTCCCGCTGTACGCGGTGGCGGCGGTGTTCGCCTTCTACTACCTGATGCCGGCCCTCGGCCTGCTCTGACGCCGTACCGCTCCACCGGCGGCCCCGTCCTCTCCCCCTGGGGGAAGGGCGGGGCCGCTGCCGTTCCCGGGGGCGCCTTCGATCCCGGGGCCGGTGGCCCTGGGGTCGGCCGTCGGTGGACGCAGAGCTGCAACCGGTCGTACCGGTTTCGAGGGGGCGGAGCGATCGCCGCCGGGAAGAATGTCAAAAAGGGGCCTGTGTAGCGAAGTTGACGGAGGGAATACTGCCTGGACGGACACGGGGAGGGGGCTCGACCGATGGTGCAACAGGATCCGCCCGGGGGAGACGAGGCGAAGCTGCTGCCGGAGCTGTTCTGGACGGCGGACAAGGCCTCGCTGGACGGCCAGCGCGAGACGCTGCGCTGGTACCGCGGACTGATCGCCATGCTGGTGATCGCCGCCGTGATCGGCTCGTTCCCCGGGCCGAAGGACCGCGGCTCCTTCGACAGTGTGCCGCTGTACTCGGTGGGCGCCTTCCTGATCGCCGGCTACTTCTGGTCCCGGCTGCGCCGCAGCAACCCGCAGGGCCGCTGGTACGAGGCCCGGGCGGCGGCCGAGTCGGTCAAGACGCTGGCCTGGAAGTACACCGTCCGGGCCCGGCCGTTCGACGGTGAGGCGGAGTCCGCGGACGTGGACCGCGGCTACCTGCTCCAGGTCGAGGACGTGCTGCGGGCCTTCGAGGACCCGGAGATCGTGCCGCCCGGCACCGTCCCCGAGATCACCCCGGAGATGCGGCGGATGCGGGCCGACAGCCTGACCGCCCGCCGCATGCTCTACCTGCGCACCCGGGTCGAGGGCCAGCGCACCTGGTACCGCGCCCGGGCCGAGGCCTGCGAGACGCAGGCGGTGTCCTGGGGGCTCGGCATCGCGGCGCTGATCATCATCGGCGCGGCGGCGGCCGTCGCCCAGGCCACCGGCGCCCTCCAGGTGCACGTCTTCGGCGCCAGCTCGGCCGCGGCCGCCGCCGTCATCGCCTGGACCCAGCTCAAGCAGCTGCGCCCGCTGGCCGCCGCCTACCAGCTGGCCGCGCGCGAACTGGAGAACGTCGGCAACCAGCTCTCCGACCTCGACCTCAAGACGCCGGACGCCGAGGCGCGCTGGGCCCGGATGGCCGCCGAGGCGGAGGACGCGGTGTCCCGCGAGCACACCACCTGGCGGGCCCGCCGGGCGTTTCCGAGGTAACGGCCGGGGCCGTCGACGCCGGGGATCGGCCGGGTCTGTCGCTGCCGTCAACTCAGGGGAGGGGCTGGGGAGATCCGGCGAAGCGGACGCCACGCCGAGGGCACAGGTGTGCGGAGTGCGTGAGGGTCGGGCGGGAAGGCGTAGAACGTAATCATTACGTGTCCATGCCCTGGTTTCATCGCCTGCGCGCGACCCCAGTCCCTGTCCGGAGGCCCTCTTGCGCATTCTCCTGATCGCCAGCGCGTTCAACAGCCTGACCCAGCGCGTCCACACCGAGCTGCGCGGGCGCGGCCACCAGGTCGCCGTCCAACTCGCCCTCGGCGACGAGGCGATGAGGACGGCGGTGGACCGTACCGACCCCGAGCTGATCATCTGTCCGATGCTCACCAAGGCCGTCCCGCAGGACATCTGGTCCACCCGGACCGTCCTGATCGTGCACCCCGGGCCCCAGGGCGACCGCGGCCCCTCCTCGCTCGACTGGGCGATCACCGAGGGGGCGGACCGCTGGGGCGTGACCGTCCTCCAGGCCGTCGAGGAGATGGACGCCGGTGACATCTGGGCGTCCGTCGAGTTCCCCGTCACCGACTGCGGCAAGAGCGAGCTGTACCGGGGCGAGGTCGCCGACGCCGCCGTCGAGGCCGTCCTGCTCGCCGTCCAGCGCTTCGAGGGCGGGCTGTTCACCCCCGAACCGCTCGACTACGACCGGCCGGACGTCCACGGCAGGCTGCGGCCCCTGCTGCGGCAGGACGCGCGCCGGATCGACTGGGCCGCCGACGACACCGCCACCGTGCTGCGCAAGCTCCGCGCCGCCGACTCCCAACCCGGCGTGCTCGACGAGCTGTTCGGACGCGAGTACTTCCTGCACGGCGGCCACCCCGAGGACGAGCTGCGCGGCCCGGTGCCCGGCGCCGTGCTCGCCACCCGCGACGGCGCGATCTGCCGTGCCACCGTGGACGGCGCGGTCTGGATCCCCCAGCTGCGCCCGCGCCGCACCCCGGGCGGGCCCGCCACCTTCAAGCAGCCGGCCGCGACGGTGCTCGCCGGCCGCCTGCACCGGGTCCGCGAAGTCCCGGTGACGCCGACCTCGGCGGCCCACCGGGACACCTGGTCGGAGCTGCGCTACCGCGAGGAGGGCGACGTCGGCTACCTCGAATTCGCCTACGCGGGCGGGGCGATGAGCACCGGGCAGTGCCGCCGGCTGCTCGCCGCCTACCGCGAGGCCGCCGGCCGGCCCACCTCGGTGCTGGTGCTCGGGGCGCCCCGGGACTTCTACTCCAACGGGATCCACCTCAACGTCATCGAGGGTGCGGCGTTCCCGGCACTGGAGTCCTGGGAGAACATCAACGCGATGGACGACCTGGTCCACGCGGTCCTCACCACGACCGACAAGCTCACCGTCGCCGCCCTGGCCGGGAACGCGGCGGCCGGCGGCCTGATGGCGGCCCTCGCCGCCGACGAGGTGTGGTGCCGGGAGTCGGCGGTGCTCAACCCGCACTACCGGCTGATGGGCCTCTACGGCTCCGAGTACTGGACGTACACCCTGCCGCGCCGGGTCGGCGACGAGCAGGCCGCGCGGCTGACCACCGAGGCGCTGCCGGTCGGCGCCGAACACGCCCGCCGGATCGGCCTGGTGGACCGCACCTGCGGCGGGGACGCGGCGGCCTTCCGGCGCTGGGTGGTCCGGGAGGCCGCCGCGCTCGGAGCCTCGCCCGAACTCACCGGGCGGCTGGTCGACAAGAAGCGCCGCCGGTCCGCCGACGAGGAGGCGAAGCCGCTGGCCGAGTACCGGGCGGAGGAACTGCGGCGGATGCACGCCAACTTCTACCGGGCGGGCGAGCCCTACCACGCGCTGCGGCGGGACTTCGTGCACAAGGTCTGCCCGGTGGCCACGCCCGCGCACCTGACCGGGCTGCTGGGGCGGCCGGAGTGAGGCAGGGGTGGTCGCGGGAGCGAGGCGGGGGCGGTCGCCGAAAGTGAGCCGAGGGCGCCCGGCCGGGGTGGGGGACCCGGTCGGACGCCCTCGGGGCTTGGGGGGTGGGGCCCGCCCGGCTCAGCGCCTGACGCCGGCCTCGTCCCGCCGCCGCGGCTGGCGCGGGACCAACGGGGCCGCCGGGCCGAGCAGGAGCGGCTGCGTGGTGCCGCGGCTCGGCGAGACCGCGAAGGCCAGCGAGCCGAAGAAGACGTAGCAGCCGAGCCCGACCCCGAGCGGGAAGATGAACTGCAGCGCCATCACTCCGCCCTGGGTGGAGTGCGAGAAGTCGAGCCGCACCGAGAGCGCCGCCATGCCGGTGTAGTGCATCGCGCACACTGCCACGCCCATGACCGGCGCGGCCGCCAGGACGGCGAGCGTGCCGCGGATGTTCAGGGTGGCCCACAGCGCGGCCGTGGCCGCGAACACGGCGATGGCGACGGACAGTCCGACCGTGAGCCGGTCGTAGCCGAGGTGGCCGGGCAGGACCATCGCGGCCATTCCGAGGTAGTGCATCGCCGCGACCCCGAGGCCGGTGGTCAGCCCGCCGGCCAGCAGGGACAGGACAGGCCGGCGGCTGTACCCGACGGTGAACAGGCCGATGCCGACGACGGCGATGGCGACCAGCAGGCTGAGCACGGTCAGTCCGGGCCGGTAGCTGATGTCGACCCCGGTGACGGAGAAGCCGAGCATCGCGATGAAGTGCATGGACCAGATCCCGGCGCCGAGCGAGGTCGAGGCGAAGAGCAGCCAGAGCACCCGGGTGCGGCCCTGCGAGACGAGTGCCCAGCGGGCGCTGCGCAGGGCGACGAAGGCGCCGAGGCAGGCGACGAAGTACGAGACCGCCGGTGTCACCCAGCCGTGGTCGGCATGATGGATCTCACCCAAGAGAGCTCCCAGGACGGATGCGGGGGAGGAAGGGCGCCAGGCCTCGGGCGGACACGGGTGGTCGGGAGGGAACGCGGCAACGGGCGCGGGAACGGCGCCGCCGAAGGGAGACCTGGCGTGTGGTGCCCCTGACAACGGGGGACAGTAACCACTACCGGACGGTCGCACAAGGTTCGCGCTTTTCGTGAAGTCCCTGGTCAGGATGGACCTTTACGCGGTCTGCATGATCTTGGCACCAACTCCTGACACCGCCTGCGCACGGCCGCCGGGCGGTTCGTCCGTTACTCCGGGTTCGTCACTCCGGGTTGGTCACTCCAGCGGGGCTAGCCCGAACGGGTGGCCGGCCGGGTCGATCAGCACCTTGAGCGTCCGGCCGTGCTGGTACGTCGGCTCGGTCGCGCCGAGCGCGAGCGCCTTCGCGATCGCCTCGTCCAGGTCGTCCACGTAGAAGTCCAGGTGGAAGTGCTTGCCGCCGTCCGGCTCCGTCCACGGCTCCGGCCGGTAGCCCGAGACCCGGCCGAAGCCCAGCGGGCTGCCGCCCTCCGGGTTGTCCAGGATCGCGAACTGCTCGTCCAGGTGGCGGCTCTCCCAGCCCAGCAGCTCGCCGTAGAACCCGGCCAGCGCGATCGGGTCGGCGCAGTCGATGGTGACCATGGCGAGGCGGGCGAAGCCGGTGTCGTCCGGCTCGGCGGCGAGGCCGGAGGCGGGGTCGGCGGCGAGGTCGGACATGTCTGGTCGGCCCTTCCAGTCGAGATCATTCGAGACCCAGCACCAGCATCGCACCGGGCCGATCTTCCGGCGCGCGGTGAACGGACGGGGCCGGCGGGGTGGACTGGGAACGCATTTTCCTTAGCGAGAGTAATGACGTAAGCTAAAGAACATGCCCGAGATGTCCGAGCAGGACCTCGCAGCGATCAATCAGCTGCGATCGTCCACGATGCGCCTCTCCCGTCGACTCAAACACCAGCGGGTCGAGGAGTCGCTGAGCCCCACCGAGATGGGGGTGCTCGGCACCCTCGCCAGATGCGGAAAGGCGACACCGGGTGAGCTCGCCCGGAAGGAGCACGTGCAGCCGCCCTCCATGACCAGGATCGTCGCGATGCTGGAGGAGAAGGGGCTGGTGCGGCGCGAGCCGCACCCCGAGGACCGCCGCCAGGTCGTCGTCAGCAGCACCGAGCAGGCCGAGGCGATCCTCGCCGAGAGCCGCCGTCGCCGCAACGTCTGGCTCGCCGAGCTCGCCGAGGGGCTCGACGAGGAGGAGTGGGCCGTCCTCCGGGAGGCCGCGCCCGTGCTCTACAAGCTCGCACACCTCTAGGCACGCCGACCCCGGCCCGCCGGCCGGGAGAAGAAGGAGCACCGCATCACCGCAGGACCGACCACCGAAACCAGGAGCACGACGGCCGCAGTTCGGGCCGCCGCGCCGCGAGGGGAGACCACCGTGACACCGCCGGCCGCAGCCAGCGCCGCCGCCATCCGCACCGACGACCAGACCACCGACCCCGCCGCGGCAGGCGCCGCGGCCGCCGACCTCCAGGCGCCCGCCCCCACGGGGCTGCCCGGCAGCGGCGACGACGACCCCGACGAACGCACCGCGGCGGACGACCCCGCCGCTCCCGGACGCACCCACGCGTCCACGTCTCCCGCAGGTGCCCGCTTCACGAGGCCCGGGGGGATGTTCTCCTCCCTTCGCGTTCGCAACTACCGCTACTACTTCGCCGGCCAGGTGGTGTCCAACACCGGTACCTGGATGCAGCGGATCGCCCAGGACTGGCTGGTCCTCAGCCTCACCGGCAGTCCCCTCGCGGTCGGCATCACCACCGCCATGCAGTTCCTGCCGATGCTGCTGCTCGGCCTGTTCGGCGGCGTGCTCGCCGACCGGATGCCCAAGCGCCGGCTGCTGATCTACACCCAGGGCGCCATGGGCCTGCTGGCCGCCGGCCTGGCCGTCCTGACCATCGGCGGCGTCGTGACGCCGTACTACGTGTACGCCTTCGCGCTGCTGCTCGGCCTGGTCACCGTGGTCGACAACCCGACCCGGCAGGCCTTCGTGTCCGAGATGGTCGGGCCCAAGGACCTCGCCAACGCGGTCAGCCTGAACGCCGCCAACTTCCAGACCGCCCGGCTGGTCGGCCCCGCCGTCGCGGGCCTGCTGATCGCCGTGGTCGGCAGTGGCTGGGCGTTCGCCGTCAACGCGCTGTCCTTCGCCGCCGTGATCGGCGGGCTGCTCGCCATGCGGGAGAGCGAACTGCGCCCGACCGAGCCGATCGCCCGCGAGAAGGGCCAGCTGCGGGAGGGCCTGCGCTACGTCAAGGAGCGGCCCGAACTGCTCTGGCCGATGGTCCTGGCCGGGTTCATCGGCACCTTCGGCTTCAACTTCCCGACGCTGCTCTCCGGCTTCGCCTACGACACCTTCAAGGTCGGCGCCGGCCAGTACGGCCTGCTGAACACCGCGATGGCGGTCGGCTCGCTGGCCGGCGCGCTGCTCGCCGCCCGCCGGGGCGTGCCCAGGCTGCGCCGGCTGGTGGCGGCGGCGCTGGCCTTCGGCTCGCTGGAGGTGGTGGCCGCGTTCGCGCCCGACTACTGGACCTTCGCGGTGCTGCTGACGCTGATCGGGGTGTTCGGACTCAGCTTCAACACCTCAGTCAACTCCACGCTGCAGCTGGCCACTGACCCCGCGATGCGCGGTCGCGTGATGGGCCTGCTGGTGCTGGTCTTCACCGGCGGCACGCCGATCGGCGCCCCGATCGTCGGCTGGGTGACCGCCTCGTACGGGCCCCGGCTCGGCCTGCTGGCCTGCGGACTGGTGTCCGCGCTGGCGGCCGGCGTGGTGGGCCTGGTGCTGGCCCGCAGCGCGGACCTGCGGGTGCGGTTCGACCTGCACCCCGGCCGTGGCGGCCGGGTGGTGGCCTTCGTGCCGCGGACCGTCACCGCCAACAAGTCGGAGCTGGCGCCCGCCTGCTGACGAGGCGTCATGCCCCGGGGCGGTGGTCCGCCCCGGGGCTTCGGTGCAGGGTCGAGGGTCAGAGCCGGATCGCGAGGACCTGACCGGGCCAGACGCCGTCCGGCTGCTCGACCTCGAAGGACTCGGTCTCGGTGAACCCGAGTGCCCGGTACTGGCCGACCAGCCTGCGGTCGGCGCCCGCGTAGCAGTCCACCCGCAGCAGGCCGAGGCCGCGCCGGCGGGTCTCCTCGACCGCGTCGGCGATCAGCGCGGCGCCGATCCCCGAGCCCTTGCGGCTGCGGTCGGTGACCAGGATGCGGACGAACAGCTCGGGCTCGTCCACCGGGGGGATGTACTTCCCCCGCTGCTCGGACAGCACGCAGCAGCCGATGGCGCGGCCCTCGGCGTCCTCGGCGAGGCGGATCAGGAACGGTTCGGCGGCGTACCCGGCGACCTGCTCGACCCGGGCCGGGATGGTGCTGAAGGGCTGGTCCCCCCACTGGCCGGTGCGGCCCTGGCCGGCCAGCCAGCCCACGGCGCCGTCGAGCAGGGCGAGGATGTCGGGAATGTCGTCCGGTCCCCCGGTGCGGATCTTCATACGAAAGGTTCTAGCCCAAACGGCCTCGCGCGGGAAGATGTCCCCATGAGGCTCTTCGTGGCGGTCCTGCCGCCGGTCAACGCGCTCCAGGGGCTGTCGGACGCGGTGGCGCCGGTGCGCGGGCTGCCCGGGGCGGACCGGCTGCGCTGGACCACCGTCGAGGGCTGGCACCTGACCCTGGCCTTCCTCGGCGAGGTGCCGGCCGAGGAACTGCCGGAGCTGGAGGCGGGCCTGGCCGCCGTCGCCGAGGTGCATCCGGTGCACCGGCTGCGGCTGTCCGGCGCCGGGCGGTTCGGCGACCGGGTGCTCTGGGCCGGGGTGGAGGGGCAGACCTGGGCGCTGCGCAGGCTCGCCGAGGCCGTGTCCGAGGCCGCCGCCGGGGTGACCGGGGAGGTCGACGCCTTCACCTTCCACCCGCACCTCACCCTCGCCCGGGCCGGCTCCTCGCGCGGCCACCGGCGGGCCGTCCAGCGGCTCGCGGCGGCCGAGCTGGACACCCTGGCGGCCGCGCTGGCCGGCTACCGGGGGCCCGAGTGGGAGGCCGCCGAGCTGCACCTGATGCAGAGCGACCTGGACGGCGGCTTCGCCCACTACTCCTCGCTGCGCGCCTGGCCGCTCGCCGACTGGAGCTGAGCCGGGGCGCGCCCGGGTCCGGGGCGGGGGGGTCCGGGATGGCCGTTGGGCCCGGGGTGGCCGTTGGGCCCGGGGCTCCGATCCGTCGGCGGATGGTCCGGAGGTACGCTCGTTGACCGTGGATCCCAAGACTCGTATGCGTATCGTGACCGGCACCCTGGTGCTGCTGCTGGTCGTCGTGCTGATCAGCTCGATGGTCGGCGGGTAGCCGGGCCGGCGGGCACGCCTACCCGGCCCGGTGGGTCGACCCCGCCGCAACGGCTGAGGGCCACCGCCCGGAGGCGGTGGCCCTCAGCCGTGCACGGGATCGCTCAGAGCTGCTCGACCACGTAGTCGATGCAGTGGGTGAGCGCCTCGACGTCCGCCGGGTCGATCGCCGGGAACATCGCGACGCGCAGCTGGTTGCGGCCCAGCTTGCGGTACGGCTCGGTGTCCACGATGCCGTTGGCACGCAGTGCCTTGGCGACGGCGGCGGCGTCCACCGACTCGTCGAAGTCGATGGTGCCGACCACCTGGGAGCGCTCGGCCGGGTTCGCCACGAACGGGCTGGCGTAGGAGGACTTCTCGGCCCACGCGTACAGCCGGGACGAGGAATCAGCCGTACGGGCGACGGCCCAGTCGAGCCCGCCGTTGCCGTTCAGCCATTCCAGCTGGTCGGCCAGCAGGAACAGGGTGGAGATCGCCGGGGTGTTGTACGTCTGGTCCTTCGACGAGTTGTCGATGGCCGTCGGCAGGTCGAAGAACGGCGGGACGTACCGGCCGGAGCCGGCGATCTCGGCGGCGCGCTCCAGGGCGGCCGGGGAGAACGCGGCCAGCCACAGGCCGCCCTCGGAGGCGAAGGACTTCTGCGGGGCGAAGTAGTAGACGTCGGTCTCGGTGATGTCCACCGGCAGGCCGCCGGCGCCCGAGGTGGCGTCCACCAGGACCAGCGAGCCCTCGTCCGCGCCCACCGGGCGCTTGATCGGCATCGCGACGCCGGTCGAGGTCTCGTTGTGGGTGAGCCCGTAGACGTCGACGCCGGCCTCGGCGACCGGCAGCGGGTGGGTGCCCGGGGCGGTCTTGATGACGCTCGGCTCGGCGAGCCACGGCGCGGCCTTGACCGAGGAGGCGAACTTGGAGGAGAACTCGCCGAAGTCCAGGTGCTGGGACTTCTCCCGCACCAGGCCGAACGCGGCGATGTCCCAGAAGGCGGTGGAGCCGCCGTTGCCGAGGACGACCTGGTAGCCCTCGGGGAGCGAGAAGAGGCTGCTCACGCCCTCGCGTACGCGCTTGACCAGGTTCTTGACCGGGGCCTGGCGGTGTGAGGTGCCGAGCAGGGAGGTCTGGGTGGCGGCGAGGGCACTCAGGGCCTCGGGGCGCACCTTGGACGGTCCGCAGCCGAAACGGCCGTCTGCGGGCTTGATGTCAGCGGGGATCTGGATCTGAGCCACGCGCGCAGCCTACCGGCCGGGGAGCCGCCCGGGGTACGGTCGTCCGCCCGCTGAGACTGTGATCTTCACGGCTCCCAGCTGCGGAAACAGCGGGCCCGACGGAGGTCGGACCCGCTGCTCAGGGGTGGTGCGGACGCGGGGCGCCCGGGGCGCTCGGGGGGCGTTCGGCGGGCGCTCGGGGGCGCTCGGCGGGCTCAGTGGCCGATGGCGTCCCAGCCCTCGATCTCCTCGGGGCGGCGCGGGCCGGGGCCGATGTAGCGCGCGGCGGGGCGCACGAGCCGGCCGGTGCGCTTCTGCTCCAGGATGTGCGCCGACCAGCCCGCGGTGCGCGCACAGGTGAACATCGAGGTGAACATGTGCGCCGGCACCTCGGCGAAGTCCAGCATGATCGCGGCCCAGAACTCGACGTTGGTGGCCAGCACGCGGTCGGGGCGGCGGTTGTGCAGCTCCTCCAGCGCGGCCTTCTCCAGCGCCTCGGCGACCTCGAAGCGCGGGGCGCCGAGCTCCTTGGCGGTGCGGCGCAGCACGCGGGCGCGCGGGTCCTCGGCGCGGTAGACGCGGTGGCCGAAGCCCATCAGGCGCTCGCCGCGGTCCAGCGCGTTCTTGACCCAGGTGGTGGCGTCGCCGGTGCGCTCGATCTCCTCGATCATGCCGAGCACGCGGGACGGCGCACCGCCGTGCAGCGGGCCGGACATCGCGCCGACCGCGCCGGAGAGCGCGGCCGCCACGTCGGCGCCGGTGGAGGCGATGACGCGGGCGGTGAAGGTGGAGGCGTTCATGCCGTGCTCGGCGGCGGAGGTCCAGTAGGCGTCGATGGCCTTGACGTGCTTCGGGTCCGGCTCGCCGCGCCAGCGGATCATGAACCGCTCGACGACCGTCTCGGCCTTGTCGATCTCGCTCTGCGGGACCATCGGCAGGCCCTGGCCGCGGGCCGACTGGGCCACGTAGGACAGCGCCATCACGGCGGCGCGGGCGAGGTCGTCGCGGGCCTGCTCGGCGGAGATGTCGAGCAGCGGCTTGAGGCCCCAGACCGGGGCGAGCATGGCGAGCGCGGACTGCACGTCGACCCGGATGTCACCGGAGTGCACCGGGATCGGGAACGGCTCGGCGGCCGGCAGGCCGGGGTTGAACTTGCCGTCCACCAGCAGGCCCCAGACGTGGCCGAAGGAGACGTGGCCCACCAGGTCGTCGATGTCGACACCGCGGTACCGCAGCGCGCCGCCTTCACGGTCGGGTTCGGCGATCTCGCTCTCGAACGCGACGACTCCCTCAAGCCCGGGTACGAAGTCGGACATACGACGGCTCCTTCAGTTCTGCGATCGGCGCTGCGCCGTGGTGGGGCGGCGCGCCAGTGACCGAATGGTGGTTGGCACTCGGTGCCAGAGTGACAGGCACCGGGTGCATTGCGCCATACACCACCATGGTGATGTTGCGCTTGGGCCCGCTTGACTTTTCCGCCGAGGGTCGGTCGTGCCCGGGAATCTCCGGAACCAAACGCCTGGTTCGGGACAATTCACCGTACGGGGGGCGGTCGAGCGGTGGCGGGACACCTTATCTCCCACCGGGGTTTGTCCGGAGGTAGCGGTGCCGGTTGCTTGTCGTACGGGATGATGTTGACGTGCAGACCCCGGAACGCGCCCAGTCGACGCCCCTGAGCCCCGCCACCCGGATCCTGGCCGACGATGCCCGGCCCGGACCGGACCTCACCGTGATGCGCAAGCACTACACCCACGAGGGCCTGGTCGAGGAACAGCTCGCGCCCGAGCCGATCGCCCAGTTCACCCGCTGGTTCCACGAGGCGGACGACGCCGGGGTGGTCGAGCCCAACGCGATGGTGCTCTCCACCGCCGACGCCCAGGGGCGGCCCAGCTCGCGCACCGTCCTGCTCAAGGGCTACGACGCGCGCGGCTTCGTCTTCTTCACCAACTACGGCTCCCGCAAGGGCTCCGAGCTCGCCGCCAACCCGTACGCCGCGCTGCTGTTCCCGTGGATCGCGCTGGCCCGCCAGGTGATCGTCCAGGGGCGGGTGGAGAAGGTCGGCCGGGACGAGACCGCCGCCTACTTCCGCACCCGGCCGCACGGTTCGCAGCTCGGCGCCTGGGCCAGCGAGCAGTCCAGTCCGGTCGGCGGGCGCGACGTCCTCGAACAGCGCTACGCCGAACTGGAGCGCCGCTACCCGGAGGGCGAGGGCGTGCCCGTGCCGCCGTTCTGGGGCGGGTACCGGGTGATCCCGGAGAGCGTGGAGTTCTGGCAGGGGCGGGAGAACCGGCTGCACGACCGGCTGCGCTACTTCGCCGATCCGGCCGGAGCGGGCGGGTGGCGGGTGGAGCGGCTCTGCCCGTAGCGGGCGGGTCTGCGAGGCGTTCGAATACCGGCGCGTCCGTCGGTGGGTTCGCCGTCGGGCTCGTCGGGCTCGTCGGGTCCGCCATCGGGCTCGTCGGGCTCGTCGGGCTCGTCGGGCTCGTCGGGTCCGCCATCGGGCTCGTCGGGCTGGCTGTCGTGCGGTGGCGGGGGTGCGGGGCGCTGTCGAATCGCGCCAACCGGCCTTCGCCGACCGGTGGTTCGGATGGGGCGCGAGCGCCGGGGGAGCGGGCTCCGGCCGCGCCGGGGGAGCGGGTCGGGCCGGGGCGGCGGCCGTACGTCGGCGGAGGGGCGCCGCCAGGGTGGGTTCGGCGGCGCGACGCCGGTCCCCTGTGCGCCGGTCAGGTGCCTTCACGCGACCGCCGAGTGGGTGAACTTTTGGCGAGACTTCGCTGCGTGAAGGGGGTAGTGGGCTGTTAGGGGCGCGCAAGAGCACGGCGCAGCCCACGTGCTGGCAGTACCCTGGTCGACTAGGCCGACCTATATACCCGGCCCTGCTTCTCTCTAACCCCCATCGTGGAAGAGAATCGAACATGACACCCGCACTGGACACCATGCCCCGCACTGAACTGACGGAGCCTCAGGGCGAAACCCGGCCTTCACTGGCCGACCTCGCCCAGCTCGGCGCCGAGGAGCTCTCCACCAGGATCCGACGAGCCCTGCCCGACACCGGTGCGGGTGCGGTGCCGGTCGCGGCCTTCAACTCCTCCATCTGATCGGCCGACTGACCATCGGCTCCGGCTGAATCCGATCGACCATGACGCCAACTCCGCTGCCTTTCACCCAGTTCGTCGTGAAAGTGCACAGCCGGTGTGATCTCGCCTGCGATCACTGCTACGTGTACGAGCACGCCGACACCAGTTGGCGTCGACGCCCCAAGGTCATCGGTGACGAAGTCCTGAACAGGATCGCCGAGCGGATCGGCGACCACGCGGCCGCACACCGGCTGCCCGCCGTCCGGGTCGTCCTGCACGGGGGAGAGCCCCTGCTCGCCGGCCCGGACCGGTTACGCCACGCGGCCAAGGCGCTCCGGGCGGCCCTGCCGCCCGGCTGCGCACTCGACCTGCGCATCCACACCAACGGCGTCCAACTCGACGACGCCTACTGCGAACTCTTCGCCGAAGTCGGCATGAGGGTCGGCGTCTCGCTCGACGGCGACCGCGCCGCCAACGACCGCCACCGCCGCTTCGCCGACGGCCGCAGCAGCCACCCGCACGTCCTGCGGGCGGTCGAGCGGCTGCGCCGGCCCGCCTACCGGCACCTCTACGCCGGGCTGCTCTGCACCGTCGACATCGAGAACGACCCGGACGCCGTCTACCGCGCCCTGGCCGAACTCGACCCCCCCGCCGTCGACTTCCTGCTGCCGCACGCCACCTGGGAGGACCGGCCGAAACCGGCCGTCGACGGTGCGCGAACGCCGTACGCGGACTGGCTGTTGGCCGTGTACCGGAGATGGGACGCCGACGGCCGCCCGTTCGCCGTCCGCACCTTCGAATCCGTCCACCGGACGTTGCGCGGGCTCTCCAGCCTCACCGAATCGCTCGGCCTGGAACCGTCCGACCTCGTCGTCCTGGAGACGGACGGCAGCTTCGAACAGGCCGACAGCCTCAAGACCGCCTACGACGGCGCGCCGGAGACGGGGTACGACGTCTTCACGCACAGCCTCGACCAGGTCGCGCTGCACCCCGGCATGACCGCCCGCCAGTCGGGGCTGGCCGGGCTGAGCGCCGCCTGCCGGGCCTGCCCGGTCGTCCGCAGCTGCGGCGGCGGCCTGTACGCCCACCGGTACCGGGCCGACACGGGCTTCGACAATCCCTCCGTCTACTGCGGTGACCTCATGAAGCTCATCAACGAACTCGCCGGCGACGCCGCCGGTTCCGCCTCTGGTTCCGCTGCCGGTTCCGCCGCCGCTTCCGCTGTCGCGGCGGGTCCTTCTGTCCCCGCCCAGGCCGGGGAGCCGGTGGTGCCGGCCACCCTCACCGAGCGGCAGCTCGACCAGCTCGCCCGCGGGTACGGGGACCAGGACACCGTACGGGCCCTGTCCCGCGCCCAACTCGCCCTCACCCGGGCCATGCTGGCCGCCGCCTGGGACGCCTCCGGGCAGCCCGGATCGGCCGCGTGGGCGTTGCTGTCCGAACTCGACGCGAGCGCACCCGCCGCCGTCGACACCGTCCTCGCCCACCCGTACGCCCGCGCCTGGGCCGCCCGCCGGCTCGCCGGGGACCTCACCGTCGGGCTCGGCCCGCTGGCCGCCCTGGCCGCCGCCGCCGCCGTCCGCGCCGGGCGGGGGGACGCGGTCGCGGTGCCGGTGCGCGGCGGGTGGCTGCACCTGCCGACCCTCGGGCGGACCGCCGCCCCGGACGGGGAGGCGGTCGTCACCGGCCTGGCCGACGGGTTCAGCGTGCGGGCGTCCGACGGATCGGTGTCCGCCGCCCTGGACGAGCCGCTGCGGCGGGTCCGGCTGGCCGGAGGGTGGACGGTCACCCTGGAGGACGTCGACCCGCTGCGCGACAGCCACGACCACGCCGTGGCCGGCCGGCTCTCCGACGGCGAACTGCTCGACTGGACGGGCGCGTTGCGCGAAGCCTGGGAACTGCTCGGGCACGACCTGCCCGCGTACGCGGAAGGCCTCCGGGCCGGCCTCACCACCATCACCCCGCTACGGCCGGGCCCCGCCGGGCGGGACGTCAGCTCGGCCGCCCGGCAGGCCCACGGCGCGGTCGGCATCGCCCGGCCCGCGACCGCGCCGACGCTCGCACTGCTGCTCGCGCACGAGTTCCAGCACGTCAAACTCGGCGCCGTACTCGACCTGTTCGACCTCCACGACCCGGCCGACGACCAGCTGTACCTCGCGCCCTGGCGGCCCGACCCGCGCCCGCTCGAAGGCCTGCTCCAGGGCACCTACGCGCACCTCGCCGTCACCGAGTACTGGGGCACCCGTGCGTTCGCCTACGACGGGCTGCCGGGCGAGGCCGCCGACCGGGCGCGCACCCAGTTCGCGCTCTGGCGCCGGTACACCGCCGAAGCCGTCGACCGGCTGGCCGGATCCGGCGCCCTCACGGCGCTCGGCTTGCGCTTCGCCGACGGCATGCGTGAGAGCGTCGCTCCGTGGCTCGCCGTGCCGTTGCCCGCCGCCGCCGAACGGGCCGCCGAACGGGCCCGCCACGAGCGCGGCCACGCCCGCCCCGCCGAGGTCTGACCCAGAGGAGCGGCCATGCGCACCGTCACTGCTCTCACCGGCACCGCCCTCACCGATACCGCCCTCACCGCTGGGGGTTTGGCCGCCGGGTTCGCCCAACTCGGCGTCCGCCCAGGCATGGTGGTGCACGTCGAGGCCTCCCTGCGCGCCCTCGGCCCGGTGGACGGCGGCGCCGCCACCGTCGCCGACGCGCTGCTCCACGTCCTCGGCCCCGGCGGCACCCTGGTCGCCTACACCGCCACCCCCGAGAACTCCGCCACCTCGCGCATCCACCAGACCGCCACCGCCGGCCTCACCCCGGCCGAGACCGCCGCCTACCGGGCCCGGATGCCGCGGTTCGACCCGGCGAACACCCCCTGCTCGCCGACCATGGGCGCCCTCTCCGAGGAGATCCGCACCCGCCCCGGCGCCCTGCGCAGCCGCCACCCCCAGACCTCCTGGACGGCCCTCGGCCGGCACGCCCGCGAGATCACCGCCCACCACCCCCTCACCTCCCACCTCGGCCCCGAGTCCCCGCTCGGACGCCTCTACGACCTCGACGCCAGGGTGCTGATGCTCGGCGTCCCGATGGCCCGCTTCACCGCCTTCCACCTCGCCGACCAGCGCATGCCCGACGTCCCCCTGCGTGAGTACCGCTGCGTCGGCCCCGACGGCTGGCTCACCTTCCGGGCCCCCGAGCTCGACGACCTCCACTTCGCCGACCTCGGCACCCAGGTCCTCGCCGCCGCCACCGGCATCACCACCATCCACCTCGGCACCACCGACTGCCGCCTCGTCCCCGTCCGCGAAGCCGTCGACCTCGCCGAACACCTCCTCCGCCCCTGAGCCCCCGCGCGTCCCCCACCCCTCCTCCAGTTCGGTTGCTCCCGTCGCCGCTTCGGCCCCGCCGAAGCGGCGACGGTCCTGTCCAGGTCTCTTGTGCGTAGGAAGTCGGCCTCACCGACTTCCTACGCACAAGGACGCGCCTACCTGTGGAGGGGGCTGGGCTGCGCTCTCCGCACAGGCCCGGCCCGGTCATGACGTCGGCCCGCGTCCCAGGACACCTGGGACGCGGGCCGACGGATGCGGTGTTGCGCAAGAAGTCGGTGGGGCCGACTTCTTGTGCGACCCTCGCAGCAGGTTCGGTGGCGACGGAGCTGTTCGGCGCGATCACGTGATCACCCGGCCCCTGACGGACTACCTCCGTTTCGAGTTCGCGCACTATGTCCACAACGTCGCGGCCGGCGAGGACATCCGGATTCTCGACCTGACCGGCCGCGAGAATCCGGGCTTACCGGATCAGGATTTCTGGATGTTCGACGAGTCCAGGGTGGTCCCGATGAACTACCGCCCGGACGGGACGCAGATCAGTCGCGAGGTGTTCGACGGCGACCCGATCCGATTCGTCGAGTGGAAGCGCTTGGCCGTATCCGAGTCGGTTCCTTTCTCGGAGTACGTGAGAGCAAGCGGCTGAGTGTCTCTGGATCCGGAACGGCTCGGACAGTCCAAGTCCGAGCTGGGGAAGAAGCTGCGAGAGCTGCGCAAGCGAGCCGGCCTGGTGGTGGGGGAGGAGGGGAGGCCGGACCTGGGCCGGTTCGGCGTGACCGTCGGTGTAGACGGTGCACAGTCCGTCTGACTGGATGATCCTGGTAACACCGTCCCGGCCCGTTGACGACCGCTCCGCGCCGCTCTAGAACGGAGCACAGGCCCCGGACACGGCAGGACGTGTCGCGGCACGGACTGCCGGGGCACCCCCGAGAGATCCTGAGGAGCAATGCCATGGCTCCAGACGACAACGGCTGCCCGGTGCTGGACATGACCGCCCGGGCCCTGCACCAGCAGAACGCGGAGCTCCGCGCCGCCGGGCCCGCCGTGCGGGTCGAACTCCCCGGCGGCATCATCGCCTGGTCCGTGACCCGCAGCTCGGTGATCCGCGCTCTGACCGGCGATCCGCGGGTCTCCCGCGACCCGCGCAAGCACTGGCCCGGCCTGGCCGCGGTGCCCGAGGGGTGGCCGATGGGCCCGATCGCGTTCCAGCAGAACTTCTTCAACCGCTACGGCGACGAACACCGCTCGGCACGACGACGGATGGCGCCCTCGTTCTCGCCCCGCCGGGTGTCCGCGCTGCGGCCCGGGATCGAGGCGACGACCACCGCCCTGGTCGGCGCGTTCCGTGACCTCGCCCCCGGCGAGGCCGTGGACATCCGCCGGGCCCTCTCGCTCCCGCTCACCATGACGGTGATCTGCGACCTCTTCGGCGTACCCGCCGACATGCGGCCGCAGATCGGCCGGTCGATGGACACCCTGCTGACGACGACGGCGACGACCGAGCAGATGACGCTCGCGCGGGCGGAGATCAACGTGGTGCTGGTCGAACTGCTGGAGCTCAAACGGCGCGACCCCGGGCCCGACCTCGCCAGCGACGTGGCCGCCGTCAGCACCGGCGGCGACACGGGCCGCGCCGAGGAGGAGTCCCGCGACGAGCTCTTCCTGATGCTCGGCGCCGGGTACGAGACCGCCGTCAACCTCATCACCAGCGCCGTCCAGGCGCTCCTCACCCACCCCCACTACCTGGCCCAGGTCCGCGAGGGCACCCTCGCGTGGGAGGACGTCATCGAGGAGACCCTGCGCCACGAGAGCCCGGTGATGCACATCCCGCTCCGCTACCCGCTGGAGGACATCGACCTCGGCGAGGGCGTGGTCATCCGGCAGGGCGAGCCGATCCTGCTCGGATTCGGCGCGGCCGGCCGGGACCCGGAGGTCCACCCGGACCGGCCGGACGACTTCGACCCGACCCGCCCCGACAAGGAGCACCTGTCCTTCGGCTACGGCCCGCACTTCTGCCTCGGCGCACCCCTGGCCCGGCTGGAGGCCGAAGTGGCCCTGGGCGGCCTCTTCGGCGCCTACCCCGGCAGTGTCCTGGACCCGGCCAGCCCGACGCCGGCCCGCCTGGAGTCCGTCATCATCAGCGGCCCGGCCGAGCTCTGGATCGTCCCGAGGCCCACCGCAGAGTGACGGCGGCACCTGGGGGAAGGGCGGCTCCCGCGAGTTCGCGGGAGCCGCCCTTCCGTCGAAGGCGGCGACGTTCCTGTCGAGCCTCCCTGTGCATAGGAAGTCGGTGGGCCCGACTTCCTATGCAGGGCCGGATGCTTCTACACAGTGGCCTCACAAGCTGTCATCGCGGCGGCCAGCACGCGTTTCCGAGTGATCCATTCCGTATTGCCGGCTTCGACTGAGCACCGTAGGGCCTCGATCATCTCTTCGTCGGCTGCAGCCGGTCTGGCCAGGTGCGCCCGCATGTAGTGCCTGAAGATTGCCGGCAACTGCTCGGGCCGGGTTGCGGCCTTGGCCTGCAGGGAGAAGAGGGGGAGGAACCAGGCTTCGAAGCTCTCCTTGATCGCCGGGGTGGCTCGGTATGCGTCGTGGAGCGGTTGAAGATCTGCCGTGTGGTTGTAGGGCAGGTGTCCGTGGAGGGCATAGCGGAGGCGGATGCCGTCGTGTTCGCGGAAGTGCAGGCCGTGGGCGGCGATGTGGTTGGCGGCATTCTGGGTGGTGGCCATGACGGCCACCTCCGCCCGGTGCCTTCGGGCTGCGGCGAGGACGGTGGCATGGATGCCGGCGCGCGGGTCGAGCACGAGGCGGTCGAGACCGACTGGCGACAGGTCGATGCCGTGGTCGCGGGTACGGGAGAGGATCAGGCGCCCTGGAACCTTGCCGACGGTGCCCTGAAGGTGTCTGGGCTGCTGTCGGTGACTGGCGTGGATGTCCGAGCGGTCGAGGATGGGGCGGTCCTTGGCGAGTTCGGCGACAAGGTGAAGGCTTGTGCGGTCCCGGGTGTCGGTGCTGCCGCAGGCGTTGCAGGGGCGGCCACCGGTACCGGTCATGTGGCCGCAGGCCCGGCAGGTGGGAACGGTCTCACGGCTGATGGTCAGGGTGCCGGCGCGGAGGTTGTTCTCGATCATCTCCAGGGCGAGGCTTGCGACCTCAGTGTCGGTGTCGGTCATGATGCCGCCTGCCGGAGACTGCCCCGGCGCGTACTTGCTCGCGATGAGGTCGGCCTCAAAGCGCTGACGGGGGATCTTCGGCCCCTCAGCCTCGCGGTGGCGGAGGTCTCCGGCGAGGGTGGCGGTGTTCCACAGGTGGGGTGCGGGCGGTGAGCCGAGGATGGCGTTGAGGGCGGCGGCGAGGCGGATGCCGACGGCCTTGCCGGGGCGGGTGCCGAAGATGAAGGTCCCGTTCTGGACAGGGCCGTTGAGGAACAGGTGTCGCACGGACTCCTCCTAGATCGGCGGGGTCGTGGTTCGCGTCCGGGTGAACCGGCCGTCTCGCAGTTCGTAGTGGAGGATCGCGGCGTTGGGCATCTTGCCCTTCCGCTCCTCGGCGAGGATCTCGGGCAGGGTGCAGGCTTCGAGTAGGGAGCGGAGTGCCACTGCGGCGGTCTGGTGGGTGAAGGCGACGATGGTGCTCGATTCCTGGAGTTCGGCCTGGGCGAGGGCGGCGAACTCGGTGGCCCGGTTGAGTACGCCTTCGGCGAGCGACTCGCCGCCACCCGGTGCGGTCCAGAGGTGCTTGCGCAGGCGGCGGTCCTCGGCGAGTTCGGGGTAGCTGTCGTTCAGCTCACGCTTGGTCATGTAGGTGGCGTCGCCGTAGTGCTGCTCGTCGAGGAGCGTGGTCTGCTGGGGCCAGCCGTCGGGGATGTCGGGCAGGGCGATCGCGGCGGTGTCGATCGTCCTGCGGTAGGTCGACGTGTAGACGCGTGGCGTGGGGCCGGCGAGCTTCGGCAGGATGCCGGCGAGCCACTGGGCCTGCCGGAAACCGTGCGGGGTGAGGCCGACGATCGTGCGGGAGATGGTGTGGGCGACGGCTCCGGTGCAGGGGCGCGGGTCCTGGTAGAAGCCGTGGTACTTGTCGGCGTTCTCGACGGACTCGGCGTGCCGGATGACGAGCAGGGCCACCGCGCGGCGCCTACGCGGCGAGGTTGGCGACGTAGGAGCCGCTGACGGTCCAGGGGGTGAGCTCGATGCCGAAGCTGCTGCGGTCGCCGTCCTGGGAGTGGACGAGTTTGCCGGACAGGTGCACGGTGTCTCCGGATCGGAACGCGCCGGTGTAGGCGCCGAGGTAGGAACGCATGTGGGTGATCCGGCGGGCGAAGGAGTCGGGCTCGTCGATGGTCGAGCTCAGGATGGTCCTGACCTTGATCCCATAGAGCGCCGGGGTGGTGAGGCCTTCGGCGTGGTCGGTGATTCTCGCGAGGAGGGAGATCTCTCCGATCTCCTTGGAGGAGATGCGGGAGAAGGGTCTGTCGCGGTCGGAGCGGATGGGTTCGCAGTTGATGTGCGCGCCGGAGCTGGAGGTGAGCCCCTGGAGCTTTCGGCGTTCCTGCTTGATGAGGGCCTCGAAGGAGCTGCCCTCCATGTACTTGGCCCGGCGGATGTACAGCCGGGTCAGGTCGTCTCCGTCGTAGGGCTTGATCAGAGCGGTCTGCTGGAACAGGTCCTGGGCGGCCTCGTAGCCCTCCGGCCCGTAGCAGACGAGGTCGATGTCCGAGCGTTCGTTGAAACAGCCGACGAGAAAGGACCCGGTGACACCCAGGAGATCCCGGGCGCCGTTCGTGGCGACCCACTCGGTGATCGCCAGGAGGTCCTTGCCTGCCGGATTGTCGGCGACCGATCCGGGTTCCTCATGGATGGCAGAGAGGGCCTGGCGGCACGAGTAGTGGACGGCGACGTCCTCGCGCGGAATGCCCGTGATGACGCAGCCGAGGGCGTCGGAGTAGACGTAGCACTCCGGTCGGTCGGCAAGGATGCCGAAGGATTTCGACACGACACTGTTCTGCCGGTAGGTCCGGCCGAACACCCGCCGGTCCCCCTTCTCGTCCGGGTGGTACTTGACGTAGCCCAGGTAGTGGCTGCCGGGGTGGCTGTCCCCGATGACCTTGAAGACGACGCCGTGGTGATCCATCAGGTAGTCACGGTCGCGGACGATGGGGACCGGCCTACCGGTGTTCAGCGGCGAACTGCTCCAGAGCGGGGAAGGCTCCGGTGTCGATCGTGGTGGACGACTCATACTGCTCAAGTCCCATCGAGAAGAGGGCGCGGCGGTACTGCCACTTGATGTGCTTGTCATGCCCTGCGGGGTGAGTGGGCCGCATGAGGGCGAGGAAGAAGAAGCACTTGACGAGCAGGAAGTCGCCCAGGTGATCGCTCACCCGCCGGCCGATCAGGGACGTGCTGGTCCGGTCGAGTGCGACGGTGTACGTGGCGCGCTGCTCCGAGGTGATGGTGTAGCCCTTGCCTCCACCTTTGAAGGCCACGATGTCGAGCGCCGGGTACACGTCGTAGCCGAACGGGATCGGTCCGTGGTGCTGCCAGTCGATGATCCCGGCCGTGAGGATGTTGGGCAGACCGTAGTCCAAGTGCCCGTGCACGATGGGGAGTCGGGACAGCCGGTCGAGGGCGTGCTCGACGGCCTGGTGGACCCGCGGCGTGTCGAAGTCCGGGTTCTCCTCGAAGACGGCCGCTGCGAAGGCCGCCTTCTCGAACCACGGGGTCGAGGGCAGAGGGTGCCTCGCCTGGGCCTGTAGGAGCTTCGAGGCGACGGCGGCCGCGGTGCTGATCACGTGGTCGCCGACCTGTCCGGCCCGCTGAGTGTCGGCCAGGGCGTCCTCGTGCAGTGAGCTGTTGCCGATGGTGCGTTCGATGGCGAAGTAACTTCCGCCTTCGAATCCGCTGTCGACAATCGCAGGTACGGGGTATCCAAGTCCGGCGGCCAGCTGCTGGAACTCGACTTCCGCCCGCAAGTCCTCTCCGCCGGTCCGCTTGTAGAGCGAGCCGTCAGCCGATCTCCAGACCGCACCCCGGGTGGCGGTCCGGTCCTTCACGAACTCCCAGGTGTTCATCGGCCCGTCCTTCTGCCGTACCGAGTCGCCGTAGCGCAGGCGTCCAGACTAGGAGGGTTCGAGCAGGCCGGACAACGATATTCCCGTCAGTGAATAAATATCACCCACGGTAAATCATCGACCATTCGCTGAGCCGCCCCCTGGCCTCGTCGCCGAAGAGGGCGGATTCTTCGAATATCGAGAAAATTTCACGATAGCGCTGGATGTCCCGGTGATCGCGAAATGCGAGACGGCCGGTGAACGACTCCACAGTGGCGAGGCGGTCGTCGTACACCGTGAACGTGTTCATTGGTCCGCGAGTAATAAGTGTCCCATATGGAATCACGCCGATTCGAAACGGACGGCAGATGGGTGAGCGATGCAAGGCGGTCAATCTGGACGGCCATTGCCTGAGGAGGAAGCAGTGCCCAATTCACCGCCTGCTCCGTGAGCAGGAACGTGAATGACTTTGATTCGTCGTAGAGAGCCACCTGGCGTTCCAGCTTGCGGCCCACGATGATCGCCCTGTCGCCGGGGGAGTGGCTCAAGCTGGCCCGAATGTACTCGGGCGTGGCCAGGAGGCCTGTGATCATTGCCGGCAGGAAATATCGCAGCTCTGTCGCGTCCGACTCCAGCGACGCCAGCTCCGCCTGTCGCTTTTCGATGCCCCGGCGCCATGAGGTTCGCTTGTCCTGCCACTCGGTATTGGCCGTACGAGCCAGCGAGGATACTTCCCGGACGAGGGCGGCCGGAGCCCCAAGAGCCCTGAGGATGCGCTCCACATCGACGAGGGTCGGGGTCAGTTTTCCGGTCTCGATCTTACTGATCTTGCTCTGGGAGATGCCACAACGCACCGAAAGCCGGTCTCCTGTGAGACCGGCTTCCAGGCGGAGCCTTCTGAGCGTTTCGGCCAGATCGGACTTCGACCGGCCGAGCTGATCTGGATCGAGCGTCACCCGAGCTCTTTCAGATATTCGGAAAACGGCACGGAGTGAGCCAGGGCGATTCTTTTCCACTCGCGGTGGCGGCGCATGTCGCCGCTGACCAGCTCCCGGTTGATCTGGGTGCCGTCAGGTCGGAAGTTCAGGTGGACCGCCGAGGTGTCATCGAACAGCCACCAGTCCTGGTCGGGGATACCGAAGTTCCCTTCAGTGGCGTCCAGGATTCGAATGTCTTCCCCGGCGGCGATGTTGCCGGGGATGCCCCAGGCGAACTGGTACCGCTGGTAGTCCGTGAGGGGGCGGCGCACCACCCGGACGCGGCCGATCGTCCGCCCCGAGGAGACGAAGCCGTGCACCCTCCGGTGCCACGCCGCGTTGTGATCGACCGGCTTCGGCTCGCCGCGCAGAAAGCGGGCCAGGCTCTCTGCTTCCCTGGGCATGGTGTAGGCGGGCTGCGCCTCGAACCGGAACGCTTCGTGCTGGTAGCTGTCGAAGTGGGCGCGCCACTGGTCACCATCCAAGAACACGGATGGCCTCCTCCAGGACGTGTCGGGGAATCTCGACGGCGGACTCCCCGGTGGGCACCTTCAGGGCCGTGAAGTGGTCGCCCTGGACCACGAACGTCCCTCGGTCGGTGGCGTACACGTTCGGGCAGTCGTCATCGTCGCAGTTCGGGCCGTTGAACTTGCCGGTAAGACGCAGCAGTTGCGGGTACTCAGCCATGCTGACCCCTTCCAGGTCGAGTGCCTCCCAACCCATCAACGACGCTAAGGCCGGCTGCGGCGCCTGTCCAAGCCGTATCGGGCATATTCCTGATCTGGAATAAGAATCTTGCCGGGGGTCTCCCGCTCTGACGCTCCGGGGAGCTGTTGACCGGCGGCTCCTTGCGAGGGGCAACCGCTGGTCCGGCTGAAGTCCGTCATCATCAGAGGCCCGGCCGAGCCCTGGAGCTGATGTGCTCCAGAAAGCGCTTGGAGAAGATCGTCTCGGCACTGGTGTCGGCGAGAGAAGGTGACCCGCTTCATCGCGCCGATACGATCTTTCCACCCGTCCTGGCCGCGCTGGAGGAGCAGACGTGACACAGCAGACTGCCGAGGAACGCCCGGGAATCGCCGCCGCGATCGTGGCCCACGAAGGCCGCGTCCTGATGGTCCGGCGGTGGGTCAGCGAGGGCCAGCTCTCGTGGCAGTTCCCGGCTGGTGAGATCGAGTCCGGCGAGTCGCCCGAGCTGGCGGCTGTCCGAGAGACGGCGGAGGAGACCGGGCTCGGTGTGGCCGCGATCAAGCTCCTGGGTGAGCGCGTGCACCCGAAGACCGGCCGACTGATGTCGTACACGGCCTGTGACGTCGTCAGCGGCACCGCCGAGGTGGTCGACACGGAGGAGCTGGACCAGCTCGCGTGGGTGGCTCTCGCCGAGATCCCCGAGTACGTGCCGTACGGGCTGTTCGAGCCGGTGCAGGAGTATCTCGATACCGCGCTCAGCGCCGATCGGTAGGCGGCGGCTCCCGCGAGTTCGCGGGAGCCGCCCTTCTGCGCTGTGTGGGTCAGGCGGTGAAGTGGTCGAACTCGCCGGCCTTGGCGCCGAGGAGCCAGGCGTTGAGCTTGGTGCGGGTGGTGGTGACGATGTGGGCGGGGTCGTCGGACTCGCGGATGTAGACGAGGTTGCTGTCGGAGGCGATCTCGACGCAGTTGGCTTCCTCCCCGCTGAAGCTCGACTTCTGCCACGTGAGTTCTTGCATGGCTACCTTCCTTGTACTCCGTAGCGGACGTGCTGGAGCAGGCCCCAGGAGTCACGATAGGCGGGTGAAGGTCCGACAGATTTGGCCTCCAGAGGAGGGAGTGCAAGGCCCTTGAGTCGGTCGAACTTGCGCCGGAATGAAGCTACTGCTTCGGGTTCTCCCAGGAAGGACGCGCCTTGTGGCGTCTCCAGCAGGACCGTGTTCAGCTTGGCGTGAGGGCCATGGAGCGTCATGAACGACGTATCGGTCGAAGCGAAGACGGGGCAGTCGAACGGGAGGATCTGGATCGTCACGTGAGGCAGCGTGCCTACCTCCATCAGGTGGTTCAGCTGGTCGCGCATGACGGTAGGCCCGCCGTACATCGTGCGTAGTGCCGCTTCGTGGATCACGGCATGGAATGGCACCCCGTTATCGATGCTCAGGATCTGTTGGCGCTTGCGGCGGAACTCGACCTTCTTCTCGGCGTATTCGAGGATGATCTCCATGTATCCCTTGGTCTGGAGGAGCCCGGGGATCAGGAGGGTTTCGTACGTGTCCAGGGCGGTGGCGGCGGCCTCGAACTCGGCCAGGTCGAGCGCTGGGGTCACGACGTACGGCTTGTAAGCGTCCCACCAACCCTTGCCGCTGCTCTGGCACAAACTGATGAGCCCGGCGCGATAGTTGGGGTCATCCGAACCGCACACGTCGAGCCAAACGTGCAACCGTTCGAGGTTGAGGCTCAGCCTTCCAGCCTCGGTGTGGCTCACGGCGGGGCCCTTCATGCCGAGCAACTCGCCAATCTCAGGGCCGGACATTCCGGCACCCTCGCGTAGACGGCGAAGTTCCTCACCGAACCGGCGCTGGCGTTCGGTGATGTAGACCCTGAGTCCCATGGCAGTCCCTTCTCGGATGGACGGTGCGACTGCTACGCACAGTGTAGGCGCGTGCGCAGGGTGTGTTGCAAAACTGGTCTTGTGGTGGTTACAGTCTTTGCGCACTGCTCGCCAGGCGGGTCGTCAGTTGCGTCTGTGCGTAGCCCCTCTGCACCGCTGGGAGATTCCCCATGTGTGACCCCAACCTCAACTCCCCCTCCCTCACCGTCTCTCGCGAGGCGTTGCGCGACACCATGGCGCGCGCCGGGTACCCCAACTCCTCCATCGGGGATGCCGAACTCGCGCTCGTGGAGCTGGTGGTGAACGCCTGGCGGCACGGGTTGACCGCCGCGCCCGTCGTCCTGGTCGCCGTCGTCCACGGGACGCTCCGCGTCACCGTCGCGGACCGCAGTCCCGTGCTGCCCGAGCAGCGGAAGCCCGACCCATTCGCCCAGTCCGGGCGGGGGTTGATGCTGGTGGAGGGGCTCATGCACCGCTGGGGTGCGGAGCCGCAGAAGCTCGGCAAGCGCGTCTGGTTCGAGCTGGACGGCGCCGCGTGATCGCCCACCACCCGATCCACCCCGCCGACCCGGCCCTGCGGCAGCTCACCGGGCGGCAGATCACCGAACTGATCGTCGATCTCCGTACAGAGGGGCGGGAGTTCGGCCTCCTCTGGCCGTCCGCCCAGTCCGGCGAGGCCGATCTGAACGGCCGCGCCCTGGTCTCCATCGGCAACATCCCGGCCAGCACCTTGATCAACCTGCTGGCTCTGCTGCGCGAGTTCAAGCGCCGGCGGGGCCGGGCGTGACGGGCATGCTGGTCCTGATCCTGATGGCCGCCGCCGTCGGCGGTGTGTGTCAGGCCCGGTCCGAGCGGCTGCGGGATCGACGGGATCGGACATAGGTGCCATGCATGGCACGCGGGCCCGCCTCGCCGAGGTGGGCCCGCGCCATGTCGGGCGTTGCGGCGGCCCTGTGGCCTAGCACCGGCGCACCGCCCCTGTCCCGTGTTCCCGCGACTTTGATCTTCCAGTGGCCGGCTTGCCTACGCTGATGCCGCATCACTTTGCGATATCAACCAGGGACTCGGAGTCATGGACCCCGTCTCCGTGTCCTCCGAACGAAGGAGCCGTCAGTGACCAGCGCATACACCTTTATCAAGGGCAACCAGGCCGAGATCGCGCTCCCCGCCGGCGCGCAGGTCGCCGTCAAGGTGAAGACCAACTCGAAGCTCCTCCAGAGCGTGAAGCTCACCAGCAAGGACGGCCAGGTGGATCAGCTCTTCACCGGCACGGGGGAGCGCAACACCATTGGGCAGACCGCCCTCACCGGCGTGAGCCAGCTCGTTGCCACCTTCGAGTACGGCGAGAGCGAGGGTGTCCTCAAGCCGAGCAACCTCAACAGTGGTGGCCCGTACGAGATCGGCGCCTACAACCTGATGGTGATCGTCGCGGAGAACGGCGACGACTCCGACTACAACGACACCGTTCTCGAATTCAGCTGGTACACGCCGAAGCAGTAGGCGCAGAACCGGACATTCTGCAACAGTCGGCGGCTCCCGTGAGGTTCGCGGGGGCCGCCGGTCCGTGGAGGTCAGGCGATGAAGTGGTCGAACTCGCCGGCCTTGGCGCCGAGGAGCCAGGCGTTGAGCTTGGTGCGGGTGGTGGTGACGATGTGGGTGGGGTTGTCGGACTCGCGGAGGTAGACGAAGTCGCCGTCGGAAGCGATCTCGATGCAGTTGGCTTCCTCCCCGCTGAAGCTCGGCTGCTGCCAGTTGAGGTGCTCCATGGCTACCTTCCTTGTACTCCGTGGCGGACGTGCTGGAGCCACGATAAGCGGGCGCACAGCCGCGTCGTTTCGGTCATGTCAATTCGTACGACTCGTTGTGCTATTCCCTTGGGTCCTCAGTCGTTCCTACACTGAGACCCCGCCGCACGGGGGCTGCGGGAACCAGGTTGCCGACGGGCCCGGGGGAGGCGCGTGTGAACGACCGTGGCTGGGACGAGGACGATGCCCGGCCGTACTTCTTCCTCTCCTACGCGCACACCCCGAAGGCCGGCACGCGCGGCGCCGGTGATCCGAACCACTGGGTCCGCCAGCTGTACCGGGACCTGTGCGAGGCGGTGCTGCAACTGACCACGGTCCCGGCCGGGGTGCCGGTCGGCTTCATGGACGAGTCCATGCACCAGGGGGAGTTGTGGGCGGAGCGGCTGTCGGAGGAGCTGGCGACCTGCCGGGTGTTCGTACCGCTGTACTCGCCCCGGTACTTCAACAGCGTCCCGTGCGGGCAGGAGTGGCACGCCTTCACCCGCCGCCCGGTGTACCCGGCGACGATCGACGCGGAGCGCACCAGTGGCATCGTGCCGGTGCTGTGGGCGCCGATGAGTCGCTACCGGCTGCCCAAGGTGGCCAGTGAACTCCAGTTCAACCACGCCAGTTTCGGGCCGGACTACGCCACCGAGGGCCTGTACGCGCTGATGAAGCTCACCTACTTCCGCTCCGCCTACGAGCTGGCCGTGCACCGGCTGGCGGCGCGGATCGTGCAGGTGGCGGAGGAGACGGTGATCCCGGTCGGGCGGCGGCTGGACTTCAACGGCCTGCCCAGTGCCTTCGACGTGAGCGCGCCGACCAAGCAGCTGCGGATCTCCGTACTCTCCTACCATCAGGGCGAGTTGCCGCCCGACCGCAATCCCGACTTCTACGGCACCCGGCGCACCGACTGGCACCCCTATCGCCCGGCCGGCTCGCCGATCGCCCAGCACGCGGTGCGGCTGGCCCGGCAGTTGGGGTTCCAGCCGACCGTGCACGAGTTCGACGACGAGGTCGAGTCCATCATCGAGGGGGAGGCGGCAGCCCCCGGCCTGCTCCTGCTCGACCGGTGGGCGCTGCGCGACCCGGACCGCCGGGAGCTCGTCCGCCGCTTCGACCGCTCGGACGCCACCTGGGTGAGCGTCCTGGAGCCGTGGAACACCGAGGACCCCGAGTGCGAGGAACGCGGCGGCGACCTCGGAGAGTTGAGCGACCAGGCGCTGCGCATCACCCGGCGGGCGAGCCGCCCCAGCTTCCTCGGCGTGACCGGCCCGACCGGGCTGAACACCCTGGAGGACTTCGACGACGCGCTGCCCCGGGCCGCCATGAAGGCCAAGTACGCCTTCGAGGGCCGCACCAGGGCCGAGCCGGAGGATCCGCCGCCGCCCCGCCCGAACCTGCGGGACGCCTTCCGGCGCGGCCCGGGCGCGGCCCCGTTCGGCCGCGACGCCCCCTTCGGGCAGGACGGCTCCGGACCCGACGACCACCCAGACCGTGACGACGGCGATGACCCCGATGACGGGATGGCGCCCTTGGGAGGACGACCCAGATGAGCGAGAACCCCACCAGGAACTTCCGCGTCGGGGGCCTCACCGTGGCCGAACTGGCCGCCCAGCGGGAGGCCGAGCGACGGTCCGTGGAGCAGGACCGCAACGGCCGGATCATCACCTTCTACTCCTACAAGGGCGGCACCGGGCGCACCATGGCGCTCGCCAACACGGCCTGGATCCTGGCCGCCAACGGCTACCGGGTGCTCACCGTGGACTGGGACCTGGAGGCGCCGGGCCTGGCCAAGTTCTTCCACCCCTTCCTCGACCCGGCCTCGCTGGCCGGCACGACCGGGATGATGGACCTGATCGCCGAGTACCGCGAGGAGGCCCTGCGCCCGGTCGAGCACGCCGAGGGCTGGCACCTGGACTTCGCCAGGGTGCACCCGCACGCGCTGTCGCTGTCCTGGCCGCTGTTCCCGACCGGGGGCAGCCTGGACTTCCTGTCCGCCGGCCAGTTCAACCGGGACTACTCCGAGGCCGTCACCCACCTGGACTGGGACATCTTCTACGACCGCTTCGACGGCGGGCAGTTCTTCGACGCCCTCAAGGCCGACATGAGCAAGCGGTACGACTACGTGCTCATCGACTCGCGCACCGGACTGTCCGACATCGCCGAGATCTGCACCGTCCAGATGCCCGACGACCTGGTGGTCTGCTTCACCCTGAGCGACCAGTCCATCGACGGTGCCTCCCGGATCGCCCAGCACATCCACGACCGCTACCGCGAGCGCGGCATCCGCATCCTGCCCGTCCCGATGCGCATCGACGAGGGCGAGAAGGAGAAGGCCGACGCCGGCCGCTCCCTCGCCCGGGTCCGCTTCGACGGGCTGCCGGCCGGCCTCAACGGCGAGGAACTCGCCTCCTACTGGGGCTCGGTGGAGATCCCGTACCGGCCGTTCTACGCCTACGAGGAGATCCTCGCCACCTTCGGCGACCAGACCGGCACCCCCACCTCGATGCTCGCCGCCTGCGAGCGGCTCACCGCGATGATCACCCGGCGCAAGGTCACCTCCCTGCCGGTCATGGACGAGGAACTACGGCTGCGCTACGTGGACGCGTTCACCCGCCGCCGCCCGTCCGTCCCCGCCGACCTCTACCTCTCCTACGTCCCCGAGGACCGGATGTGGGCGGACTGGATCGAGTCCGTGCTCACCCGGGCCGGCTTCCGGGTGCTGCCCCGCGACCTCAGCGCCGGCACCGACACGCGCGAGGAGACCGAACGCGGCATCGACGCCGCCTACCGGACCGTCGCCGTGCTCTCGCCCGCCTACCAGCGCTCCCCGCAGGCCCGGGCGCTGTGGGAGTCCGTGGTCAACTCCGACCCCGCCGGCACCCGGCGCCAGCTCGTCCCCGTCCGCGTCGGCGACGTCAGGCTCACCGCACCCTTCAGCAACCGCAACCCCGTCGACCTCGTCGGCCGCGACGAGACGCAGTCCGTCCAGACCCTGCTGCGTGCCCTCGGCCGCGGCGACGTCGTCCTGACCGAGCCCAACGGCGGCGGGCCGCGCTTCCCCGGCAGCAAGCCGACCGTGTGGGACGTCCCGCCGCGCAACCCCTCCTTCACCGGCCGCGCCGCCGTCCTGGAGCAGCTGCGCAACCAGCTGCGCGGCGGCATGGCGGCCGTCCTGCCCACCCCCCAGACGCTGTACGGGCTCGGCGGCGTCGGCAAGACCCAGGTCGCGCTGGAGTACGCGCACCGGTTCATGTCCGACTACGACCTGGTCTGGTGGATCGACGCCGAACAGACCGAACTCGTCGCCCCCGCCCTCGCCGACCTCGCCCGCCGGCTCGGCCTGCGCGTCGGCGACTCCGTCACCGAAGCCGCCGAGGCCGCCCGGGAGGCGCTGCGCCGCGGCGTGCCCACCTCGCGCTGGCTGCTGATCTTCGACAACGCCGACGAACCGGCCGAGATCCGCCGCTTCTTCCCCGGAGGCTCCGGCCACATCCTGGTCACCTCCCGGAACCAGGCCTGGACCGGGCACGCCGAGGCGCTGGAGGTGGACGTCTTCACCCGCGGCGAGAGCGTCGAGCACCTGTGCCGGCGAGCCCGCGGCCTGTCCCGCCCGGACGCCGACCGGGTCGCCGAGGCGGTCGGCGACCTGCCGCTCGCCGTCGAGGTCGCGGCCGCCTGGCTGGACACCACCGGCACCCCGGTGGAGACCTACGTCGCCCAACTGCACGCCGAGGCGGCCCGCGCGCTGGCCGTCGCCCGCCCCGCCGACTACCCGACCCCGGTCGGCGCGACCTGGAACGTCTCCATCGGCCGGCTGCGCCAGCAGTCCCCGGCCGCCGTCCGGCTCCTCCAGCTCTGCGCGTTCTTCGCGCCCGAGCCGATCTCGATGAACCTCTTCTACAGCGACCAGATGATCCGGGCGCTGGTGAAGTACGACGCCGACCTCAGCGACAAGTTCATGCTGGGCAAGGTGATCCAGGCGATCGGCCGGTACGCGCTGGCCAAGGTCGACGCCGGCAGCAACAGCTTCCAGGTGCACCGGCTCGTCCAGGCGGTGATCCGGGCCGAGATGACCGACGACGAACAGGAGATCGCCGTCCACGAGGTGCATCGCATCCTGACCGGCGCCCGGCCGGTCCTCGGCGACACCGACGACCCCGCCAACTGGCCCGCCTTCGACGAGATCTGGCCGCACCTGTCGCCCTCCAAGGCGCACAACTGCGACGAGGCGGACACCCGCCAGCTGCTCATCGACCGCGTCCGCTACCTCTGGAAGCGCGGCGAACTCGACCGCGCCCGCGACCTCGGCCACGCCCTGGACACCGAGTGGACCAACAAGCTCGGCGAGAACGACCGGCAGACCCTGCTGCTGCGCTTCCAACTCGCCAACGTGCTGCGCTCCCAGGGCAACTACGCGGAAGCCCTGGCCCTGGACGAGGACACCCTGGAACGCCAGCGGGCCCTGCTCGGCGAGCACCACCCGTACACCCTGATGACGGCCGGCTCCCTCGGCGCCGACCGCCGGGCACTCGGCCGGTTCCAGGCCGCACTCGACCTCGACCGCGAAATCCTCGACCAGTTCCGCGAGTTGTTCGGCGACGACAACCCGCGCACGCTCTCGATGGCCAACAACCTGGCCATCGACTACCGGCTCGTCGGCAACAGCGAGGCCGCCCGCGAACTCGACCAGGAGACCCTCGACCGGCGCACGGCCGTCCTCGGCCCCCGGCACCCCTACACCCTCTCCACCAAGTCCAACCTCGCCCGCGACCTGCGCGAACTCGGCGACTACCGCGGCTCGGTGGACCTGCTCCAGGAAGTCACCTCCGACCTCGGCGACGTCCTCGACCCCGACCTGCCGGAGAACCTGCGCAACGCCAAGTCCCTGGCCGTCTCACTGCGCCGCATCGGCGCGCTCGCCGAAGCCCGCCGGATCACCAAGGAGACCTACGAGCGCTACCTGGAGCGCTACGGCGCCGACGCCCCCGACGCGCTCGCCTGCGCGCTCAACCTGGCCGCCGACCACAGCGCCTCCGGCGACAAGGAGGCCGCCCGCGACCTCTGCTCCACCGTCTTCGAAGGCCACCGCCGCCTGTTCGGCGACGAACACCCCTTCACCCTGGCCTGCGCCAACAACCTCGGCATCTACCTGCGCGGCAGCGGTGACGTCCAGGGCGCCATCGAACGCGGCCGGCTCACCGTCGAGGGGCTCACCGACTCCGTCGGAGCGGACCACCCGTACACCCTCAACGCGGTGATCAACCTGGCCAACGCCTACGGCGACGACGGCCAGATCGGCCTCGCCGAGGAACTCGGCCGGGCCGCCTACCAGGGCCTGTGCGAGCGCTACACGCCCCGGCACCCGGACGCCGTCGCCTGCGAGGCCAACCTGTCGATCACCCTGCGCTCGGCCGGTCGGCACACCCAGGCCGCCGAACTGCGGGCCCGCGCGATCGGCGAGCTGATCCGGCAGTTCGGCGAGGAGCACCCCAACACGGTCGCGGCGCGCGGCTGGAAGCGGATCAACCGGGACCTGGAGCCGCAACCGGTGTAAGCGGCGGTGCAGGCGCCGGTGAGAGCACGGCCTCCGGCCGGGGGCGGCGGGTACGCTGCGGGACCATGAGCAAGCAGACGCCGCCCCCGGTCCTGGTCACCCGGCGCCTCGCGCCCGGGGTGATCGAACGGCTCACCGCGCGCCACACCGTCACCTGCCACGACTCCGACCAGGCGATGGCCCGGGCCGACCTGCTGGCCGCCGTCCGCGATCGCCGTGCCGTGCTCACCACCCTGGACGACCGGGTCGACGGCGAGTTCCTGGACGCGGCCGGGCCGTCCCTGGAGATCGTCGCCAACCACGCCGTGGGGCACCACAACATCGACCTGGCCGCCTGCGCCGAACGCGGCGTGCTGGTCTCCAACACCCCCGGCGTGCTCACCACCGCCACCGCCGACATGGCCTGGGCGCTGCTGCTGGCCGCCACCCGCCGCCTCGGCGAGGGCGAGCGCCTGCTGCGCTCCGGCAGCCCCTGGACCTGGGCGCCGAACTTCCTGCTCGGCATGGAGCTGGCCGGCACCCCGCTGGGCGTGCTCGGCATGGGCCGGATCGGGCAGGCGGTGGCCCGCCGGGCCCGCGCCTTCGACATGCCGGTCAGCTACCACAACCGCCGCGAGCTGCCGCCCGAGCAGGCCGACGGCGCCACCTGGCGGCCGCTGGAGGACCTGCTCGCCCACTCCACGGTGCTGGTCGTCACCGCCCCGCTCAGCGCCGCCACCCGGCACCTGCTGGACGCCCGCCGCCTCGCCCTGCTGCCGCGCGGGGCGGTGGTGGTCAGCATGACCGCCGGAGTGGTGGACGAGGAGGCGCTGGCCGCCGCGCTGGAGTCCGGCGCGCTGTTCGCCGCCGCCGTGGACAACTTCGAGCACGAGCCGGCCGTCCCGTCCGCGCTGCTCGCCCAGGAACGCGCCGTCCTGGCCCCGCACCTGGGCAGTGCCACCGTCGCCACCCGGCAGGCGATGGGCGGCCTGGCCGTGGACAACGTCCTGGCCGTGCTGGGCGGGGGAGCGCCGGTCACCCCGGTGACGGCCTGAGGCCTTAGCCCGCCGCCCAGGCCAGGGCGGTGGTCAGCACCCGGAAAGCGCCGAAGTGCGCGGCGCCGGGCTCCAGGAAGAGCTCGGCGCCGGGGATGTGGTCGCCCAGCCAGCGGGAGTGCTCGACCGGGGAGAACTGGTCGTCGGTGCCGTGCCACAGCCAGCTCGGCACCGCGATGTCCTCGACCTTGAACCCCCAGTCGGCGGTGAACGCCAGCACGTCGTCGATCCAGCCGTCCGCGCCGTGCCGGAACGCCTCCCGGTAGTTGCTCTGCAGCATCCGCCGCAGCCCGCTGTCGGCCACCACCTCCCGGTCGGCGGGCGACAGTTCGGGCCGCAGCCCGTTCAGCAGCCGGACCGGGTCGTCCTTGATCTGCCGGGAGCGGAACTCCATCGCGTCGGCGATCCGGCCGTGCCCGCGCTCCGCCTCCTGGTAGGCGTGCACGTTCGACGGGGTCATCCCGGCGTACCAGTCCAGGCCGGCCGCGTTGCGCGGCGCCAGGCCGACCAGCACCGCCACCCGGCTGACCCGCTCCGGCAGCAGCGCCGCGCAGGCCAGCGCGTGCGGGCCGCCGCCGGAGCGGCCGAGCACCGCGAAGCCGTCCAGCTTGAGGTCGTCCGCGATGGCCCGCACGTCGGCGGCCGCCGCGCTCACCCGGCGGCCGAACTGGCGGGTCGAGTCGCCGTAGCCGGGCCGGTCGTAGGAGATCAGCCGCACCCCCAGCCGGTACAGCACGGTGCTGCGCGGGTGCGGGCCCACCCGGCTGCCGGGCATGCCGTGCAGCAGGAACACCGGGCGGCCGCGCGGGTCGCCCAGGGATTCGACGGCGAGGGCGCGACCGTCCGGGGCCTTGACCATCCGTAACGACACCTGCGGCCTCCTCAGTGGTCCCGGTCGGTGGTGGTGCGGATCTCCCGGCGGGCCTGCCAGGTGGTGTGCTCGCGGGAGACCGCGTCCTCGGCGTCCCGGGCCAGCCGGGCCCAGAGCTCCTCGGCGTCCGCCGACTCCACGTCCAGCCGGGCCAGTTGGCGCCGGATGAGCTCCAGCTCGTCGGCGGCCAGCCCGTACGCGGCGGCCAGCGGGCGGTACTGGCGCAGCTGCGCCCACGCGGTGATCGAGGCGGCCACCGCCGAGACGGTGCCCAACGCGTCGTAGGTGAACGCGCCGAGCGCCCGCAGCACCGCGAGCACCAGCCCGAGCGCCGGGAGCACCACGCCCAGCACCCCCGCCAGGGCTCCGGCCCGGGCGCAGTACCGGGACTTGGCGCGGTACCAGTCGTGCTGCACCTGGATCCGCTCCCGCAGGTACACCTCGCGCCGCACCGCGAGCGGCTGCTCGCGCAGGTCGCGCATCGCCGCCGTGATCCCGGCGAGCTCCGCCCCGGCGCCCGGCGTGACCACCCGGCTGTCCCGGAAGGCGCCCAGCACCCCGCCGAGCTGGACGCGGTACAGGCCCTCCGCGTCCGGCAGGGTGTGCGGCGGCGGCTGGTAGGCGTCCGCCCGGACGGCGAACTTCCAGGCCAGCGTCTTGACCGACTCGGCGGCGGCCCGGCCCTCGTACCAGAGCCCCTGCGGGTTCTGCCGGCTGATCACCACCGCGAGGACGATCGCGCCGAGGTAGGCGGCGGCCGCCGGCCAGGCCCACGGCTCGCCGTCGGCCGAGCCGGTCGCGGCGGCGGCCACCAGCAGGAGCAGCTCCCAGGCGGAGAGCAGCACCGAACGCCGCTGGCCGCGCAGCGAGGCCGCGTCGGCGGCCCAGAAGAACCCGGGCAGCAGTTCCCGCTCGCGCACCCACCCCGTCCGTCCCGCCCCAGACGCCATGTCCGGCCCCCACCCGTCGCTCCGGTCGCACCGCCCTCCTGCCCCGGGCGGCTTCCCGGTACGCCTGGCCCGCCCCCGGGCCGCCCGCAATGGCCGGGATGCCCCGGTGGATTGTCCGGCCCGGGTACGTTCGGTGGGCGGGCGGACACCCTGCGTGGCCCGGCGTGCCCGTGGGCGCGACCGGTGGGCGTCAGTAGGTGTAGAGGATCCGGTCGGCGTTGTCGGCCATCTGCTTGGCGTTCCACTCGGTGCCGCCGGGGACGTTGCCGGAGCGGAACAGCGGCGGGGCCGCGGCGGTGCCCTCGGCCGCCGCGTCGGCCAGCCGGCCGACCGCCGAGGCGACCACGGCCTGCATGAGCGCGCTGGTCACGATGGTGGAGACCGGGCCGAAGGTGGTCTCGGCGGCCGGGTGGGTCAGCTCGCCGTCCCCGACCGCGATCTTGCTGTCCAGCACCACGTCGCAGTTGTCCTTCAGGTACGTGCCGGACGGGTGCGCCGGGGGCACCTCGCCCGGGTACGCCAGCGAGGTCACGCCGATCACCTTCAGGCCGCGGTCCCGGGCGTACCGGGCCAGCTCGACCGGCATCACCTGGCGGCCGGACAGCGAGATCACGAACAGCAGGTCGCCGGAGGCGGCCGGGGTCAGGTCCAGGGTGGTGGTGGCCAGGCCGGACACCCGCTCCAGCGCGCTGGCCAGCGGCGCGGGCATCACCGTCACCCCCGCCATCCCGGGGACGTTCAACAGGTTCATCGGGACCAGCCCGCCGGCCCGGTAGACCACGTCCTGGGCCGGCAGCGCGGAGTGCCCGGCGCCGAAGGTGAACACCCGGCGGCCCTCGGTGATCGCCTCGGCGAGCAGCGCCGCAGCGGCCTCGATGGCGTCGGCCTCCTCCTCCCGGACCCGCTGGAGATGGGCGATCGCGGCGTCGAAGTACCGGCCGACCAGGTCGTTCATCTGTTGCCTTCGCTCTCTGCCGGTGGGGGAGCCGGCCGGGTGGGGCGGGCCGGTCGGGTCCGGGCCGCCAGTGGAGAAAGCTACGGCGAGCACCGTGGCGCCCAGGCGGCACCGCTGTCAACAGGAACGAAAACCGGGACCCGGGGCCCTTGCGCGGGCCCGGTTGTCGGTGCAGTACGTCAGAATTGGCGGTGAGGACACCGAAGAACGGAGCCAGCGGCGATGTCTGGGCTGATCGACACCACTGAGATGTACCTTCGCACCATCCTGGAGCTGGAGGAGGAAGGCATCGTCCCGATGCGCGCCCGGATCGCCGAGCGACTGGAGCAGAGCGGCCCGACGGTCAGCCAGACGGTCGGCCGGATGGAGCGCGACGGGTTGTTGCAGGTGGCGGGGGACCGCCACCTCGAACTGACCGACGACGGGCGCCGGCTCGCCGTGCGCGTCATGCGCAAGCACCGCATCGCCGAGTGCCTGCTCGTCGACGTGATCGGACTGGAGTGGGAGCAGGTCCACGAGGAGGCCTGCCGCTGGGAGCACGTGATGAGCGAGACGGTCGAGCGCAAGGTGCTCGCCATGCTCGGCCACCCGACCCAGTCCCCGTACGGCAACCCGATCCCGGGCCTGGACGAGCTGGGCGACGCCAAGGCCGAGGGCGAGGGCTTCGACGCCGCGCTCGTCCCGCTGGACACCGTCAAGCCGGGTGACGGCGGCGCCAGCGTGGTGGTCCGCCGGATCGGCGAGCCGATCCAGACCGACGGCGAACTGATGCGCACGCTGCGCCGGGCCGGGATCCGGCCGGGCTCCACCGTGCGGGTCAGCGCCGGCGTCGGCGGCGTGCTGGTCGGCACCGGGGAGAACGCGGCGGAGCTGGGCAAGGACATCGCCCAGCACGTCTTCGTCGCCCAGGCCTGAGGAACGCGCCCCCCGGGCCCGGAGGAACGCTTCCGGGCCCGGGGAACGTGCTTCCCGGAACGACGCGAAGGGCCCGCTGCTCCCCGTGCAGCGGGCCCTTTCGCCTCCCCGTTCCCTCCCTGTCCCCTCCGTCCCTCCCATCCCCTCCGTTCCCTCCCGGCCCCTCCACCGCCTCGCCCGGCTTCCCCGTCCGAGCGCTCCCTCCGGCGTCCCCTCGCACCGCAATTCCTCCCCTCGGCCGATCATGGCAATCCTTGAGCGTTGTCACTCGTCCGGGGGGCTTTCGCCCATGGTCAGCGGGTACACGGAGGCCTTATCCGCACATGCGTGTGACGGGCCTCGCCTCCGGTGGGAGACAAGGCCCGTCAGCCGGGCGCGGGGTGTCGCGCGCTGCGCGCCCTCACCCGATAGGCGGAGGGCGGCCGTTCACGGGGTGGTGAATCGGGGCAGTGAATCGGGGCGGTTCACGAGGCCGTTCACGAGACGGTGAACCAGGGTGGTGAACCAGGATGGTGAACCGCGGCGGTGAACCGTTGCCGCGCCCGTTCAGCGCACCGCTGCCGCCGGCTGGGCGGGCTGGGGGTGGGCGGCCGCGGGCGCCTCGCGTCCGCAGGCGTACGCGAGCGGGCTGATCAGCTCGGCGGCGTCGGGCAGCCAGCGGTTGAGCGCCGAGGGGGAGCGGGCCCACTGGGCGTAGCCGGTGCCGCCGATCCGGGAGGGCGGGGCGACCGTCCAGTCCCCTTCGCCGCGGGCCACCAGGTCCAGCCGACCGGGCGGCCAGCCGAGCTTGCGGAGCATCTCCGGCAGCTTGGCCGCGACCCCGGGCAGCACCAGGAAGTGCAGCCGCCGGCCGATCCGGCCGGGCGAGGCGGGCAGCACCGCGACCGGGCCCAGCTGGAGGTCCATCCGCTCCATCCGCGCCAGCGCCAGGCAGCCGGCCGTCTCCGGGACGTCCAGGACGTCGAAGGACCGGCCGGTGGGCAGCAGGATCGAGGCCTGCGGCCGCTCGGTCCACCAGCGCCGCACCGCCCCCGGCCCGGCGCTCGCCTTGCGGGCCCAGTCCGCGTCGAGCGGGTGGGCCCCCGGCAGCAGGCAGCGCCGGTCGCCGCAGGAGCAGCGGGCGGGCCCGTCGCCGTCGATCAGCCAGGCGCCGGGAGCGACCTCCCAGTGGCGGTTCTCGGCGTAGCCGACGGCTTCGATGAGCAGCGGGGGCAGTGCGGCGGTCTTGCCCTGGTCGGGGGAGTCGGGGATGTCTTCCACACGCTGCTCAACTACCGTGTGTGAGGCTGGTTACGGCCCGGCGCAAGCCGGTTGGGCGTATACCGGCAATGTCACCCGAACCGGTTACTCGACCGAGTTGAGGCGGGCGGAGGCAGGCGCAGTGGGGGCGCACAGGAGCATTTCCCAGGGCGCGTGGGGGGTGCGGATCGTCACCGTGGGTATCCCGCTGGCGTTGCTGATCGCTAACCTGGTGTCAGATTCCTTGGACGGTCGGACAGTCGGCAACAGATCAGCAGAATCGTCGCCCGCCGGCCGGGACCGGAGGGTGTGGGGAGGCGAAACCCAATGGCCGCAAGACCACTCGTCGCACGACAGCCCAACGAGCGTCTGCAGCAACTGATCCAGGAGGCCAGCTGCTCCAACGCCGGCCTGGCCCGGAGGGTCAACCTCTGCGGCGCCGAGCACGGTCTGGACCTGCGGTACGACAAGACCTCCGTCGCCCGCTGGCTGCGCGGGCAGCAGCCGCGCGGGCAGGCGCCGGCGGTGATCGCCGAGGCCCTCGGCCGCAAGCTCGGCCGCAGCGTGTCGGTCGAGGAGATCGGCATGGCCGACGGCAAGAACCTCAGCTCCGGTATCGGGCTCCAGTTCGCGCCGACCCTGAACGCCGCCCTGGAGCAGGTCTGCGAGCTCTGGCGCAGCGACGTCGGACGGCGGGACTTCCTGACCGGGGCCACGGTCGCGGCCTCCGCGCTGGTGGAGCCCAGCCGGGATTGGCTGATCACCCCGCCCGACCCGGTGGTGGCCCGCACCGGCGGCCCCCGGGTCGGCCCGACCGACGTGGCCGCGATCAAGGCCACCACCACGATGCTGGTCGACCTGGACCACCGCTTCGGCAGCGGTCACGTGCGCCCGGTGGTCGTGCACTACCTCAACTCGGTGGTCTCCAGCCTGCTCGGCGGGGCGTACCGGGACGAGACCGGGCGCCAACTCTTCGCCGCGGTGGCCCGGTTGACCGAACTGGCCGGATACATGGCGGTGGACACCGGCCAGCCCGGCCTGGCCCAGCGCTACTACATCCAGGCGCTCCGGCTCGCCCAGGCGGCCGACGACCGCGGCTACGGCGGCTACGTGCTGGCGGCGTCGATGAGCCACCTGGCGGCGACGCTCGGCAACCCGCGGGAGATCGCCCAGCTCGCCCGCGCCGCGCAGGAGGGCGCCCGGACGGTCGCCACCCCGACGGCGATGGCGATGTTCTACGCCGCCGAGGCCCGCGGCCACGCCCTGCTGGGGGACGCCCGCTCCTGCGAGGCGGTGTCGGCCAAGGCGCTGGAGATGATGGAGAAGCGCCGCCCGGAGGACGACCCGGACTGGATCGTCCACTTCGACGACGCCTACCTGTCGGACGAACTGGCCCACTGCCACCGGGACTTGGAGCAGGCCGGCCAGGCCGAGCACTACGCCCGCCGGGCGCTCGACCTGCACCCGCCGACCCGGGTCCGCCGCCGCGCGGTGGACCTCGTCCTGCTCGCCACCGCCCAGTTGCAGCAGCGGGACCTCGAACGCGCCTGTGAGACGGGCGCGCAGGCGGTCCGGCTGCTGAGCGGGCTGCGGTCCAACCGGGGCGTGGAGTACCTGGACGAGTTCCGGCGCAGGCTGGAGCCCTACCGGGAGCAGCGGGTGGTCCGCGAGTTCCACGCCCGGGCGGATGCGGAGGCCGCCTAGTGTCGCGCCCGGGGCGCCAGGGCGGGTCCAAGGCCCCGGGCCCCGGCGGGGCGGGGTGAGGGGAGCGTGAGGGATGTCCCGCCCGCGTGGTCACCCGGTTCGGCGAACCGGTAGCGTGGGCGCGACGTCCAAGGAACTGTGATGCCCCCAAGAACCGACGAGATGTGGTCCGCCGTCAGCGCGCGGTCGTGCACAGGTGAGGAATCGCGTTGAGCCAGCGCCGCTCGTACCCCAACTCGGGTGACTTCAACCTGGACGACCTGTTCCGCCCCGAGCCCGGCCAGACCCAGGGCGGCGCGCCGGGCCAGCCGCAGGGTCACCCGCAGGGGCAGACGGGCGTGCCGCCGGTGGGGCAGCCGTCCGGGCAGCCGGAGTACCTCGGCGAGGGCGGGCACGCGCGGCCGACCCAGGCCATGCCGGCCCAGCCCGCCCCGTGGGCCGGCGCTCCGCAGCCCGGTTACGGCGTCCCGCAGCACGAGCCGGCGCCGGAGACGCAGCACCTCCCGCCGTACCCGGGCGCGGACCCGTACGCGGGCGGGTACCCCACGGGCCAGTCCCAGGCCGGCTACCCGCAGCAGCCCGGCCCGGGCGGCTACCAGGGCTACTCGCAGGCCGGGCAGCCGCCGCCGGCGCCGGCCTACCCCGGTCAGGACTACGGGCAGAACTACGGCCAGGGCTACGGGCAGGACCACGGGCACGGGCAGGGCTACGCCCAGGACCACGGGCAGGGCTTCGACACCACCCAGGCGGGCGCGCAGGCTCCGGCCGCCCGGGGCGGCCGCCCGTCCAACAAGCTGATCATCGGTGGGGTGGTGGCCGGTTTCGCGGTGGCCGGCATCCTGGTCGCCGTCCTGGTGAACGGGGACGACACCACCCCCGCCGCCGACGCCAAGAAGACCCTCCCGGTGGCCGCCACCGGCAGCGCCACCCCCGGCACGGCGAGCGCGAGCAGCTCGGGCACCACCGTCGACCCGGCGGTCAAGGCCCAGGCGCAGCCGCTGTCGGACCTGCTCGGCACCGCGAGCGACAGCCGCTCGGCGGTGGTCGGCGCGGTCGCCGCGGTGCAGAAGTGCGACAAGCTGCCCGAGTCGCAGCAGGCGCTCACCGGCGCGGCCGGCAAGCGGCGCGAACTCCAGACCAAGCTCGGCCAGCTGAAGGCCGACAAGCTGCCCGGCGGCCAGCAGCTGGTCGAGCAGCTCAATGCGGCGTGGACCGCCTCCGCGCAGGCCGACGACGAGTACGCGGCCTGGGCCGGGGACTCACAGGCGCCCGGCGCCTGTGACCCCAAGAAGCTGGACAACCAGCACTACAAGAACGCCGTCCAGGCCAGCGGCACGGCGACCACCGCGAAGAAGCAGGCCTCGACCCTGTGGAACGCGATCGCCACCCAGACCGGCCTGCCCAGCCGCAGCGACGGCGACCTGTAGGACGGACGGGGGAACGGGCCCGCCGGCCCGCCCCTTCGTCGTCCGTCCCCCTGTCGTCCGTGCTGCGTCGGCTGTCCTTCACCGGCCGTCCTGCGCCGCCCGGGCGTCACGCCGGCGGGCGGCCCCCGGTGAGCACCCAGCGGATGTCCACGAAGCCCGGCTGCTGGAGGGTCATCCGGCCGCCCTTGACCACCTGGTAGGTGACCCAGGTGTTCACCAGCCGCGGGGACTCGGTGCTGGGCAGCATGTTGGGGGTGCCCCAGTTCAGTGGCGGGGTGAGGCCGACGTCGATGCCCTCGCCGCTGTCCAGCAGCCCGGTGACGGTCTTCTCGGTGACCTGCCGGCCGGACGCCGCGACCTTCTCGGCGACCAGCCGGAACACCTCGTACGCGACCCAGGTGGTCTGCACGCCGGGATCGGAGACGTCGATGGTGTGGCTGCCGGTGGTGTCGGCGCGTACCACCGCGCGCAGCCCGTCCCAGACCTTCGCCGACTCCGGCGGGTACCAGCTGGTGACGTAGGTGCCGGCCAGCGGGCCGGAGTCGCCGCCGGTGGAGTCGACCACCGACTGCTGCACGCTGCCGATCACCGAGGCGAACCGGGTGTTCCTCGGGTTCAGCCGACGGTAGGAGTCCAGCAGGTTGCCGGTCGGCTCGGCGGCGAGGGCGCTGGTGACGCAGTTCGCCGCTTCGTCCCTGCCGATCGCCTTGCGGGCCACCGCCGTGTAGTCGGTGGACTGCTCGGGCGCCTTGACGTCGAGCAGCTTGATGCCGGCCGGCTTGAGCGCGTTGGCCAGGTAGCCGAGCAGGTTGTCGCCGGACGGGGTGTCCGGGCGGACGAGTGCGACGGCCTTGCAGCCGGCTTCGACCAGCTGACGGCCGCTGCCGCCGATCAGTGCGGGCATGCCGCCGTCCACCGGGTACGAGAGCGGGCTGCTGAACTCGGGCTGGGAGAGCCCGTAGCCGCCGATCAGGGGGATGCCGGCGCGCTCCAGGACGGGCATGAAGTCGAAGCCGTACTGGCTGTAGGAGCCGATCACGGCGACCGCCTTGGCGTCCACCGCCCGCTGGGCGCAGGCCTTGGCGCCTTCGGAGGTGTTGTGCTCGTTGCAGGTGAGCACCTGAAGCCGGCGGCCGTTCAGTCCGCCCTTGAGGTTGACGTCCCGGCCGATCGCCTCGGCGAGCGCGGTCATGCCGGGCCGGTCGGCGGAGCCGGTGCCGGACGGGGACCAGGTCATCACGGTGAGGTCGCCGCCGTTGGTGGAGGCATCGGCCGGTCCGCCGCACGCGGAGGCCGAGAAGAGGGTGGGGAACAGGGCCGCGGCGGTGGCGGCCGCGGCGATCGGGCGGCGGCGGCGCCGCGCGAACTGGTGCCGGGGCTGGAACGGGTCCCTTCGGCTGGTCATCGGTCTTCCCTCTCTGGGGCGCCATCCGGCGCACCGGAGCAAGCCAAGCCCCGGCGCCACACGCCGAGAGGGCCGAAGTACGAACGGCCGGGTAACGGGAGCTGAAATCAGGCGGGGTACGCGTGTAGATCGGGAGTGGAGTACGAACGGACAGGGAACGTACGATCGTTCTCCATGTCCGCCAGCACAGATTCTTCGCATCGGTCTGCCCGAAACACTTCTCGTCCGGGCCACCGCTCCAGCACGATGAACGGCATGCCGCTCAACGACCTGCCCTGGTGGCGCTGGCGAGCCCGACTGCGCTCGGCGCTGCACATGTTGTCCGACCCCGGTTTCCAGCAGGAGACCTGGCTGAACGGCCGGGAGGGGTACGGCGACGTGACCGACGCCGTCTACCGGCTGGTCGAGGACACCTGGCTGGACCACTGGTCGGCCGAGAAGTACGTGGGCACGATCTTCCGCGACTCCGCCGAGGCCGCCCTGGTCGATGTCGCGGTGCTGCGGGTGGTCCAGCTGCTGCACGAGGTCGGCGCGGACGCCCACGCCTCCGCCTACTTCGGCCACCCCGGCTGGCCGGAGGCGGTCCGGGCCGCGCGCGAGGCGCACGTCGCGCTGGCGGTGAACGACGGGGACGACCCGGACGCGGCGCCCAAGTCGCTGGACGTGCTGCGCATCCTCACCCGAGTCTGAGCCCGGGTCTGAGCCCGGGCCGACGGCGGGGCCGCCGGCCGGGTATCCGGTCGGGCCGCTGAGCAGTGCCGTCCCGCAGTACGGGCAGCGGGGCGGCGGCTGTCCAGGATGTGACACGCTGGACCACCCACGAACGCCACGACCTCAGGACGGGATACCCCCAGTGGACCAGCAGCCGGCCAGCGCCCAGTACGTCCTCACGCTGTCCTGCCCCGACAAGCAGGGCATCGTCCACGCCGTCTCCAGCTACCTCTTCATGACCGGCTGCAACATCATCGACAGCCAGCAGTTCGGCGACGGGGACAGCGGGCTGTTCTTCATGCGGGTGCACTTCTCCGCCGCCGAGCCGGTCACCGCCGACAAGCTGCGGGCCAGCTTCGCGGCGATCGGGGCCTCGTTCGGGATGGACTGGCAGATCCACCCGACCGAGCAGCGGATGCGGATCGTCCTCATGGTCAGCAAGTTCGGGCACTGCCTGAACGACCTGCTCTACCGCACCCGGATCGGTGCCCTGCCGGTGGAGATCGCCGCGGTGGTGTCCAACCACACCGACCTGCGCGACCTGACCGAGAGCTACGGCGTCCCGTTCCACCACATCCCGGTCACCCGGGACACCAAGGCCGACGCCGAGCAGCAGCTGCTGGACCTGGTCGCCAAGGAGGACGTCGAGCTGGTCGTGCTGGCCCGCTACATGCAGGTGCTCTCGGACCAGCTGTGCACCGCGCTGTCCGGCCGGGTGATCAACATCCACCACTCCTTCCTGCCGAGCTTCAAGGGCGCCAAGCCCTACCACCAGGCGCACGCCCGGGGCGTGAAGCTGATCGGCGCCACCGCGCACTACGTCACCGCCGACCTCGACGAGGGCCCGATCATCGAGCAGGAGGTGGCCCGGGTGACCCACGACGTCACCCCGGACCAGCTGGTCGCGCTCGGCCGGGACGTCGAGTGCCAGGCGCTGGCCCGTGCGGTGAAGTGGCACAGCGAGCACCGGGTGCTGCTGAACGGCACCCGCACGGTGGTCTTCGCGTAGCGAGGCCGGGGCGGTCGGCGGCCGGTGTGGTTGCCGCCGTTGCGGCGGCTGTGGCCGCTTACGGCCGCGACAGCAGCGGCAGGGCGTGCAGCACCTCGCGGATCGCGGCCCGGTCGCCGTGCTCGCCGACCGGCAGCCGGTCCGGATCGCGGTGCGCGGCGGCCAAGTGGCAGAGCTCCAGGCCGTCCAGCACCATCGAGGCCACCGGTTCGCCGCCGGACGGCCCCGACTCCGGTCCGTCCAGCGGTATCAGCCACTCGCCGGCCGCCGGGCCGTCGATCACCAGCCGCAGCCGCCGGCCCCGGCCCTGACCCTGGTCCGCCACGGGCGGGAGGGTCGGCGCCCCGGCGGGCTCGGGACGGGTGGCGCGGGCGGCACGCAGGTCGGCCAGTGCCCGCGGGACCATCCGGACCGCCAGGTCCACCATCTGCCGCAGGTGCTGGGGCGCCGGCGGGTCGTACGGGTAGGCGACCGCGCGGGCCACGTCCTCGCCGTGCACGTAGCACTCGAAGGCGCGGTCCACGAAGGCGTCGCGCAGCGGCAGCACGGCGAAGCCGTAGTCGACGGGGGTGTTGCCCTGCGGGGCGAGCGCGGCGGTGCGCACCAGGTCGTGGGTCTGCCGCCGCCACCGCTCCCGCACCGACTGCGGCGGGAGGCCGGCCTGGTCGGCGACCAGCCGGGCGGTGCGCTCGGCGATCCCGGCGTACGGCCCGCCCTGCGGCGGGACCCGGGGCGGGAGCAGGGGCGGGATCCGGAGCGCCGGCGGCCGCGCGGCCGGCTCCTGCGGCGGCACCCGCCGGGCGGCCGGGGCCGGTGCGGCGCCCGGGCCGGCCGGCACCGGGTCGGGCAGGCCGAGGGCGAGCGCCAGATAGCCGTCCACGGCGGCGAGGTGGCACAGCACCTCGGCCGGGCGCAGCCGCCCGGTGCCGCCGTGCCACGGCAGGTCGGCCACCTCCTGCCACTCCTCCGGGCCGAGGTCGCGTAGCAGCGCGTCGAGCTTGGCCGTCTCCGCGGTGTACGGCATGCCCCAGGCGGGGACGGGCAGTTCGGCCGGGCGGCGGGCCAGGCACCAGTCGAGCACCTGCTGGCGCAGCGAGTTGGGCTGGTCGAGCGGCTCGTCCAGGGCGAGCCAGCCCGCCGCCTCGCGCAGCCGGGCGGCCTCCTCGGCGCACTCCGGGCAGGTGCGCAGGTGCCGCTCCAGCTCGGCGGCGTCATGGCTCGGGCAGGCGCCGAGGGCCCAGGCGCCGAGCAGCGAGCGCAGGGCGTCGTGCCGCTCCTCGGTGGTGGGCTCGCTCCGCTCGCTCATGCGCCCCTGTCCCCGTCGTCCCCGTCGCCCGCGTCGTCCGTGTCTTCCCGGCCGTCCTCGCGGCCGTGCCGTTCGTCGTGGCGGGCGCGCTCCTCGGCCAGTTCGGTGGCCAGCAGTTCCAGGCCGAGCCGCATCCGCTGCTTGGCGGCCTGCTCGCTGATGCCGAGCAGCCGGGCCGTCTCCTGGTAGGTGCGGCCGTCGTAGTACGTCACCGCGATGGTCTCACGCAGGGGTTGGGGCAGGGAGTCCACCACGTACTGCATGCGCGCGGCGGTGGCCACGGCGCGGATCTCCGCCTCGGCCGCGCCCTCGCTGCCTCCCGGTCCGTCAAGCCCGCTGCCCGGGCCGCCCGGTACCCGCTCGGCGGCCCGCCGCGCCCGCAGCCGGTCGACCGCGCGGCGGTGGGTGAGCGCGCCGAGCCAGGAGCGCAGCGAGCCCTGGGCGGGGTCGAAGTCCTCGGGGTGCTCCCAGACCTGGGCGAATATCTCCCGGGTGAGCTGGGCGGCGGCGGCCTGGTCGGCGAGTATCCGCCCGGCCAGTCCGTGCACCATCGGCGCGAGCTGGTCGTAGATCTCGCCGAGCGCGGTCTCCTCGCCGCGGGCGAGGCGGCGTTGGAGCTGCTCGTCCCAACGCGGCGCGCGGTCGGGGGTGGCCATCGGGAACCAACCCTCCTGCCCGGGTTTCGCTGGCGTACCCAACGGTATCTTGCGGCCGGTCGGCGGCGGGAGCATTCCCCGAAGAACGGAACCCGGGCCCGCGGATCGTCGCCCGGGTCGCCAGCCGGATCGCCAACCGGGTCGTCGCCCGGTCGTCGCCCGGTCGTCGCTCGGATCGGCGGCCCGGGCGCGGGGCGGTCCTTGGAGGCCACTGTTCGAAGGCCGTTGGACATATGTCGCACGGGTGGTTCGCGAGTGGCGGGCCGGGTGCGCGGGGCGTCCGGAGGTAGGTTCGCCACTGCGGGACCGGCGGGTCGGCCCGGGCCGGACGAGTGCCGGTACGAGGCTCGCGAGAGTGAACGGGACAGTATGCACTGCGCTGTCCCCCGATCGCTGGAATATGCCCGAAGCGCTTGCCGAGGTCCGTCCGCCCACTCATCCTGAGGCGTAATCGAGTCGCGGCCAGTGCGCGACGGACGAGTTGGCCCGGCCGAGTTGGCCCGGCCGAGTTGGCCCGGCCAAGGGCCCGGGTGGCACCGGGCGATGTGCGAGGGTTCGCCGGCTGGACGATCCGGCCCGATCGGGACGATGGCCGAACTGCGAGTGCGGGTGGTGGAGCGGTGCAGGTTCTTCAGGTACAGCTGGCGGTGCAGGCGGACCCCGCCGAGGTCGGCCGGGCCCGTCGGTGGGTGCGCTCGCGGCTGCTGAACCACGGGGTGGACCCGGACGCGCCGGTCGCCGAGACGGTGGTGCTGGTGGTCTCCGAGCTGGTGACCAACGCCGTGGTGCACACCGGGTGTCCGGCGGTGCTGCGGCTCTGTCTGCCGGTGGAGGAGGACCAGGCGGGCGGCGAGCCGGCCGGCCCGCTGCGGGTGGAGGTCGCCGACGCGAGCCGGACGGCCCCCGCCCCGCGGCACGCCGGGGCGGACGAGAACGCCACCAACGGGCGCGGCCTGGAGCTGGTCGAGCTGCTCTGCGAGCGCTGGGGCTGGTTCCCGGACGGCTCGGGCAAGCGGGTGTGGTGCGAGATCGGTGCGGACGCCCGGCCGGCGGACCCGCTGGCGGGCGTGGACTGGGCGGCGCTGGCGCAGTAGCGGCAGCGGCAGCCCCGGGGCCCGCTCGGTTCGCTGCCGATCCCGCCGGTGATCGCCGGCGGAGATCACCGGCCGAAAGTTGACGCAACCATTCCGAATTTCGGACTACCCATTGACGTGACGTATCCGACTGATCACGCTTGGGTGCGGCTCTCCGTCAGTGAGGGGACGCCGAGGGGACGCCCGAACGCCGCCGCGGTGCTGTTGTCCAGGGGGACCACGCCAGCAGGGGGGCCGTGGATCGCCGGTCGCGGGCGCTCCTTGGCGAGTGCGGAGGGCGCGGCGCGGGTTCAGGGCCCGTGCGTCGCGATTGGATGGTGGCCGGCCGCGCCGTGCTCGGGGTGCACGCGGCCGGCCGCCATCCGACCCGCCGTCATCCGGCGTCGCTTTCCGGCCACTCGGCCGAGAGCCGTCCGGTCGTGGATCGTCCGGAGTCGTCCGGAGTCGTCCGGGGCGGTTCGGAGCCGTCCACGGTCACCCGGGGTCACCCGGGGACGGTGCGGAAGGTACGCCGGTAGGCGCTCGGGGCGACGTCCAGCCGGTCGCGCAGTTGCAGCCGGAGCGAGGCGGCGGTGCCGAAACCGGACTCCCGGGCGACTTGGTCGATCGTCAGGTCGGTGCGCTCCAGCAGCTGCCGGGCCCGCTCGGTGCGCTGCACGGTGAGCCACTTCCCGGGGCTGGCGCCGGTCTCCTCGCGGAAGCGCCGGGTGAAGGTCCGCACGCTCATGCCCGCCCGGTCGGCGAGTCGGCGCAGCGCCAGCGGCTGGTCCAGGTGTTCCAGTGCCCACGCGCGTACGGCGGCGGTGCCGTGGCCGGTGGAGTCCACCGGGCTCGGGGCCTCGACGTACTGCTTCTGGCCGCCCTCGCGCCACGGCGGCACCAGGCAGCTGCGGGCCACCGCGTTGGCCACCGCGCTGCCGTGGTCGCGGCGGACCACGTGCAGGCACAGGTCCACCCCGGCGGCCACCCCGCCGGAGGTGAGGAGGTCGCCGTCGTCGGTGTAGAGCACGTCCGGGTCCAGCCGCACCTTCGGGTACAGCTCGGCGAAGCGCCGGGTGTAGCGCCAGTGGGTGGTGGCCGGGCGGCCGTCCAGCAGTCCGGCGGCGGCCAGCAGGAAGGAGCCGGTGCAGATCGACATCAGCCGGGTGCCGGGCCGGATCCGGCGCAGTGCGGCGGCCAGTTCGGGGGTGAAGGCGGTGTCGACGGTGGCCGTGCTCGCGTCGGCGGAGGCCGGGATCACCACCGTGTCGGCCCGCTCCAGCAGTTCCGGCCCGTGGTCGACGCTGATCCGGAAGTCCGCGCTGGTGGCGACCGGCCGGCCGTCCAGCGTGCAGGTGGCGATCTCGTAGAGCGGCCGTCCGGCCGGGTCCTCGGCGCCGCCGAAGATGCGGGCGGGGATGCCGAGTTCGAAGGCGATCACGCCGTCGAGGGCGAGTACCGCGACCAGGTGGGCCATGCCGTTCCCCTTCGGTGGTGCGGCCGCCCGGGCCGGTTGGGTCGGGTCGGCGGGTTGAGTCGGTTCGGTCGGCCGGTTCGGGCCAGTCCGGCCGGTTCGGGCCAGGGTACGCCGGGACCGTGGCCCGATTCTTGCGAAAGCTGTCATTCAGGCCACTCGTCGCGGCCGCGCCGCTTCGGGACACTCGTCCGCGTGACCGAACGCAACGCCTTCGCCCCCGCCCCCGCGCCCGCCCCCGAAGGACCCGTCCGCCCGGCCCGCCCGGCCCGCTTCCGGGTGCACTACGCCTGGGTGGTGGCCGGTGTCTCGCTGCTGGTCCTGCTCGGCTCGGCCGGCTTCCGGTCCACGCCCAGCCTGATGATGGACGCCCTGCACAACGAGTTCGGCTGGTCGCTCGGGACGATATCCATCGCCACCTCCGTCAACCTGACCCTCTACGGCCTCACCGCCCCCTTCGCCGCCGCCCTGATGGACCGTTTCGGCGTGCGCCTGGTGGTGGTCTGCGCGCTGCTGACCATCTCGGTCGGCTCCGGGCTCACCATGCTGATGCGCGAGCCCTGGCAACTGGTGCTCTGCTGGGGCGTGCTGGTGGGCCTGGGCAGCGGCTCGATGGCCGGCGCCTTCGCCACCACCATCACCGGCCGCTGGTTCCAGGCGCGCCAGGGCCTGGTCACCGGCGTGCTGACGGCCGCCGGGGCAGCGGGAAACCTGGTCTTCCTGCCGGTCGGCGCCTGGCTGGTCGAGCACCACGGCTGGCGCTCGGCGGTGATCGTGGTCTCGCTCGCGGCCAGCGCGGTCGCCGTCCCCGTCCTGCTGCTGATGCGCGAGCGGCCCGCCGACCTCGGCCTGCTCCCGTACGGAGCGACCGAGGAGCCCCCGGCGCCCGCCGCCGACGGCCGCGCCCTGACCCGCTCGCTGCGGGTGCTGCGGGACGCTGCCCGGAGCCGGGCGTTCTGGCTGCTGTCCGGCTCCTTCGCGATCTGCGGCGCCACCACCGCCGGCCTGGTCGGCACCCACTTCATCCCGGCCGCCCACGACCACGGCATGCCGGTGACCACCGCGGCCGGTCTGCTCGCCATGATCGGCGTCTTCGACGTGATCGGCACCATCTTCAGCGGCTGGCTCACCGACCGGGTCGACTCCCGGATCCTGCTGGTCACCTACTACGGGCTGCGCGGGATCTCGCTGCTCCTGCTGCCGCAGCTGCTCGCAGGCTCGCTGCAGCCGCCGATCCTGGCCTTCGTCATCTTCTACGGCCTGGACTGGGTGGCCACCGTGCCGCCGACCGTCGCGCTGTGCCGCCGGCACTTCGGCGGGGACGCCCCGATCGTCTTCGGCTGGGTGCTGGCCAGCCACCAGATCGGTGCGGCCGTCGTCGCCGGGCTGGCGGGCCTGGCCCGCGACGCGCTCGGGAACTACGACCTCACCTGGTACGGCGCCGGCGCCCTGTGCGTGGTCGCCGTCGGGCTCTGCCTGGCGCTGCGCACCAGCCGGCCGGACCGCCCCGTCGTTCCGGCCCTCCCGTAGGGCGGGCTCCCAGTGCGGGCTCCCAAGGCGGGTCGGGGGCCTGTCGGACCGGAGAGCTAGGCTCCGCAGCCATGGCGCTCATCTTCACCCTGGACCCGAAGCTCGACCCGGACCTGCGCACCGCCGTCGTCCGGCTGTGGGCCGACGTCACCAACGCCGGCGGCGCGGTCGGCTTCGTGGCGCCGGTGACGGAGGACGAGGTCTGGGACACCGCCGACCACCAGTTCGCCGGGGTCGCGCCGGACGGCCCGGACCGGCTGCTGGTCGCCCACGAGAGTGACACCGGTCGGCTCGTCGGTGTCCTCTTCTTCGAGTCGATGCGGTTCGGCCTGATGGAGCACTGGCGGATGCTCAAGCGGGTCATGGTGCACCCCGACTGCCAGGGCCGCGGCTACGGCGTCCGGCTGCTCGCCGAGGCCGAGCGGATAGCCCGGGAGTGGGGCCTGGAGAGCCTGCGGCTGACCGCGCGCGGCGGCCAGGGCCTGGAGCGTTTCTACACCCGCTGCGGCTACCGGGAGGTCGGCCGGGTGCCGGCCGCGGTCCGGGTCGCCCTAGGGGACGACCGCGACGAGATCACCATGTGGCTCGACCTGCGCTGATCCGCAGGACGGCCGGGAGGCGGCGGGCGGGGGGACGGGCGCCCCCTTCCCCGCGCCGCCCGTCAGGCATGCTTCACTGGGAGACCGGCCCCCGCCCAGACCAGTGAAAAGGATGTGTCCCGTGAGCAGCACCGGCCAGGAGAAGTCGCACGCCACGCTCCGCTACACCTCCCTGCGGGTCAGCATCTTCCTCGGCTGCCTGCTGGTCGCCCTGCTGCTCGGGCACTTCAAGATCATCCCGGTCAGCGGCCAGGCCGGAGTGATCTTCCTGTTCCTGCTGGCCGCGATCGCGTCCGCGCCGCTCAGCTACGTGCTGCTGAGCCGTCAGCGCGACGACATGTCCGCCCAGATCACCACCAAGGTCTCCGGCCTGCGCAGCCGTACCGCCGAGCGGATCGCCGCGCAGAACGCGGAGGAGGACGCCGTCGACGAGGCGGCCCGGACGGCCGCCGTCCGGCAGAGCTGACCCCGGCCGGACCCGCAGCCGCAGCCGCCGTGCCCGACTCCGCCGCCTCGGACGCCTCCGCTTCCGACCCCGACCCCGCTTCCGCTTCTGCGGCTTCCGAGCCCGGACCGGCCGACCCGCCGTCCGGGCCGTCCGCGTCGCTCGGGTCGGCCGCGTCGCTCGGGCCGTCCGTCGAGGGGGAGGCCGGGACCTGGCCGGCCCCGGTGCGCCGGCCCACCGGCCGGGACGTGGCCAGGCTCGCCGGGGTCTCCCAGGCCACCGTCTCGCTGGTCTTCTCCGGTGCCGAGGCCGGCCGCCGGGTCTCCGACGCCACCCGGGAGCGGGTCAGGGAGGCCGCCCGCAGCCTCGGCTACCGCCCGCAGGCGGCCGGCCGGCAGCTGCGGCTCGGCCGTAGCGGGATGATCCTCCTGGCGGTGCCGAACATCCTCGGCCCGTTCTTCGGCCGGGTGCTGGAGGGCGTCCACGAGGAGGCCGGCCGGCACGGCCTGGCGGTCGTGGTCAGCTCCGGCTGGGGGAGCGCCACCCTCGCGGAGGCCGCCACCACCAGCCGCTTCGACGGCCTGCTGATCTGCTCCCCGGACGACAGCCAGCTCGGCGAGCTGCCCGCCGACACCCCCGTCGTCTTCCTCGACGCCGACCCGGGCACCGACCGGGCCCGGCCGACCGTCGAACTCGACGTGGCGGGCGGGATGCGCGCCGCCGTCGAGCACCTGGCCGGGCTCGGCCACCGCCGGATCGGGCGGCTGCGCTCCACCCACTCCGCGTACACGTTCCGGGTGCGGCAGGCCGCGTTCGAGCAGGTCGCCGCCGAACTCGACCTGGAGGTCGTGGAGTTGGGCGTGAGCCTGAACGAGGGCCAGCCGGCCGCGCGGAGCGTGGCGCACCGCCTGCTGGAGCGCCCGGACCGTCCGCGCGCGGTGATCTGCGACGACGACGTGGTCGCCTCCGGGGTGTACCAGGCCGCCGCCGAGCTGGGGCTGAGGGTGCCGGCCGACCTGTCGGTGGTCGGCATGGACAACGTCGCGGTGGCCGCGCTGCTGGCCCCGCCGCTGACCACCGTCGACCTGCCCGGCGAGGAGCTGGGCCGGGTCGGCGCGGCGGCGCTGGCGGGCCTGCTGCGCGGCGAGCGGGCGGCGTCCGTCCCGCCGCTGGCCACCTCGCTGGTGCTGCGCTCCTCCACCGCGCCGGCGGTCGGCGCGCCGGGGCGGGGCGCGAAGCCGTAGGCAGGAGCAGGGGAGAACGAAAGACCGCGCCCGCCGGCCAGACCCCGGTGGGCGCGGTCGTCTGTGGGGGGCCTCAGCCCACCGGCACCGGCCGCACCGACGGCGCCGGCGGCACCGGGTGGAACCAGCGGCGGGCGCCGAACAGCAGCAGGGCGCCGAGCGCGATCCCGCCCGCCGCGCACAGCGCCACCGGCCGCAGCGAGTCCTCGGCCAGGTTGCCGGACACCGCGTAGCCGAGCGAGTTGCCCGTCGCGAACAGCGTCACCAGCCAGGCGAACGCCTCGGTCACCGTCCCGGTCGGCGCCAGCTCGGCGACCAGCACGAACGCCGCCGCCAGCAGCGGCGCCAGCCCGATCCCGGAGAGGAAGGCCAGCGCGGCCATCGGGTACGGCCCGGGCAGCAGCACCAGCGGCAGGTAGGACGCGGCCATCGCGAGCGCCATGATCCAGGTGCGGGTGGCCGTGCTGCTGCGCCACTTCACCGCGCCGTAGGCGAGCGCGCCGAGCAGGCCGCCGAGCGCCGCCAGCGCCAGCAGGGTGCCCGCGCCGCCGGGCAGGGCGTCGGCGTGGTGCTCGGCGTAGGCGATGAACAGCACGTTCTGCGCGCCGACGGCCCAGCCGGCCCCGGCCAGTCCGACCAGCAGCAGCACCAGGCCGGGGGAGCGCAGCGGGCCGAGCAGCCCGGCGGAGTGCGCGCGGGCCGGGGCGCGCCAGGCCCGGGCCGGGGCGGTGGTGGCCACGATCAGCGCGCCGGCCAGCCCCAGTCCGGCGGCCATCCAGAGCGCGGCGACCGGGCTGAACAGGCCGGCGATCCCGGCGACGGCCAGCGGGCCGGCCACGTAGAGGATCTGCTGGGAGGCGGAGTCGAAGGCGTAGGCGGTGTCGAGTTGCTCCTCCTCCACCACGTCCGGCCAGAGCGAGCGCAGGCAGGGTTCGAGCGGGGGCATGGCGAGCCCGGCGATCGCGGCGCCGAGCGGAGCGGCGATCTCGGAGCCGGGGGCGAGGGCGAGCAGCGCGTACCCGCCGCCGGCGAGCACGGCGGAGGCGAGCAGGACGCGGGGCTGCCCGGTGCGGTCCACGATCCGCCCGAGCACCGGCCCGCCGACGGCGGCGGAGATCGCGTAGGCGGCGGTGGCCAGTCCGATCCGCCCGTACGGCGCGCCGGCCTCGCGCAGGGCGAGGGCGATCACCAGGGCGGTCATGCCGGCGGGCAGGCGGCCGAGCAGGGTGCCGAGGAGCAGGCGGCTGACATGGGGGGCGCGGAGCAGGGCGAGGTAGCCCATCGGGCGTCTTCTCCGGTCTGGGCAGGCGGGGGCGGGGACGCCGTCAAAGTTATACGTATAACCGCTCAGCGGTCAATCGGGTCGATGGGGATGATCTGATGGTGCGTCAGCTTCGTTCGTGTCCGGATCTCACCCCAACCTCAAACAACTACTTTGAACATCTCAAACCTTTACTGCTAATGTGTCGCCCATGACCACCTCAGACGCATCGCGGAAGCACGGCCGGGGCTCGCTGCCCGGTGCCGCCCGCCCGTGCGCTCTGACCGGTGCTGTGGACAGCCCGCGCCGTTGTCGCGCCATGAGCTGTATCCCGGCGGCACGCCCCTGACCGGGGGCCGGGACCTCCCCGCCCGGCCCGCGCGCCGTGCCGCCTCCTCCGCCACACCCCACCGTCAGCAACGCCCTCCCCCGGAGCCGCACCGTCATGTCCACAGCGCCCGAGGCGACCTCGTCGCCGTCCGTGCTCGCGAGAATCCGCAAGACCCCGTTCTGGGTCCAGATCGTCGGCGGACTGCTGCTCGGCGTCGGCCTGGGCTACCTGGCCCGCGCCGCCGACATCTCCTGGCTGGCCACCACCCTGGAGACCATCGGCAAGATCTTCGTCCAGCTGCTCAAGCTGGCCGTCCCGCCGCTGGTGTTCACCGCGATCGTGGTGAGCGTCGCCAACCTGCGCAACGTCACCAACGCGGCCCGCCTGGCCACCCGCACGCTGCTCTGGTTCATGATCACCTCGCTGATCGCGGTGGCCGTCGGCCTGGGCCTGGGCCTGCTGACCAACCCCGGCCAGGGCACCAACCTCAAGACCGACGGCCTCAAGGCGCTCGACTCCAAGGGCACCTGGATCGACTTCCTGACCGGGATCTTCCCGACCAACATCGTCGACGCCTTCGCCAAGGTGAACGTGCTGCAGATCGTCTTCATGGCGGTCGTGGTCGGCGCGGCGATCATCAAGCTCGGCAGCAAGGCCGAGCCGGTCCTCAAGCTCAGCGAGTCCGTCCTGGAGCTGACCCAGACCGCCCTGTGGTGGGTCATCCGGCTCTCCCCGCTCGGCACCCTCGGCCTGATCGGCAAGTCCGTCGCCAAGTACGGCTGGGACCTCCTCAAGCCCTTCGCCACGCTGACCCTCGACATCTACGTCGGCTGCGCGCTGGTGCTCTTCGTCGTCTACTCGCTGCTGCTGAAGTTCGCCGCCGGCCTGAACCCGGTCAACTTCTTCAAGGGCGCCTGGCCCGCCATCCAGCTGGCCTTCGTCTCGCGCTCCTCGGTCGGCACCCTGCCGGTCACCCGCCGCGTCACCGAGCGCCTCGGCGTCCCCAGCGAGTACGCGTCCTTCTCCGTGCCGTTCGGCGCCACCACCAAGATGGACGGCTGCGCCTCGATCTACCCGGCGATCGCCGCGATCTTCGTCGCCCAGGTCTACAACATCGACCTCGGCATCCGGGACTACCTGCTGATCGCCTTCGTCTCGGTCGTCGGCTCGGCCGCCACCGCGGGCCTCACCGGTGCGATCATCATGCTGACGCTCACCCTCTCCACCCTGGGCCTGCCCCTGGAGGGCGTCGGCCTGCTGCTCGCCATCGACCCGATCCTCGACATGATGCGCACCGCGACCAACGTCGCGGGCCAGGTGCTGGTGCCGGTCCTGGTGGCCTCGCGGGAGAAGATCCTCGACGTCGCCGCCTACAACCGCCCCTCCGGCGACCTGTACGAGGACGCGCCGTCGGCCGTCGTCCCGGCGCAGACGGACAAGGCGGCCCCGGTGGCTGCCTGATCCCGGCCGGCTCGGCGACAAGGGCCCGCCTGTGCACCGTTCCCCGGTGCGGAGGCGGGCCCTTGTGCGCGCCGCGGGGGCGCGGGTGCGTGCGTTGCTTCCCGGGGCGGTGGCCGGGAGGAGGGGCCGGGGAAAGGCCAGGCGGAAAAGGCAGGGGGCCCGCCGGTCGGGCGGGCCCCCTTGGGTGTTGCTCTTGTGCTCATGGTGACGGCTGTCGGGAGCCGCCGACGGACCCGCTGGGGTCCCGAGCGATCAGAACATCAGAAGATGGTCAGATGGGGGTGACGTTCTCCGCCTGCGGGCCCTTCGGGCCCTGGGTGACGTCAAAGTTCACCGCCTGGTTCTCCTCCAGCGAGCGGAAGCCGCTCGCGTTGATGGCGGAGTAGTGGACGAAGACGTCGGGGCCGCCGCCCTCCTGGGCGATGAAGCCGAAGCCCTTCTCAGCGTTGAACCACTTGACGGTTCCCGTGGCCATGCCGTTCTCCTTGCGAGGGACGTGTCGGGGCCACACCGTGTGGCACCCGGTCCGCTGCGCTGATCGCCCTGCCTCCGGACGAGTCCGAAGTTTTTCGATATTGCTGAAAAACTACAAAAAGCCCGCGGTTACATGCTCCGCAGGCTTCAAGTACTGCAAGGGGAATCAAACTGCAACTGAGGGCAACGCTAGCATGCGGTCGCTGTGACGACCAGGGGTGAACTGCGGCCCCCACGGCGCGTGTCGTAGGGCCCCGCAGGGGCGTCCCGCAGGCCTCGCGAGCGCGTGTCGGGTGCCCGGTGCAAGCCTCTGTGAACAGCAGGCATACGCTGCGGGAAAGCGCACGAACAGTACAAGGGAGCGGCGCAGTGGCAGCACCGGACGGACAATCGCGGGAGCCCCAGGAACACACCCCGGTCAGGCCTCGCGTCGGCCACATCCAGTTCCTGAACTGCGTCCCCCTCTACTGGGGCCTCGCCAGGACCGGCAACCTGCTGGACCTCGACCTCACCAAGGACACCCCGGAGAAGCTGAGCGACCAGCTCGTCGACGGCTCGCTGGACATCGGTCCGATCACCTGCGTGGAGTACCTGCGCAACGCCGACGACCTCCTGGTCCTGCCCGACATCGCGGTCGGCAGCGACGGCCCGGTGATGTCCTGCCTCATCGTCAGCAAGGTGCCGCTCGCCGACCTGGACGGCCGCCGCGTCGCCCTCGGCTCCACCAGCCGCACCTCCGTCCGGCTCGCCCGGCTGCTGCTGGAGGAACGCGAGGGCGTCCGCCCCGACTACTTCAGCTGCCCGCCCGACCTCAGCTCGATGCTCGCCGAGGCCGACGCCGCCGTCCTGATCGGCGACCCGGCGCTGCGCGCCTACCTCGGCCAGGCCGCCGACCTCGGACTGACCGTCCACGACCTCGGCGAGATGTGGAAGGAGTGGACCGGCCTGCCGTTCGTCTTCGCCGTCTGGGCCGTGCGCCGCGAGTTCGCCGAGCGCCGTCCGGAACTGACCGCGGCCGTGCACCGGGCCTTCCTGGAGTCCCGCGACCTCTCACTGGTCGAGGCCGCCAAGGTCGCCGAACAGGCCGCCCGCTGGGAGGCCTTCGGCGCGGACGTGCTGGAGCGGTACTTCAGCGAGGCCCTCGACTTCTCGCTCGGCGAGCGGCAGCTGGCCGGCGTCGCCGAGTTCGCCCGCCGGGTCGCGCACGACAGCGGCTTCGCGTCGGACGTCGCGGTGCGGCTGCTGGAGCCGGCGGCGCTGCCGGTCGGCTGAGCACGGTGGTCGGTTGAGCACGGTGGTCGGTTGGGCACGGTGGTCGGTTGAGCGCGGTGGTCGGTTGGGCACGGTGGTCGGTTGAGCACGGTGGTCGACGGGCAGCGGGCTGACGCGGACGCTCGAAAGGCCTGGCGTAGGCTGGTTCGGCCGTACCCGGACGCCCGCCGTCCGGGGGGCGGCAGCGCCGAGAACTGCAGTATCCGAGAGAGAGAAGGCGGCCAGGTGACCGAGCTCGCAGCGACCACCCTCGATGCGCCCAGCACCGATTTGCAGGCCGTGCTCGACCGGGCCGCCGGCGGTGGCCGGATCACCCCGGAGGAGGCGCTGGAGCTGTACCGCTCGGCGCCGCTGCACGCGCTCGGCTCCGCCGCCGACGCGGTGCGCCGCCGCCGCTACGCCGGTACCGAGCACATCGCGACGTACATCATCGAGCGCAACATCAACTACACCAACGTCTGCGTGACGGCGTGCAAGTTCTGCGCGTTCTACGTGCCGCCGAAGAGCGACAAGGGCTGGTCCCGCGAGCTCGACGAGATCCTGCGCCGCTGCGCCGAGACCGTCGAACTGGGCGGCACCCAGATCATGTTCCAGGGCGGCCACCACCCGGACTACGGCGTGGAGTACTACGAGCGCGCGTTCTCGGCCATCAAGGCCGACTTCCCGCAGCTGGTGATCCACTCCCTGGGCGCCTCCGAGGTCGACCACATGGCCCGGATCTCGGGCGTCTCGATCGAGGAGGCCATCACCCGGATCCACCGGGCCGGCCTGGACTCCTTCGCCGGCGCCGGCGCCGAGCTGCTGCCCGCGCGGCCGCGCAAGGCGATCGCCCCGCTCAAGGAGTCCGGCGAGCGCTGGCTGGAGATCATGGAGGCCGCGCACGGCCTCGGCGTGGAGTCCACCTCCACCATGCTGATGGGCACCGGCGAGACCAACGCCGAGCGGATCGAGCACCTGCGGATGATCCGCGACGTGCAGGACCGCACCGGCGGCTTCCGGGCCTTCATCCCCTACACCTACCAGCCGCAGAACAACCACCTGAAGGGCTCGACGCAGGCCACCGTCTTCGAGTACCTGCGGATGATCGCGATCGCCCGCCTGTTCCTCGACAACATCGCCCACATCCAGGGCTCCTGGCTCACCACCGGCAAGGAGGCCGGCCAGCTGTCGCTGCACTACGGTGCGGACGACCTCGGCTCGGTCATGCTGGAGGAGAACGTCGTCTCGGCGGCCGGTGCCAAGCACCGCTCCAACCTCACCGAGCTGATCCACCTCATCCGGGCCGCCGACCGCGTCCCGGCGCAGCGCGCGACCACGTACGAGCACCTGCGGGTGCTGGACGACCCGGCCAACGACCCGGTGGACCTGCGGGTCGCCTCGCACATCGCCTCCACGGCGATCGAGGGCGGCACCGCGCACCCCGAGCTGAAGATCCTGGACAACTGAGGCCCGGGGCACCGCCGTGCTGACCCTGCACCGGGCGGCCCTGGTGCTGCCCGACCCGGCCGACCCCACCGCCCCGTCCCTCCCGGACGGGGCGGTGCTGGTGCGCGGTGACCGCGTCGAGGCCGTCGGACCGTACCGGGAACTGGCCGCCGCGCACCCGGGGGCGCGACTGCGGGACTGGGGCGCCGCGGTGCTCACGCCGGGGCTGCGCAACCCGTACGGGCACCGGCTGCTGGAACACGCCTACCACCCGGACCCGCGCGAGGAGATCGGCGTCGAGCCGGTCGCGGACGGGCTGACGGGCTCCGTCGACGAGGGGCGCTGCGGCGCGAGCGCCCGGCGCGGGCTGCAACGGATGCTCGGGTTCGGGGTGACGGCGGTGGCCGGGCCGTTCGAGCGGGCCGCGGTGCGCACGGCCGTGGCGCGCTCCGGGCTGGTCGCACTGCCGGGCGCCCCGGACGCGATGGACCCGGCGGACGGCCCGCTGGACCCGCTGTCGGTGCTGCCGCTCGCGGCGGCCGTGCACGGCCGGGTGGCGGCGGGCGGCCGGGCCGACTTCGCGGTGTTCCCGGCCGTTGGGGAGGGCTTCGCCCAGCCATCGCCGGGCGGTTGCCTGGCCGCCGTGCTGGGCGGGCGGCTGGTGTACCGGCGGCGCTGAACGGGGCCGGGAACCGGACGACGTACTCGCCGGTAGTCGGACTTCCTTGCGGCGTACGGCACTTCCTTCGTGTGCCGCCGAACTCCACTGTCCACCCTGTGGGGTGATTCCCCCTTCGCCGTGACCTGAGGGCCCGCCAGCGGATACGATCCCGGACAGCTCACTCCGTACCCTCACCACCTACCGCCCGTGCCCGCGGGTGGCGGGGCCGTGTCCCAGGCCCCGAAGGCAAGCCAGGACAGGAACCATGCGATCCGCGACCGTCCCCCCGCCGCGATCCCCGCGGTTGGGCCGTGGTTGGTACCTCGCCGCCGTGCTCAGCGCCGTGCTGGCCGTCGGCATGTGCCTGCTCGGCTGGCGCCAGGCCGACCAGGCCGACCGGATCGGCGCCCACCCCGTGAGAGTCGAAGGCGTCGTCACCCAGCTCCCCACCGGCGGCGGCTCCTACAGTGCCGTCAGCTACCGGGCGTCCGGCCAGTCGCACACCGCGGCCGCGCTGCCGCTCGCCGACGGCGCCAGGATCGGCGACCCGATCTGCCTGGAGCACGCCGCCGACGACCCGGGCGCGGTGCGGATCTGCGGCGACACCTACCCGCAGCCGGTCGGCGTCGGCCTGGCCCGGTTCAGCGTGCCGGTCGCGGTCGGGATGTTCGTGGTCTGCGTGCTGCGCATCCGGCGGCACCGGCGGGCGCTCGCGGTCCGCGCCGGGCAGGGCCGGCTGGCCACCACCGTCGCACTGGCGACCGGGGCGCTGGCCGACGGGATGCCCGCGATAACCCACGGCAAGCGCTCCCGGCGCCGGCGGCGCGCGAGCGGGCGGCGCGCGCAGCACTGACGGGGCGCGCGGCACCGGTGGGGCCGGGCGGGGGCGCTGGACGGCGGGGGCGTGCGGCGGGGCCCGTGCGGCGGGTGCGGACGCCCCGCGGCGTGCCCCGTTGGTCGGGGTGTCGGCGCCAGGGTGAACAATGGGGGCGTGACCCGAGCCTCTCTGGACAAGCAGCCGCACGAAGTCGCCGCCATGTTCGACGACGTCGCGGCCAAGTACGACCGCACCAACGACGTGCTGTCCCTCGGCCAGGCCCGCGCCTGGCGCCGGGCGGTGGCCGAGGCGGTGGACGCCGGACCGGGGGACCTCGTGCTCGACCTCGGAGCCGGCACCGGCACCTCCTCGCTGCCCTTCGCCGAGGCCGGCGCGCAGGTCGTCCCGTGCGACTTCTCCGTCGGCATGCTCGTCGAGGGCAAGCGCCGCCACCCCGAGCTGCCGCTCACCGCCGGCGACGCCACCCGGCTGCCGTTCGCGGACGGCACCTTCGACTCGGTGACGATCTCCTTCGCGCTGCGCAACGTCCAGGACACCGACGCGGCGCTGCGCGAGATGCAGCGCGTCACCAAGCCCGGCGGCAAGCTGGTGATCTGCGAGTTCTCCACCCCGACCTGGACGCCGTTCCGGACGGTCTACACCGAGTACCTGATGCGCGCCCTGCCGCCGGTCGCCACCGCGGTCAGCAGCAACCCGGACGCGTACGTGTACCTCGCCGAGTCCATCCGCTCCTGGCCCGACCAGCCCGAGCTGGCGGCCCGGCTGCAGGAGAGCGGCTGGTCCAAGGTCGCCTGGCGCAACCTCACCGGCGGCATCGTCGCGCTGCACCGGGCGTACAAGCTCGGGTAGCCGTTGCACCGGCGGGGTGGGGGCGTGGTCGTTTCCGGCGGCGGGGACGGAACTAGACTGCCGGAGACAGAAGCCGCCGTCCCCACAGCCGCAGCTCCAGGAGAGTGTCCACCGTGTCCGAGACCGCAGCCGATCTGACGAAGCCGGACAGCCCGGTCGAGAGCACGGCCGACGTCATCGTGGTCGGCGCGGGTCCGGCCGGGTCCACCACCGCGTACTACCTCGCCCAGGCCGGGCTGGACGTGCTGCTGCTGGAGAAGACCGCGTTCCCGCGCGAGAAGGTCTGCGGCGACGGCCTCACCCCCCGCGCCACCAAGCAGCTGGTGGACATGGGCATCGACGTCTCCACCGAGAACGGCTGGCTGCACAACAAGGGCCTGCGCATCATCGGCGGCGGCGTCCGGCTGGAGCTGGACTGGCCCGAGCTGTCCGCCTTCCCCGACTACGGCCTGGTCCGCAAGCGCGCCGACTTCGACGAGCTGCTGGTCCGTCAGGCCGAGAAGGCCGGCGCCCGGCTCTACGAGCGCTGCAACGTCAGCGGGCCCGTCCTGGACGAGCGCACCGGCCGGATCGTCGGCGTCACCGCCAAGCTCGGCGACGAGAAGCGGCCGGTCACCTTCCGCGCCCCGCTGGTGGTCGCCGCCGACGGCAACTCCACCCGGCTCTCGCTCGCCATGGGCCTGCACCGCCGCGAGGACCGCCCGATGGGCGTCGCCTACCGGACGTACTTCACCTCGCCGCGCCACGACGACGACTACCTGGAGTCCTGGCTGGAGCTGTGGGACACCCGCGGCGGCCAGCGCAAGCAGCTGCCCGGGTACGGCTGGGTCTTCGGCATGGGCGACGGCACCTCCAACGTCGGCCTCGGCATCCTCAACTCCTCGCCCGCGTTCGGCGAACTCGACTGGCGCGAGGTGCTCAAGGCCTGGTGCGCCGGCATGCCGGAGGAGTGGGGCTACACCCCCGAGAACATGACCGACCCGATCCGCGGCGCCGCGCTGCCGATGGCCTTCAACCGGCAGCCGCACTACACCCGCGGCCTGCTGCTCGTCGGCGACGCGGGCGGCATGGTCAACCCGTTCAACGGCGAGGGCATCGCCTACGCGATGGAATCCGGCCAGATCGCCGCCGGCGTCATCGTCCAGGCCCACGCCCGGGTCACCGAGACCGGGCGCGAGCGCGCTCTGCAGGGCTACCCGCGCGTCCTCAAGGACGTCTACGGCGGCTACTACACGATGGGCCGCGCCTTCGTGAAGCTCATCGGCAACCCCAAGGTGATGCAGCTCGCCACCCAGCGCGGCCTCACCCACCCGATGCTGATGCGCTTCACCCTCAAGATGCTCGCCAACCTCACCGACCCGCAGGGCGGCGACGCGATGGACCGCATCATCAACGGCCTCGCGAAGGTCGCGCCCAACGCGTAGCGGGCCCGGGGCCTTCTCCCGGCCCCCTCGGTCCCCCCGGTCCCTTCCAGGACCTCAGGGCGTCTCCTCTGCCGTCTTCCGCTCCCCGTCCGCCGGGCGGCGGGAGGCGGCGGAGCGCTGTTCGACGTAGGCGAGGCGGTCGGCGAAGACCCGGGCCGCGTCGGGGGTGAGCGTCCGGAGGGCGACGAGGGCGGTGAAGACGACGTCGCAGAGCTCGTGCTGGACGTCCTCCCAGCTGTGGGTGACGCCCTTGCGCGGGTTCTGGCCGGTGGCGCCGATCACCGCGGCGCCGACCTCGCCGACCTCCTCGGAGAGCTTGAGGATCCGCAGCAGGCGCTCCTCCCGGGGCGACTGCGTGCCCTGCTCGTCGAGCCACGCGACGAGGTGGTCCACGCTCTCCCAGATCCGGCTGTCCATGCGCGCTGCTCCCGTGCGGTGTCGTTGGTGCTGCCACCGTACGGGAGGCGCTGCGGACGCACAGGAACGGCGTGGGGGGTGAGGGGCGGGCTCCCGGTCAGCGGGTGCTGATCTTCACGTGGCGGATGTTCACGGGGAGGGTGGGGAAGCCGTCGCCGGGGTTGTTCTGGTCGTCCTCGCCGCCCGCGGCGATCTTCTGCAGGACGTCCAGGCCCGCCGTGATCCGGCCGAACGGGGTGTAGGCGGGGGAGAGCTTGGTGTCCTTCCAGACGAAGAAGAACTGGCTGCCGTTGGTGTTCGGACCGGCGTTGGCCATCGCCACGGTGCCGGCCGGGTAGGTGGCGCCGGTCAGGTTCTCGTCCGGGAAGGAGTAGCCGGGCCCGCCGCTGCCCGTTCCGGTCGGGTCGCCGCACTGCAGGACGTAGAGCCGCTGGGTGGTGAGGCGGTGGCAGTGGCTGCGGTCGAAGTAGTCGTGCTCGGCGAGGAAGCGGAACGAGAAGGTGGTGCAGGGCGCCTTGTCGGTCAGCGCCTGGAAGGTGATCGCGCCCTGGCTGGTGCGCAGGGTGGCGCGGTAGGGCTGGGCGGCCTTCTTGGCGTCGAAGACGGGGATGCCCTTGAAGTTGTCGGCCGGCACCGCGGGCGTGTAGGCGCAGGCGGGCGCGGGCGGCGGGGTGTCCGCGACGGCGGTGCCGGTGCTCGCCGTGAGCGGGAGGACGGTGGCGACGGCGAGCAGGGCCCAGGGTGCGCGCTTCACGTGACGGGCCTTCCGGAGGGTGGTGGACGGCGGGGTTGGCATGGCGCCATCATCCACGCCGGGGCGGCGATCCGGTAGAGGTCGGTAGGGGCCGTTGGGTTTCAGGCCCCGTCGGGCGGGTGGAGGGTCAGGAGGGCTCCGGGGGAACGGGGTTGGCCCGGGGTGCGGAGGTGAACAGCCCGGCGCGGGCGGCCAGCGCGGCGGCGTCGGCGGCCCGCTCGGCGGTGTGGGCGTCCAGCGGCTCGCCGGTGACGAACAGCCGGTAGTAGAGCGGGGCGGTGGCGGCCCGGACCACCTCGGCGCCGTCCGTTCCGGTGGGCAACTCGCCCCGGGCGACGGCTCGTTCGGCGACCTCGGCGGCCTGGCGGTGGCGGGAGGCGAAGAAGGCGCGCAGGGCGGTCGCGCCGGTGTCGGAGCGCTGGGCGGCGAAGATCAGCGCGGTGGGGGTGGCCCCCAGGTCGGGATCGGTGAAGACGGTGAACACCTCCCGGGTGATCAGCCGCAGGTCCTCGCGGAGGTCGCCGGTGTCGGGCAGCGGCCAGGGCTGGTCGGCCGAGGCGGTCAGGGCGTCCGCGACCAGGCCGTCCACTCCGCCCCACCGCCGGTACAGCGTCGCCTTGTGGACGCCGGAGCGGCTCGCGACCGCCTCGACGGTGAGGCCGTCGTACCCCTTCTCGGCGACCTCGGCGAGCGTGGCGGCGACCACCCCCTCCCGGACCCGGGCGCTGCGACCGCCGGGGCGCGGGGTCGGGGTGCGGGGCTCGGGGTGGGTCGTTTCGAGGTGGGTCGTCGCGGGCTGCGCGGTGGTGGCGGGGGCGGTCGTCGCGGGGTGTGCGGTGGTGGCGGGGTGGGTCGTCGCGGGGTGGGTCGGCTCCGGGGCGTTCTCGTTCAAAGTCGACTCCAGTCGCGTTAAGGCTTGCTGTGGTGTGGCGGCCGTGCCATGCTCATCGTAATGCGACCTTGGTCGCGTTACGAGAGGAGTCTGTGTGACCGCCACCGCCATTCCCGACCCCACTGCCCTGCACCCGCTCGCTGGCCACGACCGGGTCGTCCTGCTGCGCCCGCTCGTCACCGACCCGCGGATCGAGGTCGGCGAGTACACCTACTTCGACGACCCCGAAGGGGCCACCCGCTTCGAGGAGCGCAACGTCCTCTACGCCTACGGACCCGAGCGGCTGGTGATCGGAAAGTACTGCGCGATCGCCACCGGGGCCCGCTTCCTGATGGCCGGCGCCGCCCACCCGACCATCGGCGTGTCCACCTTCCCGTTCACGATGTTCGGCGGCGAGTGGACCGAGCGGACCCTCGACCTCGTCACCGGCCTGCCCAGCCGGGGCGACACCGTGATCGGCAACGACGTCTGGTTCGGCTTCGGCGCCACTGTCCTGCCCGGCGTCCGGATCGGCGACGGCGCGATCATCGCGGCCGGTGCGATGGTCACCGCCGACGTCGAGCCCTACACCATCGTCGGCGGCAACCCCGCCCGCCCGATCCGGCGCCGCTTCGAGGGCGCCGACGTCGAGCGACTGCTCCGTGCGGCCTGGTGGAACTGGCCGGTCGAGCTCGTCACCGAGCACGTCCGCGCCATCATGTCCGGGACCCCGGCCGACATCGAGGAGATCGCCGCGGCGAACGGCCTGCTCGCCCGCTGACCTGCCGGGCCTGGGAAGGACGTCGGCCCCGGGGGCGCTGGAGCCCTCCGGAGATCCAGTGAGCTGCGGCAGGGCGTTGATCACGGGTGGGCCGGTGCGGGAGGATGGCGTCCCCCTGCTCCATGCTCCGCCCCGTCGATAGCTGCGCCCTTCGCCCAGCTCCAGGGTCCGTCCGACGCCGTACGGTACTCGCGCCCCGCCGGTTCCGTTCGCTCGGAGGGATCTGACTCATGCGCGCCTCCCTGTCCGTGTCTTCGTCCTCATCGGCCCTTCGTGACCTGCCGGTTCTCCTGGTGGCGGTGGTGTGGGGGTCGAGCTTCCTCGCCGTCCAGCGGGTGGCGGAGCCCGGGACGGCCGTGGCGATGCTGGTCCTGCGGTTCGGGCTGGTGCTGCCGCTGCTCGGGATGGTCGCCTGGCCGGCGCTACGGAGGCTGAGCCGCGCCGAGTGGCTGGGCGGCGGCGCACTGGGGCTGGTGCTCAGCGGGATCTTCCTGCTGGAGACGTACGGTGCCGTGCACACCTCCGCCACCAATGCCGGGCTGATCATCAGCCTCGCGATGGTGCTCACCCCGCTCGGCGAGAGCGTCCTCAGCCGGACGGCGCCGCCGCGCGCCTTCCTCGCGGCCGCCGCGCTGGCCGTGCTCGGCGTCGCGCTGCTCACCGGGGACGGCGGGCTGCGCCCGCCTTCGCTCGGCGACCTGCTGGTGCTGGGCGCCGCCCTGGTTCGCTCGGCCTTCGTCCTGGCGACGGCCCGCGCCCGCGCCGTCCGCGGAACCGACATGCTGGCCCTGACCTGGGTCCAACTCGCCGTCGCGACAGCCGTGTTCGCGTCCGTCGCGCCAGCCGTAGGGCCGTCGCCGTGGGCCGTCGCCCGCTCGTACGGGCCCGGCCAGTGGGCCTGGTTGCTGCACCTGTCCCTGTTGTGCACGCTGTTCGCCTTCTTCGTTCAGATGTGGGCTGTCCGCGCCACCTCGCCGTCCCGGGTGAGTCTGTTGCTCGGCACCGAACCGCTGTGGGCCGCCGTCTTCGGCATCACCATCGCCGGGAACCGGATGGGTCCGCTCGCCCTGGTCGGCGGAGCCCTGGTCATGGTCGCCACCGAGTGGGGCCGCCGCACCGCTCCCGCCTCCGTCCCCGCTCCCGCTCCCGTCCGGCGCGGGGAGACCGAAGCCGTTGAGACCGAAGCCGTTGAGTCCGAAGCCGTCGAGTCCGAGGCCGTCGAGTCCGAGGCCGCTGGATCTGTTGTCGCCGAGTCCGCGACCGGGGTCGGGGAGCGGGGCCCGGAGCCGGCCCCGGTGTGATCCGCTGTGGTGGTCACCGGCGACTCAGCGTCCGACGGGCGTAGACCGTGCCCCAGCCCGGCTGGTGCTCGGCGTACCGGGCGGCGGGCGGCGGGAGGGGGAGGGCCCCGAGGACCGTTTCGCACGCTTGTGAACGAAGGGTCAAGCGAGCGTTCGGTCCCCCGCCACCCCTCAGGGTGAGCCGCTATAACACGTCAACATGACGCCTCGAAATTTGCTCCCGTCGACGCATAGTTGATATAGGAGCGCGGCTCTGACCAGCCGCTTCACAAGTAAATGCGACTGGTTGTGACCATTTGACTTCTTTGTGTTGACAACTCTGGGCATGTTCATATTCGGCACGATTCCCATCGTGGCGTAGATCACAAAGATGACGTTGAACTGCGTGTCGCAGATCACAAGCCGACGGGCATAGGATGCGCTCGTTCCAGGCTTTGTGAACTGCCTCACATGAGGTGGATCCCGGGAACCGGAACGCGGGTTCACCTCAGCGTGACCTGCCGGTTCCGATCTGCAGTCAAGGACGACTGGACGGAGGGAGCGGGGGCTATGAATGCCTACGCGCCGATCCTCGTACTCGGTGCCATCGCGGCGGCGTTCGCGGTCGGCTCCGTCGTGATGGCCTCACTCACCGGCCCCAAGCGCTACAACCGGGCCAAGTTGGAGGCGTACGAGTGCGGCATCGAGCCGACCCCGCAGCCCGTGGGCGGCGGTCGGTTCCCGATCAAGTACTACCTGACGGCGATGCTCTTCATCGTCTTCGACATCGAGATCGTCTTTCTCTATCCCTGGGCGGTGACCTTCGACGCCCTGGGGATCTTCGGGTTGGTCGAGATGCTCCTGTTCATCGCCACGGTCTTCGTCGCCTACGCCTACGTGTGGCGCCGCGGCGGCCTGGAGTGGGACTGAGCGCGGGGTGGCCGCCGCCTTTGTGAACGAGCGGACAAGCCCGAACGGGCCGACGTACCACAGGACTTGAGGGCTTCTTGAGGGCATTGAGAGGGATCTGATGGGAATCGAGGAGAAGCTGCCGAGCGGCTTTCTGCTCACGACCGTGGAGACGGCCGCCGGTTGGGTGCGCAAGGCGTCACTCTTCCCGGCCACCTTCGGTCTGGCCTGCTGCGCGATCGAGATGATGACCACCGGCGCCGGCCGCTACGACCTGGCCCGGTTCGGCATGGAGGTGTTCCGGGGTTCCCCCCGGCAGGCCGATCTGATGATCGTGGCGGGTCGGGTGAGCCAGAAGATGGCCCCGGTGCTGCGCCAGGTGTACGACCAGATGGCCAACCCGAAGTGGGTCATCTCGATGGGCGTCTGCGCCTCCTCGGGCGGGATGTTCAACAACTACGCGATCGTGCAGGGCGTCGACCACATCGTCCCGGTGGACATCTACCTGCCCGGTTGCCCGCCCCGCCCGGAGATGCTGATGGACGCCATCCTGAAGCTGCACGACAAGATCCAGCACGAGCCGCTGGGCGCGAACCGGATCCGGGCCGAGGAACTGGGCGAGGCGCTCGCCCTCAAGGCCACCCCGGTCAGCGAGATGCGGGGGCTGCTGCGATGAACGAGCAGCTACCCGAGACCCGTCGCGAGCACCCGGTCCGCGAGATCCCGGTCGAGGTGGTCGGCCGCCGGCAGGGCATGTTCGGTGCCCAGGACAGCGGCGACACCTCCGGCTTCGGCGGCCTGGCCGCGCCGATCGTGCTGCCCGGCCCGAGCGAACGGCCGTACGGCGGCTGGTTCGACGAGGTCGCCGACGAGCTGGAGGGCGCCCTGGAGGAGCAGGGCCTGGACCCGGTCGAGGTGATCGAGAAGACCGTCGTCGACCGCGGCGAGCTCACCTTCCACATCGACCGCGCCCACCTGCTCCGGACCGCCCGCACCCTGCGCGACGACCCGGCGCTGCGCTTCGAACTGTGCCTGGGCGTGAGCGGCGTGCACTACCCCGACGACAAGGGCCGCGAGCTGCACGCGGTCTACCACCTGCGGTCGATCACCCACGGACGGCTGATCCGGGTGGAGGTCACCGCGCCGGACGCCGACCCGCGCATCCCCTCCGTGGTGAGCGTCTACCCGACCAACGACTGGCACGAGCGCGAGGCCTACGACTTCTTCGGCCTGGTCTTCGAAGGCCACCCGGCGCTCACCCGGATCATGATGCCGGACGACTGGCTGGGCCACCCGCAGCGCAAGGACTACCCGCTCGGCGGCATCCCCGTCGAGTACAAGGGCGCCCAGATCCCGGCTCCCGACCAGCGGAGGTCGTACAGCTGATGAGTACTCGGCACCACGAAGATGCTCGGCACGACGAAGAGACTCGACCCCACGAGGAGACCGAGCAGGCAGAGGCCCGGGAGACCACCGAGGGCCGGGTCTTCACGGTCACCGGAGGCGACTGGGGCGAGGTGGTCGAGGCGGTCGGCCGGGCCGACGACGAGCGCATCATCGTCAACATGGGCCCCCAGCACCCGTCCACCCACGGCGTGCTGCGGCTGATCCTGGAGATCGACGGCGAGACGGTGAAGGAGGCCCGCTGCGGCATCGGCTACCTCCACACCGGCATCGAGAAGAACATGGAGTTCCGCAACTGGGTCCAGGGCACCACCTTCGTGACCCGGATGGACTACCTGACCCCGCTGTTCAACGAGACCGCGTACTGCCTGGCCGTCGAGAAGCTGCTCGGCATCACCGACGACATCCCGGACCGGGTCAGCGTGATCCGGGTGCTGATGATGGAGCTCAACCGGATCGCCTCGCACCTGGTCTGCCTGGCCACCGGTGGCATGGAGATCGGCTCCACCACCCTGATGATCTACGGCTTCCGCGACCGCGAGCTGATCCTGGACGTCTTCGAGCTGGTCACCGGCCTGCGCATGAACCACGCGTACGTGCGCCCCGGCGGCCTCGCCCAGGACCTCCCGCCCGGCGCCGTCGACCAGATCCGCGAATGCGTGAAGACCCTGCGCTCCCGGATGCACGAGTACGACAAACTCGCCACCGGGAACCCGGTGTTCAAGGCGCGCCTGGTCGACGTCGGCTTCCTCGACCTGCCCGGCTGCCTGGCCCTCGGCGCCACCGGCCCGATCCTGCGCGCCACCGGCCTGCCGCACGACCTGCGCAAGACCGACCCGTACTGCGGCTACCAGGACTACGACTTCGAGGTCGCGATCGCGGACAGCGCCGACTCCTACGGCCGCTTCCTGATCCGCCTGGAGGAGATGCGGCAGTCGCTGGGGATCGTCGAGCAGTGCCTGGACCGGCTGCGGCCGGGCCCGGTGATGGTGGCCGACAAGAAGATCGCCTGGCCCGCCCAACTCGCCGTCGGCCCGGACGGGATGGGCAACTCGCTCGACCACATCCGCAAGATCATGGGCACCTCGATGGAGGCCCTGATCCACCACTTCAAGCTGGTCACCGAGGGCTTCAGGGTCCCGGTCGGCCAGGCGTACGCGGCGGTCGAGTCGCCCAAGGGCGAGCTGGGCGTGCACGTGGTCAGCGACGGCGGGACGCGCCCGTACCGGGTCCATTTCCGGGATCCGTCGTTCACCAATCTGCAGACGATGGCGGCGATGTGCGAGGGCGGCCAGGTCGCCGACGTGATCGTCGCGGTGGCCGGGATCGACCCGGTGATGGGAGGCGTGGACCGGTGACAGACGTCCAGTTGGGGATGCCGGCGCTGCCGGCCACACCGTACCCCGAGGAGGTGCACGCCCGGCTTGCCGCCGACGCCGCGGAGCTGATCGGCCGCTACCCGCAGGCCCGGTCGGCGCTGCTGCCGCTGCTGCACCTGGTGCAGGCCGAGGAGGGCTTCGTCAGCCCGACCGGCATCCGGTTCTGCGCCGAGCAGCTGGACCTCACCACCGCCGAGGTCACCGCCGTCGCCACCTTCTACACCATGTACCGGCGGCGCCCGGCCGGGAAGTACCACGTCGGGGTCTGCACCAACACCCTGTGCGCGGTGCTCGGCGGCGACCAGATCTTCGACGAGCTCCAGCAGCACCTCGGCGTGCGCAACAACGAGACCACCGGGGACGGCGAGATCTCGATCGAGCACATCGAGTGCAACGCGGCCTGCGACTACGCGCCCGTGGTGATGGTCAACTGGGAGTTCTTCGACGACCAGACCCCGGAGAGCGCCAAGCGGCTGGTCGACGACCTGCGCGCGGGCCGGGAGGTCCGGCCGACCCGCGGCGCCCGGCTGTGCACCTTCAAGGAGTCCGCCCGGATCCTGGCGGGCTTCCCCGACGAGCGCCCGGGTGCCAACGACGAGTCCGGCGCGGGCGGCGCGCCCTCGCTGGCCGGCCTGCGCCTGGCCAAGGGCGAGGCGCTGCCCGGCACCGGCGGCACCAAGGTCGTCGCGCCCCGCCACGAGGGCACCGGCCACGAAGGGACGGAAGCGTGATGACCGCCGCCGAGCCGGCCGAGAAGCTGCTCACCCCCGTCCTGTCCGCCTCCTGGGACGACGAACGGCCCTGGACGCTGGCCACCTACCGCCGCCACCACGGCTACGACGGCCTCAAGGCGGCCCTGGCGATGCCGCCGGACGACGTGATCGCCCTGGTGAAGGACTCCGGGCTGCGCGGTCGCGGCGGTGCCGGCTTCCCCACCGGGATGAAGTGGCAGTTCATCCCGCAGAACGACGGCAAGCCGCACTACCTGGTGGTCAACGCGGACGAGTCCGAGCCGGGCACCTGCAAGGACATCCCGCTGCTGTTCGCCAACCCGCACGCGCTGATCGAGGGCATGATCATCGCCTCCTACGCGATCCGCTGCGACCACGCGTTCATCTACCTGCGCGGCGAGGTCGTCCCGGTGCTGCGCCGCCTGCACGCGGCCGTCGCCGAGGCGTACCAGGCCGGGCTGCTCGGCCGGGACATCCTCGGCTCGGGCGTCGACCTCGACATCACCGTGCACGCCGGAGCCGGCGCCTACATCTGCGGCGAGGAGACGGCACTGCTGGACTCGCTGGAGGGCCGCCGCGGCCAGCCCCGGCTGCGGCCGCCGTTCCCGGCGATCGCCGGCCTGTACGCCTGCCCGACGGTGGTCAACAACGTCGAGTCGATCGCCTCGGTGCCGCCGATCCTGGCCCGCGGCAAGGAGTGGTTCAAGGGCCTGGGCACCGAAAAGTCCCCCGGCTTCACGCTGTACTCGCTCTCCGGCCACGTCACCAACCCCGGCCAGTACGAGGCGCCGCTGGGCATCACGCTGCGCCAGCTGCTGGACATGAGCGGCGGCGTCCGCCCCGGGCACCGGCTCAAGTTCTGGACCCCGGGCGGCTCGTCCACCCCGATGTTCACCGACGAGCACCTGGACGTCCCGCTGGACTACGAGGGTGTCGGCGCGGCCGGTTCGATGCTCGGCACCAAGGCGCTGCAGGTCTTCGACGAGACCACCTGCGTGGTGCGTGCGGTCACCCGCTGGACCGAGTTCTACGCCCACGAGTCCTGCGGCAAGTGCACCCCCTGCCGCGAGGGCACCTACTGGCTGGTCCAGTTGCTCAAGCGGATCGAGGCGGGCGCGGGCGTCGACGGGGACCTGGAGAAGCTCCTCGACATCGCCGACAACATCAACGGCAAGTCCTTCTGCGCACTGGGCGACGGCGCCGCGAGCCCGATCGTCTCCTCCCTCCAGCACTTCCGGGCCGAGTACGAGCAGCACCTGGCCGAGCGCCGCTGCCCGTTCGACCCGGCCGCCTCCACCGTCTGGGCCGACGGCCCCCGCCCCGGCCACCAGTCCGCCACCGAAAGGGAGGTGCACGCGTGACGATCACAGAGCCATCCACCTCCACGGGCGACAAGGCCGCGGTCGAGCTGGTCACGCTCACCATCGACGGCGTCGAAGTGCAGGTCCCCAAGGGGACGTTGGTGATCCGGGCCGCCGAACGGATCGGCACCCAGATCCCGCGCTTCTGCGACCACCCGCTGCTCGACCCGGCCGGCGCCTGCCGGCAGTGCATCGTCGAGATCGAGGGCCAGCGCAAGCCCGTCGCCTCCTGCACCATCCCGGTCGCCGAGGGCATGGTGGTGCGCACCCAGGTGAGTTCACCGGTGGCCGAGAAGGCGCAGCGCGGCGTGATGGAGCTGCTGCTGATCAACCACCCGCTGGACTGCCCGGTCTGCGACAAGGGCGGCGAGTGCCCGCTGCAGAACCAGGCGATGTCCACGGGTGACGCCGACACCCGCTTCGAGGGGATGAAGCGCACCTACGAGAAGCCGATCCCGCTCAGCACCCAGGTGCTGCTGGACCGGGAGCGCTGCGTGCTGTGCGCGCGCTGCACCCGCTTCTCGCAGCAGATCGCCGGGGACCCGTTCATCGACCTGCTGGAACGCGGCGCGCTCCAGCAGGTCGGCACCGGGGACGACGAGCCGCTCGACTCGTACTTCTCCGGGAACACCATCCAGATCTGCCCGGTGGGCGCCCTGACCTCGGCGGCGTACCGCTTCCGCTCCCGCCCGTTCGACCTGGTCTCCTCGCCGAGCGTGTGCGAGCACTGCTCCTCGGGCTGCGCCCAGCGCACCGACCACCGGCGCGGCAAGGTGCTGCGCCGGCTGGCGGGCGAGGACCCGGCGGTCAACGAGGAGTGGAACTGCGACAAGGGCCGGTTCGCGTTCCGCTACGCCCAGCAGCGGGACCGGATCGCCACCCCGCTGGTGCGGGTGGACGGCGAGCTGGTGCCCGCCTCCTGGCCGGAGGCGCTGGCCCGGGCCGCCGAGGGACTGCGCGGCGCCCGCGTCGGGGTGCTGACCGGCGGCCGGGTCACCGTCGAGGACGCCTACGCGTACGGGAAGTTCGCGCGGGTGGTGCTCGGCACCAACGACGTGGACTTCCGGGCCCGCCCGCACAGCGGCGAGGAGGCGGACTTCCTGGCCGCCGCCGTCGCCGGGCGCGGGGTGGACGTGGACGGCGAGGGCCTGACCTACGAGCAGCTGGAGCAGGCGCCGGCGGTGCTGCTGGCGGGTTTCGAGCCGGAGGAGGAGTCGCCGATCGTCTTCCTGCGGCTGCGCAAGGCCAGCCGCGACCGGGGCCTGAAGGTGTACTCGGTGGCGGCGTTCGCCTCCCGGGGCCTGGCCAAGCTGCGCGGCGCGCTGCTGCCGGCCGCCCCGGGCACGGAGGCGGAGTGGTTCGCCGCGCTGGCCGCCGACGAGCCGCTGAACGACGAGGCCGGGCGGGCCGCCGAGCTGCTGCGCGGCCCGGGCGCGGTGATCCTGGTGGGCGAGCGGCTGGCCGCCGCCCCGGGCGCGCTGACGGCGGTGCTGCGCCTGGCGCACGCGACCGGCGCCCGGCTGGCGTGGGTGCCGCGCCGGGCGGGTGAGCGCGGTGCGGTCGAGGCGGGCCTGCTACCGGGGCTGCTGCCCGGCGGCCGTCCGGTGGCGGCTCCGGCCGCCCGGGCGGAGGCCGCCGGGGTGTGGGGGGTGGCGGAGCTGCCGTCCCGGCCGGGCCGGGACACCGAGCAGATCCTGACGGCCGCGGCGCACGGCGAGCTGGACGCGCTGCTGGTCGGCGGCGTCGACCCGGACGACCTGCCGGATCCGGCGCTGGCCGACGCGGCGCTGGCGGCGGTGCCGTTCGTGGTGTCGCTGGAGCTGCGGCCCTCCGCGGTGACGGCGCGCGCGGACGTGGTGCTGCCGGTGGCGGCGGTGGCGGAGAAGGCCGGCGCCTTCCTGGACTGGGAGGGCCGGCTGCGGATGTTCGAGGCGGCGCTCAAGCCCGATCAGCAGATGGGCCGCCACCTGTACCCGGACCTGCGGGTGCTGACCATGCTGGCGGAGGCGCTGGGCCACCGGCTGGGCCTGCCGGACGTCCGGGCGGCCCGGCTGGAGCTGGACCACTTCACCCCGTGGACGGGTGACCGGTCCGCGGACCCGGCCGCGCATCCCGGCGTGCTGCCCCGCCCGGCCACCGGCCAGGCGGTGCTGGCGGGTTGGCGCCAGCTGCTGGACAACGGCACGTTGCAGCAGGGTGATCCGCACCTGGCGGGCACCCGGCACCGGGCGGTGGCCCGGGTCTCGCCGGCCACCGCGAAGGAGGTCGGTGCGCCGGAGGCCGGCGCCGAGGCGGGTGGGGCGGGCGGGGCGCTGCGGCTGACCGGCCCGGCCGGCTCGCTGACCCTGCCGCTGGAGGTCACCGACTCGATCCCGGACCGCACGGTCTGGATCCCGCTCAACTCCACGCCGGGCGGCGCCCACCGCGCGCTCGGCACCACCGTCGGCCATCTGGTCACGATCGCCGTGGCCGCCCCCGAGCCGGCCGCGAGGGCCGAGGCCGCGGCGGGCGACGCGGGCAGCGAAGGGGAGGAGCGATGACTCCGCAGCCGTACGAGACGCTCCACTTCTTCGGGCAGGACCCGTGGTGGCTGGTGCTGCTGAAGGCGGTGTTCTGCTTCGGCTTCCTGGTCCTGACGGTGCTGATCGCGATCGTCTGGGAGCGCAAGGTGGTGGCCTGGATGCAGCTGCGCATCGGGCCGAACCGGCACGGGCCGTGGGGGATGCTGCAGTCCCTGGCGGACGGCGTGAAGCTCGCGCTCAAGGAAGACCTGGTGGTCAAGGGCGCGGACAAGGTGGTCTACATCCTGGCCCCGATCGTCTGCGCCGTCCCGGCGTTCATGGCCTTCGCGGTGATCCCGTTCGGGCCGGCCGGCAACGAGGTGTCGATCTTCGGCACCCGGACGGCGATGCAGCTGACCGACTTCCCGGTGGCGCTGCTGTACATCCTGGCGACGGCCTCGATCGGCATCTACGGCATCGTGCTGGCCGGCTGGTCGTCCGGTTCGACGTACCCGCTGCTGGGCGGGCTGCGCTCGGCCGCGCAGATGGTCAGCTACGAGATCGCGATGGGCCTGTCCTTCGCGGCGGTGTTCATCTACTCGGGGTCGATGTCGACCTCGGAGATCGTGGCGCACCAGCAGCCGACCTGGTTCGCGGCGCTGCTGCCGGTGTCGTTCATCGTGTACATCATCGCGATGGTGGGGGAGACCAACCGGGCGCCGTTCGACCTCCCGGAGGCCGAGGGCGAGCTGGTCGGCGGTTTCAACACCGAGTACTCCTCGCTGAAGTTCGCGATGTTCATGCTGGCCGAGTACGTCAACATGGTGACCGTCTCGGCGGTGGCCTCCACCCTGTTCCTGGGCGGCTGGCGGGCCCCGTGGCCGGTGTCGACCTTCTGGGAGGGCGCCAACCACGGCTGGTGGCCGATGCTGTGGATCACGCTGAAGATCCAGCTGCTGCTGTTCTTCTTCATCTGGCTGCGCGGCACGCTGCCCCGGTTCCGCTACGACCAGTTCATGAAGCTGGGCTGGAAGGTGCTGATCCCGGTCTCGCTGGTGTGGCTGGTGCTGATCGCGAGCGTGCGGGCGCTGCGCAACGAGGGCTACGGCTTCGGCGAGGTGGTGCTGTACGTCGGCGCGCCGGTCGGGGCGATCCTGCTGCTCGCCCTGCTGCGGGACTTCCTGAAGAAGGAGCCCGAGCCCGAACCCGCCCTGCCGAAGGGGGAGTTCGACCCGATGGCGGGCGGATACCCGGTGCCCCCGCTGCCCGGACAGGAGCTCCCGCCGGTGCCGCGCCGGCGCAGCCGGGCCCCGAAGCAACTCCAGGACGCCCTCAACGGGGCCGACCATACCGAAGGGAGCTGAACCGAGATGTCGTCCGACCAGACGGAGCGGGCCGAGCGGCCCGACAAGCCGTCGATCCTCGGCCCGGCCGCCGGCTTCGGCGTGACCTTCAAGGCCATGTTCAAGAAGCGGCTCACCGAGCAGTACCCGGAGCAGAAGAAGCCCACCGCTCCGCGCTTCCACGGCCGCCACCAGCTGAACCGGCACCCGGACGGCCTGGAGAAGTGCGTCGGCTGCGAGCTGTGCGCGTGGGCCTGTCCGGCCGACGCCATCTACGTGGAGGGCGCGGACAACCGGGAGGAGGAGCGCTACTCGCCGGGCGAGCGCTACGGCGCGGTCTACCAGATCAACTACGCCCGCTGCATCCTGTGCGGGCTGTGCATCGAGGCCTGCCCGACCCGCGCGCTCACCATGACCAACGAGTACGAGCTGGCCGACTCCTCGCGCCGGGACCTGATCTTCACCAAGGAGCAGCTGCTGGTCGGCCTGTCCGAGGGCATGGTGGACGCCCCGCACGCGATCTTCCCGGGCGCCGACGAGGGCGCGTACTACCGGGGCGAGATCACCGCGGCGGCGCCCGGGACGGTTCAGCAGGAGCGCACCGACCGGGAGCGGGAGGTCCAGCAGTGACCTCCCTCAACCTGGCCGCGACCGGGACGACCTCCGTCGGGGAGGCCGTCCAGTTCTGGGTGCTCGCGGTGATCGCGGTCGGCGGCGCGCTCGGCATGGTGCTGATGCGCAAGGCCGTGCACAGCGCGCTGTGCCTGGCGGCCACGATGATGGCGCTGGCGGTCTGTTACATGGCGCAGGGCGCGGTGTTCCTGGGCGTGGTGCAGATCGTCGTCTACACCGGCGCGATCATGATGCTGTTCCTGTTCGTGGTGATGCTGGTCGGCGTCACCAGCGAGGACTCCCTGAAGGAGCAGCTGAAGGGCCAGCGGTTCGCCGCGGTGCTGTGCGGGCTGGGCTTCGGCGTGCTGCTGATCGCCGGGATCGCCAACGCGCGGCTGGACCACTTCACCGGCCTGTCCGAGGCGAACGCCGAGGGCAACGTGCCGGGCCTGGCCCGGCTGATCTTCACCCGGTACGTGTGGGCGTTCGAGGTCACCGGCGCGCTGCTGATCACCGCGGCGATCGGTGCGATGGTGCTGACCCACCGCGAGCACGTGAAGGCGCCGAAGACGCAGCGCGAGCTGGCCGCCCAGCGGGTCGTGGACAACCTCCAGCTGCCGCCGCTGCCGGCGCCGGGCGTGTACGCGCGGCACAACGCGGTGGACGTTCCGGCGCTGCTGCCGGACGGCACGATCGCCGAGGACTCGGTGATGGCGACGCTGCGCGAGCGCGGCCAGGTCCGGGACGTCAGCCAGGAGATGCTGCGGCGGATGGCCGAGCTGGAGAACACCACGGCGGACTGGCTGGGCCGGCCGTCGTCCGAGCGGCCGGCGGTCGCCGGACCGCGCAAGTCCCTGGAGCCGGTGCCGGCGTCGGTGCCGGCGTCGGTGAACGGCAAGGACGGCAACGGCGGTCCGAACGGTCTGAACGGCAACGGCGGTTCGAACGGCAAGGACGGCTTGAACGGCAAGGACGGCCTGAACGGCCGCGCCGACGAGGAGGGATCGGAGTGAACCCGGCCAACTACCTGTACCTCGCGGCCCTGTTGTTCACCATCGGCGCGGCCGGAGTGCTGATCCGGCGCAACGCGATCGTGCTGTTCATGTGCGTGGAGCTGATGCTGAACGCCTCGAACCTCGCCCTGGTGACCTTCTCCCGGCTGCACGGCACCCTGGACGGCCAGATCATCGCGTTCTTCACGATGGTGGTCGCGGCGGCCGAGGTCGTGGTCGGCCTCGCCATCATCGTCTCCATCTTCCGGACTAGGCACTCCGCTTCGGTCGACGACAGCAATCTGATGAAGCTGTAGGCGGAGGGCCTCGGTGAACTCTCTCATTCCGCTGCTGGTGGCGGCCCCGCTGGCCGGCGCCGCCCTGCTCCTGCTCGGCGGCCGCGCGCTGGACCGCTTCGGCCACTGGCTGGCCACCGCCCTCGCGGCGCTCTCGTTCGGCTTCGGCCTGGCGCTGTTCCGGGACATGCTGGGCCGCGAGGCCGAGCACCGGGCCGTCACCGAGCACCTGTTCAGCTGGATCCCGGTGAACGGGTTCCAGGCCGACATGTCGTTCCGGCTCGACCAGTTGTCGATGACCTTCGTCCTGCTGATCACCGGCGTCGGCACGCTGATCCACCTGTACTCGGTGGGCTACATGGCGCACGACGAGCGCCGGCGCCGCTTCTTCGCGTACCTGAACCTGTTCCTGGCCGCCATGCTGCTGCTGGTGGTCGCCGACAACTACCTGCTGCTGTACTTCGGTTGGGAGGGCGTGGGCCTCGCCTCGTACCTGCTGATCGGCTTCTGGCAGCACAAGCCGAGCGCGGCGACGGCGGCGAAGAAGGCGTTCATCGTCAACCGGGTCGGTGACCTGGGCCTGTCGATCGCGATCATGCTGATGTTCACCGAGTTCGGCTCCTTCGCCTTCGAACCGGTCTTCGGTGGGGCGGCGCAGGCGAGCGAGGGCAAGCTGACGGCGATCGGCCTGATGCTGCTGCTGGCGGCCTGCGGCAAGTCGGCGCAGGTGCCGCTGCAGTCCTGGCTGGGCGACGCGATGGAGGGCCCGACCCCGGTGTCGGCGCTGATCCACGCGGCCACCATGGTGACCGCCGGCGTCTACCTGATCACCCGCTCGTCGGCGATCTTCGACCTGGCGCCGGACGCGCAGACCGCCGTGGTGGTGGTCGGCGCGGTCACGCTGCTGTTCGGTGCGATCGTCGGTTGCGCGAAGGACGACATCAAGAAGGCGCTGGCCGGGTCGACGATGTCGCAGATCGGCTACATGGTGCTGGCGGCCGGGCTCGGCCCGATCGGCTACGCCTTCGCGATCATGCACCTGGTGACGCACGGCTTCTTCAAGGCCGGGCTGTTCCTCGGCGCCGGGTCGGTCATGCACGGCATGAACGACGAGGTGAACATGCGTCACTACGGCGGCCTGCGCAAGTACATGCCGGTCACCTTCGTCACCTTCGGCCTCGGCTACCTGGCGATCATCGGCTTCCCCGGCCTGTCCGGCTTCTTCTCCAAGGACAAGATCATCGAGGCGGCCTTCGCCAAGGGCGGCACCGAGGGCTGGATCCTCGGCCTGTGCGCGCTGACCGGTGCCGCCGTCACCGCGTTCTACATGACCCGGGTGATGCTGCTGACCTTCTTCGGCGAGAAGCGCTGGCAGCCGGACGCGGAGGGCAACGCCCCGCACCCGCACGAGTCGCCGAAGACCATGACCATCCCGATGGTCCTGCTGGCCTTCGGCTCGGTCTTCGCGGGCGGGCTGTTCGCCTTCAACGACTCGTTCCTGACCTGGCTGGAGCCGGTCACCGGACACTCCGAGGGCAACTCGCCGCTCGCCCCGCTGGTGGTCACCGTGCTCACCACGGCCTGCATGCTGGCCGGCGTCCTCGTCTCGTACCTGATGTACGGGCGCTCCGCCGTCCCCGTGGTGCCGCCGGTCGGCTCCCCGCTCACCCGGGCCGCCCGCCGCGACCTGCTCCAGGACGACTTCAACCACGCCGTCCTGGTCCGCCCGGGCTCGGCGCTCACCGCGACGCTGGTCTACTTCGACAGCCGCGGTCTGGACGGCTTCGTCAACGGCCTGGCCGCCACCATCGGCGGCGTGTCCAGTCGGCTGCGGCGGGTCCAGAACGGCTTCGTCCGCTCGTACGCGCTCTCCATGTTCGGCGGCACGCTGGTGCTGGTCGCCACGACTCTCCTGATGAGGTCCGTCTGATGACTCGCGCAGATTCCACGTGGGGGGTGCGGCCATGAGCGCGTTGCTGACCGCCACCTGTGCCGTCCCGGCGGCCGGCGCGGTGCTGACCGCCGCCCTGCCCGCCGGGTCGACCGAGCGCCGCCGCTCGACCACCAAGGCCGTCGCCCTGGGCGTCTCGGTCGTCACCCTGGTGCTGGCCGCCGTGGTGGCGACCCGCTTCGACCCGCACGGCGATCGCTACCAGCTGACCGAGTCGTACAGCTGGATCCGCTCCTTCGGCATCACCTTCTCGCTCGGCGTGGACGGCATCGGCGCCGTCCTCGCCCTGCTCACCGCCGTCCTGGTGCCGGTGGTGATGCTGGCCTCCTGGCACGACGCCGACCCGGGGCCTGCCTCTCCCGACGGCACCTTTGAGGGCAGGCGCCGCACCCAGGGCTTCTTCGCCCTGATCCTGGCGGTGGAGGCGATGGTGGTCGTCTCCTTCTACGCCACCGACGTCTTCCTCTTCTACGTGTTCTTCGAAGCCATGCTGATCCCGATGTACTTCCTGATCGGCGGCTTCGGCGACCGGGCCGGCGGCCCCGACGCGGCGCGCCAGCGCTCGTACGCGGCCGTGAAGTTCCTGCTCTACAACCTGCTCGGCGGCCTGGTGATGCTGGCCGCCGTGATCGGCCTGTACGTGATCGCGCAGGACCAGGGCTTCGGCACCTTCGACCTCCAGACCCTCACCTCGGCGATCGCCGACGGCAAGCTCCAGCTGTCCGGCACCGCCGAGAAGGCGCTGTTCCTGGGCTTCTTCTTCGCCTTCGCGGTGAAGGCCCCGCTGTGGCCGCTGCACACCTGGCTGCCGAACGCGATGGGCGAGGCCACCGCCGGCACCGCCGTGCTGATCACCGCCGTGGTGGACAAGGTCGGCACCTTCGCGATGCTGCGCTTCTGCCTCGGGCTGTTCCCGCACGCCTCGAAGACCTTCGCCCCGGTGATCCTGGTCCTGTCGGTGATCGGGATCATCTACGGCGCGCTGCTGGCGGTCGGTCAGAAGGACATCAAGCGGCTGGTCGCCTACGCGTCGATCTCGCACTTCGGCTTCATCATCATGGGCATCTTCGCGCTGACCAGCCAGGGCCAGAGCGGCGCCACCCTCTACATGGTCAACCACGGCATCTCCACCGCCGCGTGGATGCTGGTGGCGGGCTTCCTGATCTCCCGCCGCGGCTCGCGGCTGATCGCCGACTACGGCGGGGTGCAGAAGGTCGCCCCGGTGCTCGCCGGGACGTTCCTGATCGGCGGTCTGGCCACCCTGTCGCTGCCCGGGCTGGCCCCGTTCGTCAGCGAGTTCCTGGTGCTGGTGGGCACGTTCACCCGCTACCCGGCGATCGGCATCGTGGCGACCTTCGGCATCGTGCTGGCCGCGCTGTACGCCCTGCTGCTGTACCAGCGCACCATGACCGGCCCGGTGAAGGCCGGCGTCGGCGGGATGCCCGACCTCAAGGTCCGCGAACTGGCCGTGGTCGCCCCGCTGGTGGCGCTGACCATCCTGCTCGGCGTCTACCCCAAGCCGCTCACCGACCTGGTCAACCCCTCGGTGAACGCGACGCTCTCGCAGGTCCACGAGACCGACCCGGCGCCGGCCCACCCGGTCGCCGCCACCTCAGGAGGTGAGCAGAAGTGAGCACCACCGGCATGCTCGCCGCCGCCGGCGGCAACACCGCCAGCATCCCGGCGCCGCACCTGGAGTACGGCCAGCTCTCCCCGATGCTGGTGGTGTTCGGCGCCGCCGTGGCCGGCATCCTGGTGGAGGCCTTCGTGCCCCGCCGGCACCGGCACTGGACGCAGGTGTCGCTCGCCCTGGCCGGGCTGATCGGCTCCTTCGTCGCCGTGGTGGTGCTGGCCTCCCAGGGCTTCGGCTCCACCCGGGTCGACCTGCTGGCCATGGAGTCCGTCGCGCTGGACGGCCCGGCGCTGTTCCTGCAGGGCGTGATCCTGCTGGCCGCCGTCGTCGCGGTGCTCACCTACGCCGAACGGAAGCTGGAGCCCAAGGCGGGCGGCCTGCCCGCCGACGCCTTCGCGGCCCAGGCCGCCGCCACCCCCGGCGGCGAGCAGGAGCGGGCCGCGGTCCGGGCCGGCTTCGCCACCAGCGAGGTCTTCCCGCTCACCATGTTCGCGGTCGGCGGGATGCTGCTGTTCCCCGCGGCCAACGACCTGCTGACGATGTTCGTGGCGCTGGAGGTCTTCTCCCTCCCGCTGTACCTGCTCTGCGCGCTGGCCCGGCGCCGCCGGCTGCTCTCCCAGGAGGCGGCCGTCAAGTACTTCCTGCTGGGCGCCTTCGCCTCGGCGTTCTTCCTGTTCGGCACCGCGCTGCTGTACGGCTACGCGGGCAGCGTGAAGCTCGGCGACATCTCGGACGTGATCTCCGGCAAGGCGATGACCACCCCGGCGCAGCTGAGCAGCACCCAGAGTGACGCGCTGCTGCTGATCGGCCTGGCGATGCTCGCGGTCGGCCTGCTGTTCAAGGTCGGCGCGGTGCCGTTCCACTCCTGGACCCCGGACGTGTACCAGGGCGCGCCGACCCCGGTGACCGGCTTCATGGCGGCGGCGACGAAGGTCGCGGCCTTCGGGGCGTTCCTGCGGCTGTTCTACGTGGCCTTCCCGGGCCTGCGGCTGGACTGGCGGCCGGTGCTGTGGGGGGTGGCGATCCTCACCATGGTGGTGGGCGCGGTGCTGGCGGTCACCCAGCAGGACGTCAAGCGGCTGCTGGCGTACTCCTCGATCGCGCACGCCGGGTTCATCCTCACGGGCGTGATCGCCACCAACAAGCAGGGCCTGTCCTCGGTGCTGTTCTACCTGCTGTCGTACTCCTTCGTGACGCTCGGCGCGTTCGCCGTGGTCACCCTGGTGCGCGACTCCAAGGGCGAGGCGACCCACCTGTCCAGCTGGGCCGGGCTGGGCCGGCGCTCGCCGCTGGTGGCGGCGGTGTTCGCACTGTTCCTGCTGGCCTTCGCCGGGATCCCGCTGACCTCCGGGTTCACCGGGAAGTTCGCGGTGTTCCAGGCGGCGGCGGCCGGCGGGGCGACGCCGCTGGTGATCGTCGGTGTGCTGAGTTCGGCGGTGGCCGCGTTCTTCTACATCCGGGTCATCGTGCTGATGTTCTTCTCCGACCCGAAGCCGGGCGGCCCGACGGTGGCGATCCCGAGCGCCTTCACGGCGACCGCGATCGGGGTGGGGGTGCTGGTCACGCTGGGTCTCGGCCTGCTGCCGCAGTACTTCCTGGACCTGGCGTCGAAGGCCGCGCTGTTCGTCCGCTGACCGCCACCGGGGCGGCGCCGCCGCCCCGGGCCCGTCCGGGCCGCGCCCTCGGCGCGCGGTCCGGACGCGCGTTTGCCGCCGGCCCGCCGGCGGAGGGGCTCCGGCCCGTGTTTTCCAGCTGAATTCGCCCCCACCGCAGTACTGCCCCCACAGCCGCCCTGACCAGGGCATCCGGCCCGATCATGACAGGATCCGCACGCCCGTGCAGTGATCCACTCGTGACCGGATACCCTGCCTGTATGGCCAGCGGCGGCACTCAGGGACCAGGCCGCTAGATCGACCAGGGACAGAGGAGTGGTCTTCGTGACCGTCGTGGGACCCTTCGGGCTCAGCGTGCAGGACCGCGACCTGACCCGGGACGTTCAGGCCGGACTGGACGCGGTGGAGACGGCGCTCGCCGAGGCCGTCAAGAGCGACGTCCCGTTCATCACCATCACCGCCAGTCACCTCATCGAGGCCGGCGGCAAGCGCTTCCGTCCGCTGCTGCTGCTGCTGGCGGCGCAGTTCGGCGACCCGGGGGCGCCCGGTGTGGTGCCGGCGGCCGTCGTCGTCGAACTCACCCACCTGGCGACCCTGTACCACGACGACGTCATGGACGAGGCCCCGGTGCGCCGCGGCGCCCCCAGCGCCAACTCCCGCTGGGACAACTCGGTGGCCATCCTCACCGGCGACTTCCTGTTCTCCCGCGCCTCCCAGGTGCTCGCCGACCTCGGCCCCGAGGCGGTGCGGATGCAGGCCGACGCCTTCGAGCGGCTGGTCACCGGCCAGATCCTGGAGACCCGCGGCCCCGGCCCGGACGGCGACCCGCTGCTGCACTACCTCGACGTGCTGGCCGGCAAGACCGGTTCGCTGATCGCGGTCTCCTGCCGGATAGGAGCGCTGATGGCCGGCGCCGAGCCGTGGATGGTGGACACCCTCAGCGAGTTCGGCGAGCGGATCGGCATCGCCTTCCAGCTGGCCGACGACGTGCTGGACATCGCCAGCGACGGCCAGGAGTCCGGCAAGACCCCCGGCACCGACCTGCGCGAGGGCGTGCCGACCCTGCCGACCCTGCTGCTGGAGCAGATGCCGGCTGACCCCGCCGACCCGGCCGACACCCGGCTGCGCGAACTGCTCACCCTGGACCTCGCCGACGACGAGCTGCACGCCGAGGCGCTGCGGCTGCTGCGCCGCCACCCCGCGCTGGAGCGCGCCCGCCGGGAGACGCTGCGCCAGGCCGAGGACGCCCGGGCGCTGCTCGCCCCGCTGCCGGACTGCGCGGCGAAGGCGGCCCTGGAGGGGCTCTGCGACGCGGTGGCGATCCGGACCATGTGACCGGGGCGCGGCGGGCGGCAGCCCCTGACCGGCGGATCCGCGGACGGCGGGCCGGGTGTTCACCCGGATGGGGGAGACTGGCCCCTGTCAGCTCTGCCCTGCCGGGAAGGTCACCATGCGCCGCGTCGTCATAGCCGAGGACTCCGTACTGCTGCGGGAGGGCCTGACCCGGCTGCTCACCGACCGGGGCCTGGAGGTCGTGGCGGGTGTCGGGGACGGCGCCGCGCTGGTGAAGACCATCCACGACCTGGCCGCGGCCGGGCAACTGCCGGACGTCGTGGTCTCCGACGTGCGGATGCCGCCGAGCCACACCGACGAGGGCCTGCGCGCCTGCGTCGAGCTGCGCGGGCGCTACCCGGAGCTGAACGTGCTGGTGCTGTCGCAGTTCGTGGAGGAGCGGTACGCCTCCGAGCTGCTGGCCGGTTCGACCCGGGGCGTCGGCTACCTGCTGAAGGACCGGGTCGCGGAGGTGCGCGAGTTCGCGGACGCGGTGGTCCGGGTCGCCGAGGGCGGCACCGCGCTGGACCCGGAGGTGGTGCAGCAACTCCTCAGCCGCAGCCGCAAGGGCGACGTGCTGGCCAACCTCACCCCGCGCGAGCGGGAGGTGCTCGGGCTGATGGCGGAGGGCCGCACCAACAGCGCGGTGGCCAAGCAGCTGGTGGTCTCGGACGGCGCGGTGGAGAAGCACGTCAGCAACATCTTCCTGAAGCTGGGCCTGGCGCAGAGCCCGGAGGACCACCGCCGGGTGCTGGCGGTGCTCACCTACCTCAACTCGTAGCCGTCCCGGCGGCCGGGCAGCTCGGGGGGCGGCTCGGGGGTAGGGGGGCAGGGGGGCGGCCGTCGGACGCGGAATGATCTCCGGCGGCCGGACGTTGTACCCCGTGTGCGGTACGGGCGCGGGCCGGTGTTTTCCCGCCGCACGTGGGAGTTCCGTCCGGGATCAAGTGCCCGCGCATAGGATGCGGGAGGTGCACCAAGCGGACGGGGCACGGGGCCGCGCCCGCGGTGGTGTGCCCTCGAGGAGGTCCGCGGCAGTGACCAGTCAGGTCGATCAGTCAGAGGCAGTGGACGGCTCGGACGGCGACGGTGGTCGTTCCGGGAACGGTGACGGACGCCCCGGTGCGGCCGTGCCCGCCGATCCAACGGCCCCGGGAGGTTCGCCGCCGAGGCACGGCAAGCCGATCCGCCGACTGGACCGGGTGATCATCCGTTTCGCCGGTGACTCGGGTGACGGCATGCAGCTCACCGGTGACCGGTTCACCTCGGAGACGGCGTCGTT